>JAFKKS010000327.1 GCA_017304555.1 Hyphomicrobiales bacterium
CTCGGCCGCGCCATTCAGGAGCGCTTCCCGCGTTTCTATCGCTACTTCAGCACGCGCTCCTTTACATTCCGCGGACGGTCCATTCGGAATCACAACCGGCTGCTCGGGCGTGTCGAGGGCGTTGACGGCATCAAGACCGGTTATATCCGTGCGTCCGGTTTCAACCTGGTCACGTCGCTGCATCGCGATGGCCGGTATTTGATCGGCGTCGTCCTCGGCGGCAAATCGGGCCGCGCTCGCGACGCGCGCATGCGGCAGTTGCTTGAGGGCAATATCAAGGAAGCGTCCGTCCGCCGCACCGCGCCGCAGATCGCGGAATCGAATGCTCCCGCAGCGCCGGTTGCCGTTGCGAGCGCCGATGCGCGCATCCCGGTGCGCGCGCCATGGCGTGAAGAGGCGCTTGCTGCGCCCGTTCCGACACCCGCACCGGCGCCTGGCTCGGCCGCGCCGATCCAGCCCAAAGTGGTCAAGACGCTTTCCGTCGTGAAGCGCGGCGCGCAACACGCAACGGCGAGCGCTACGCGGCAGCAGGTGGCGTCCTCCGAGAATACGGCGCCGACCAATGCCGTCAGCGCGTCGTCGTCGGCACCGTCACACGCAGGTGGGTGGATCATTCAGGTCGGCGCGTTTCCTGGCGAAGAGCAGGCGCGCGACCGGTTGAAATCGGTGCAGGAATTGGGTGCCGGTGGGCTCGATCGCGCGGAGCCCTTCACCGAGCGCATCATCAAGGGCGAGGCGACGCTGTATCGCGCACGTTTCGCCGGGTTCAACGAAGATCGCGCGAGGGCCGCTTGCAAAGCTTTGAAGCGGAATGAAATCGCGTGCCTGGCGCTCAGGAACTGAGGGCCCAAAAATGGCGACGGGGCGTCAATCGGTAGGGGCTGTCGACGGTGATCGTTTTGTTTGGAGTCCGTCACTGATGTCGACGAAGCAGTATGTCCTTGGCCTGGTTGACGCGAGCCGCGAGGTACGTCGGGCCCCCCTGGTCGGGATGCAGTTTCTTCATGAGGGACCGGTGCGCACGACCGATTTCGTCGGCGCTCGCTCCCGGCTGAAGGCCAAGGATCTGATAGGCCTCCTGCTGCGTCATTGGCCCGCCGCCAAACGACGCCCCACCGGACCCCGCTGCCGCGTCCGGCTCCGGGTCCTCACGCCAGCGGGGATCGCGGCGGTCAAGATACGCTGCCAGTAAGGCGCGGCTTTCCTCGTCGATGCCGCCCAGCAAGCCGACGAGCGTCTTCACATCGATCGCATCGAGCGACTGGCCTTCGTAGGGGCCGGCGAGGATACGTCCGCGCATCTGCCCGCTGTCATGATCGAGCTCCATCTCGGCAAAGGCCGTGCGGATCCGCGATACTTGTCCGGAGCGCTTGTTCCAGCGGCCGCCGAAGCCTCCGCGCGCGCCGCCCGGCCATAGCCCGAGCAAGGCAAGCCCGGCGATGCCGAGGGGGACGGCGACGGCGAACCGTCCGGTAACGAGCAAGGCGGCTGCGCTCGCAAGCGCGCCGACGCCACCCACGGCCTTGACGCTGCGCGCGACGCGGCGTGGGTCGGCCTTGGACAGATGCTTAAGACCCCACAAGATCAGGAAGAGAACGACGACGCCGAGAAGCAGCTGAGGCATGTCTAACCCAGTTGCTGCAGGAGCAGGGTGGCGCCGGCATGCCGCCGCTGCGACAGGTCACGCAGCGCCTTGACGCCGCCGGCCGCATAGACCGCTGCGGCTCGCAGCAGCTCCCGCAGCGTGTCGGCGGCGCCGGAGTCGAAGCGGCAATAGGCGCCGCGCGTCAGCCGCGCGATCTCACGGAAGGCGCGCTCCGCGGTCGCGTCAGAGCCTTCTTGGAACATCAAAGCGGGGACGCCGAGCAGGCCGAGTTCGCCCGCGCCGGCGGCGAGGTCGTCGATCGCTTCCTCCATTGCGTCTCCGACGAAGACCAGCGTCTGCACCTTGGTCTGCGCGGTTTCGCGGCGCGCATGGGCGAGGATTTTGCCGATCTGCGTATGCCCGCCGCGGCAATCGATCCGCTGCATCAGGTCGGCCAGCCGGTCCGGTTGCGAGACCCAGCGCGAGGCACGGCACTCGCCGAAGCCGCGATAATAGACAAGCTGGACATCGAGGCCGCCGACGGCAGCGGCGGCGTTGAACATCTCGGCCTGCAGACGGCAGGCCGCGTCCCAGGTCGGTTGGCGGCTCATGGTGGCGTCGAGCGCAAAGAGGAGGCGGCCGCGCTGTCCTGCCTCGACGGTTGGCGCCGTTGCGCGGACCTTGGCCAGGAACGCATCGACCTCCGCGCGCGACGACGCCTCCGGCAGCGGCCGGCGTTTATCGACGGGGGTGCGGTCTGACCGATCGTTGCTCATGGTCGCGCGTGCCGGAGAAGATCCCGGAGGTTACAGGTTGCCTATAGGTGGCATTCTGCCACGCGCGCGCAAGCGTGGCGCGGCCGTTCGGCGCACGCGAGGTCAGGTTCAGTCGGCGAGGATGTCGTGGACCTCGAGTGGCGTGGAGGCGCAGCCGACCCATTCCGCCCGGGCTGCGGCGCGGCGGCGGCCGCGTTCATCGAGCGGCAGACGCAGGCGCTCGAGCAGGGCGCGCACTTCCTGACGTGCTGCGACATGCGAAAGGCTTGGCTTCGCGCCGAGGGTCGTTTCCGTGATCTCGTCGAGGGCGGTGAGGCCGCGGGGGAAGAACTCGCGGTAGACGACGCGCTCGGAAAAGCCGTCCGCGAGCCGAAACGCCATCTGGCGCGACAACTCGTTCAGGCTCTCCGCCATCATCTGCTTGTTGCGCGAGCCGATGGCGGTCAGGCGATTGCGCAGGATCACCCAATCGGTCAAGCCCCCGTCGACAAGCCGGCGCTGGCGGCGCGCCTCACGCACCATCGCGGCATAGTGGCTGACGCCGATCACGGCGAAGGTCTCGGGATCGACGCTCGCGAGGACGTCGAAATCCACAAAGCTATCGTTGAGCGGAGTGATGAGCGTGTCCGCCAGAGAGTGCGCCAGCCGCATCAGGTCGTCATCGCTGCCCGGCGTATCAATCACGACGAAGTCATGGTCGTGCTCGATGCTGCAGATCGCCTGGTTGAACGCCGAGAAGGCGGCCTCATCGCCTTCACCATGCGGGTCGCCGGCGCAATCAATGTGATAGTGCGTCGGTATCTCCAAACGAAGGTTCGTGCGCTTCGACCAAGAACGCCGGTTCTCGATATAATGCGTGAGGCTTTTCTGGCGGCTGTCGAGATCGATCGTAGCGACGCGCTGGCCGCTTTTCAAAAGCGCGACGGCAACATGCATGCTCGTTGTGGATTTGCCCGAGCCGCCTTTTTCGTTGCCAATGACGATGACGTGAGCGGACTTTGGTACGCCGACCACGGACTCAATCAACATGACGCCGATCCCGTGACAGTTTTCATCTTCGGAGCGGAACACGATGCGGTCAAGACGGGAGTGCCATGCAAAGCGAAATTTGGTTACGAGCGCGCGCGCCTGCTATGCGCATGATCGCTACGCTGGATGCGCGAGCATCTGGCATCGTCGTAACGTTGGATAAGATTGGATAGCAGCGCTTGCGGGGAAGGGATTGATATGTGGCGTTCTTTACGATGGGTCGCGCTCGCGACTGTGTTCCATCTCACGCCGGCTGTCGGTGACACGTTGCGCATCGGGCTCTTCGCCGATCCGGCGACGCTCGACCCGGCGCAGAGCGCGAGCTTCGTCGATCGTGAAGTGTTCTCCGCGCCTTGCGACAAGCTGCTCGATCTCGATGCGAAGCTGCAATACGTGCCGCAACTGGCGACGGAATGGTCGTGGTCGCCTGACGCGCTGTCGTTGACGCTGAAGCTGCGGCCGAACGTCGTCTTCCACGACGGCGAGCCGTTCAACGCCGAGGCGGTGAAATTCAATATCGAGCGTGACAAGACCGCGTCCTATTCGCGCCGCAAGTCCGAACTCAAGCCGATCAAGGATGTCGTCGTTGTCGATCCCCTGACGGTGCGGCTCGATCTGTCGGAGCCTTACGCGCCGCTCCTGGCGCAACTTGCCGACCGCGCCGGCATGATGGTGTCGCCGAAGGCGGCGCGGGAACTGGGCGAGAAGCTCGCGACGCGGCCGGTGTGCGCCGGGCCCTACAAGTTCGTCGAGTGGGTGCCGCAGGATCGCCTCGTGTTCGAGAAGTTCGACAAGTACTGGAACGCGGCGGCGATCCATATCGACCGCGTGAGCTTCCTGCCGGTGCCGGACGATACGGTGCGCTTGGCGAACCTGCGCTCGGGAAGCTTCGAGATCAGTGAGCGGGTATCGCCGACCGACCTGTCGATCGTGCGCTCGGACTCACGCCTGCAGCTCTTCGAGAGCGTGTCGGTCGGCTACCGGGTGCTATCGATCAACACCAACAAGGGGGAGGCGGCGAAGACGCCGCTCGGCAGCAGCCAGAAGCTGCGCGAGGCGTTTGATCTGTCGCTCGACCGCGAAGCGATCAACCAGGTCGTGTTCGACGGGCTCTTCATTCCCAGCAATCAGCCGGAAGCGCCCGGCACGACCTACTACGCCAAGGATTTCCCCGTGCCGAAGCGCGATCTGGCGAAAGCCAAAGCGCTCGTTGCCGAAGCGGGCAAAGGCCGCGTTCCCGTGACGCTGATGGTCAGCACGGACCCGGTCGACGGCCGCGTGGGCCAGATCATCCAGGCGATGGCCGGGGAGGCGGGCTTCGACGTCAAGCTGATGACCATCGAGTCCGCCACGCTGCTCAGCCACATCAAGGCCGGCACCTACGAGATGGCGCTGCTGATCTGGAGCGGCCGCGCCGACCCCGACGCCAACATCTCGATCTGGGCGGCATGCGACGGCTTCGTCAATTGGGGCAAGTACTGCGATCCGAAGCTGGACGAGGTGCTGCATGCGGCCCGCTCGACCACCGATACGGCGAAGCGGGTGAAGCTTTACGCGGACGCCGCGGCCATATATCTCCCGGCGCGCCCATATCTCTTTCTCTACCATCTCAAATGGTTCTGGGGGACGACCAAGAAACTCTCCGGCTTCGTTCCGCACCCTGACGGGATCATACGATTCACCGGCCTCAAGCTCGCCAAGTAAATTTCCGACAGCGTGAGTTTGCGGCAGTCCACAAATCGGCAACCGGCGCCATCGGTACTGGCATTATCGATCGAACGGACATGACGCATAAACTGATTGTGGTGCGTGATCTCGCGCGCCTGCGCCGGCAGGTCGCGCAGTATCGGAAAGCCGGGGAGGCGGTTGCGCTCGTCCCGACGATGGGCGCGCTTCACGACGGCCATCTCTCGCTGGTGCGGGCGGCGCGGCGGAAGGCGAAGCGCATCATCGTGTCGATCTTCGTCAACCCGACGCAGTTCGCTCCGACCGAGGATTTCAAGAGCTACCCCCGCACGTTCGAGGCGGACATTGCAGCATTGCGTGAGGTCGGGGCTGACGTCGTCTGGAACCCGCCGGTCGAGGTGATGTATCCGCGCGACTTCGTCACCCGGATCGTGCTTGAGGGGCCCGCGACAGCCGGGCTCGAGGACGCCTCGCGGCCGCATTTTTTCGGCGGCGTGACGACGATCGTCTGCAAGCTGCTGCTGCAATGCCTGCCGGATGTCGCGATATTCGGCGAGAAGGACTATCAGCAGCTCAAGGTCGTGGCGCAGATGGCGAAGGACCTCAACATCCCGAGCCGCATCGTCGGCGCGCCGACCGTGCGCGAGAAGGACGGTCTCGCGATGTCGTCGCGCAACGCGTACCTCTCGGATCAGGAGCGGGCGCTGGCGCCGCTCTTGCATCAGGTGCTGCGCGACTGCGCGGCGCGGATCGGAGCGGGTGAACGCGCGGCCGGCGTGCTCGCGAAGGGCCGCAAAACGATCGCGCGCGGCGGCTTCGTCCTCGACTATCTGGAACTTCGTAACGCCGAGACGCTGGCCCCCGCGACGACCGATGCCGGCGCGCTGCGTCTGCTGGTGGCGGCAAAACTCGGCAAGACCCGCCTGATCGACAATATCGCGGTGCGGCGGAAATAACGGACCTCGCCGGTTTCACCTCTCCCCGCG
>JAFKKS010000328.1 GCA_017304555.1 Hyphomicrobiales bacterium
CGCTTGGTCGTCAGGAGATCTGGGAGGACTCGCCGGAAGGCTATCCACAGAGCCGGCCTTACAAGTGGTGGAACTGGAACGACAGCTACGTTCCGGGCGCCGCGCCCGACCCCGAATGGGTCAGGGTCTCCGACGCCGGAGAGGCGGCCTTCCGGAAAACGGAAAGCTAGTCGAGGCTCACGCGAGATGAGGAGTAAGGCTATGGCGGACGTCTGTCTTCCAGCCAGTCCTGCGCGGGCTTCAAGAGGCAACGGCGTCTTGAGCCTCGGCGTGGCGGCCCGCGGGCTGCATCTCGCGGCCGCGCCGACTTTCGCGGTCATGGCGCTGCTGACGCATAGGGCTGGCGGGCCCGAGATGCTCTGCGCGCCGGCGGCGTCACCGCTCACCGGCATGGTCGCGATGTATCTGCTGATGAGCGCGTTTCATCTGGCGCCTTGGTTGCGGCTGATCGCTGGCCGGCGGCATCGCTGCGGCCCCTGACGCGTCGTGGGCGAGACCGGTTGCCCGCAGCTTCAGACATTCGCGGTCAGGCGCCGCAAGCGCCCATTTTGGCGCTTGACATGAAAAGAACATAACAGGAACATAGCCGATCCAATCGACGGTGACGTCATGGCTCAGCAGCTCTCATTTCCTTGGTTTGAAAGTGAAACGTCGCGCCGACAGAGCCTGTTCTTTGCGCTTCGTCCTCCACAGTTGGCTGGCCTATGCATCGGGCAACGCGCTGAAGAGATGCGGTGTCGGTCGGGCCTGAGCGCGAAAGTGCGGCCGGTTGATCGGCTGCACGTTTCGCTGCATGCGCCGAGCCGGTCCTTAGTTGGACCGCGCGCGATGGAGGCTGCGCTGAAAAGGGCAGCCGAGACGACAGCGTTGGCTATGCCGGCTTTTGCGCTGACGCTTGATCGCGCGATGAGCTTTGCCGGGCGCCAGTGGCCGCTGGTTCTGCTGCCGCGCGCAGGGGCAGGGGAAGCGGAGATCGAGATACTCTACCGCGTTCTCGGTCACGCGTTGGTGCGCGCCGGCCTCGGCCGCCGGCTGCGGCCGCGCTTCACGCCGCACCTGACTTTATTGTATGGCGAGCGCGGTATCGAAGAACAACCCATTGATCCGATCACCTGGCTTGTCGCAGAGTTCGTTCTCATTCACAGCGTGAGAGGTGAGGGCCACAGACTGCTCGGACAATGGGCGCTGCATGGATGATGGCTCGGAGTTGACTAGAGAGGACACATGCCCATCGCGATGTACGGCATCCGCAACTGCGACACGGTGAAGAAGGCGCGGGCGTGGCTCGAGAGCCGCAAGGTCGACTACGCCTTTCACGACTTCAAGACGAAGGACGGCTTCAGTCGCGACGACCTGGAGACGTGGTGCAAGGCGCTCGGTTGGGAGGCTGTGTTCAACCGTAACAGCGCCACCTTCAAGAAGCTTCCCGATGCGCAGAAGGAAGGCATCACGAAAACGAAGGCGATCGCGATGATGCTGGAGCAGCCGTCGATGATCAAACGGCCGGTGCTCGACCTCGGCCGCGACAAGTTCCTGCTCGGCTTCAAGGCCGATGAGTATGAGAAGGCGGTGAAGACGAAGGGGTGATAGGCGAGAGTTTTCTCGTCATGCCCGCACCTGTTGCGGGCATCCACGTCTTAAAGGCAGAAAGACGTGGATGGCCGGGACAAGCCTGGCCATGACGACGAGGGGAGGCCTTACCGCGTCCACCCCGCAACCGTGAGCACCGCATCGGCGAAGGCCTCCGGCGCTTCCTGCGGCGGGTTGTGCCCGACATTGTCGATGACGCGATGCTCGTGCCGGCCGGTGAATTGCCGCGCATGCTTCGCGGTTCCGCCGAGGCCCATCACACCGTCCGCCGCGCCGTCGATCGAGATCGCCGGAACTGTGATCGGCGGCTGCTCCGCAAGCTTCCGCTCAATCTCAGCATAAGCGGGATCGCCTGGCACGAGCGCGTAGCGGTGCCGGTACGATTGGATCACGACATCGACGAAATCGGGATTGTCGAAAGCTTCCGCCGTTCGGTCGTAAGTCGGATCGTCGAACGCCCAGGTCGGTGACCAAAGTTTCCAAAGCAACTTGCAGAGCGGATGCCGGTTCTGCGTCAGTCCGGCGCGGCCGCGCTCGCCGTGAAAATAATACTGGTACCAGTGACGGTGCTCATTCTCGGGGCGCGCCGGCTCGCCCGAGCGGGCGATGTCCTGAATGTTGTAGCTGTTGACCGAGACGAGCCCGCGCGCGCGTTCCGGCCACAAGGCGGAAACGATGCAGGCGGCGCGGCCGCCCCAGTCGTAGCCGGCGAGCACGGCCGAAGGGATGCTCAGCGCATCGAGCAACGCCAGAAGGTCGGCGCCCAGCGCTGCTTGCTCCCCCGAACGCGGCGTCGCCGGCGAGCGGAACCGGGTTGGCCCATAGCCGCGTAGATAGGGAACGATGACGCGGGCGCCCTTGGCGGCGAGGCGAGGGGCGACATCGTCGAAACTATGGATGTCGTAGGGAAAGCCGTGCAGCAGCACGACCGGCCAGCCGCCAGCGTCGCCGGATTCCCCATAGGCGACGTCGAGAACGCCGGCTTCCACATGTTTCAGCATCGCGGCTTGCCTCCGATTTTCACCTGCCCAGGCTAGCACGGCCCTTGCCCGAAGGACCGTTCCCTGCCACATGGCCGCAATGACCATGACTGTTCCCGAAACGGCGCCTTCGCGCGGGTCGCCGCTTGCCGCCGAGGTGGCCCGCCGCCGCACCTTCGCGATCATCTCGCATCCGGACGCCGGCAAGACCACGCTGACCGAGAAGCTGCTGCTGTTCGGCGGCGCCATCAATCTCGCCGGCCAGGTGAAGGCGAAGCGCGATCGGCGCTCGACGCGCTCCGACTGGATGGCGATTGAGCGCGAGCGCGGCATCTCCGTCGTCACCTCGGTGATGACGTTCGAGTACCAGGGGTGCGTGTTCAATCTGCTCGACACGCCAGGCCACGAAGACTTTTCCGACGATACCTATCGCACGCTCACCGCCGTCGACTCGGCGGTGATGGTGATCGACGCGGCGCGCGGCATCGAGGCACGTACCCGCAAGCTGTTCGAGGTATGCCGCTTGCGCGACATTCCGATCGTCACCTTCGTCAACAAGATGGACCGCGAGAGCCGCGATCCGCTCGACCTTCTCGACGAGATCGAGAAGACGCTGGCGCTCGACACGACGCCGGTCACCTGGCCAATTGGCCGTGGCCGGGACTTCATCGGTACGGCGGATCTCTCGTCGTCATCGGTGCGCTTGATGGAAGGCGACGGCTCGAAGGCGGCGCCCGCGCGCGAGATCGACATCGGTGAAATCAGCACCGTCAATGCGACGCTCGACGGTGCGGCGATCGGCGATGAGCTGGAACTGGTGAAGGAAGCGTCGAAGCCGTTCGATCTTGCCGCGTTCCGCGACGGGCATCTGACGCCGGTGTTGTTCGGTTCGGCGCTGAAGAATTTTGGCGTCAGCGATCTGCTGGATGTGCTCTCGGCTTACGCGCCGCCGCCGCGCGCGCAAGCGGCCGACAAGGGCAAGGTCGAAGCGACCGATCCGGCGATGAGCGCTTTCGTCTTCAAGATCCAGGCGAACATGGACCCGAAGCATCGCGACCGCATCGCATTCGCGCGCTTGTGCTCCGGCAAGCTCGAGCGCGGCATGAAGGCGAAGCTCGTGCGCACCGGCAAGCCGATGACGCTCGCGGCGCCGCACTTTTTCTTCGCGCAGGATCGCGCTATCGCTGACGAAGCCTATGCTGGCGATGTCGTCGGCATCCCCAATCACGGCACGCTGCGCATCGGTGACACGCTGACGGAAGGCGAGGACTTCAATTTCGTCGGCGTGCCGAGCTTCGCTGCGGAAATCCTCCGCCGCGTTCGGCTCACCGACAAGATGAAGTCGAAGAAACTCAACGCCGCGCTGCAGGAACTGGCGGAGGAGGGCGTCGTGCAAGTGCTGCGTCCGCGCGATGGCTCGCCCGCGCTCGTCGGCGTGGTCGGGCCACTGCAACTCGATGTGCTGCGCGATCGGCTCGCCAATGAATACGGCGTCGAAATCGGATTCGATGTGCCGGAGTTTCAGCTCGCGCGCTGGATCGGCGCCAACGACCGCAAGACGCTCGACACCTTCGTGCAGTCAAACAGCGCCGGCATTGCCGATGATCTCGACGGCGATCCGGTCTTCCTCGCGCGCAACCAGTTCTATCTCGACTACACGCGCGAGCGCTCGCCGGGCGTCACCTTCACGGACGTGAAGGACGTGAAGAACATATGATACGTCATGGTCGGGCTTGTCCCGGCCATCCACGTCTTCGAGTTTGCAAAGTCTTTAAGACGTGGATGCCCGGCATAAAGCCGGGCATACGGAGCAAGTTGAACGCATTGTGCCCTAGTTGATCTTGATTCCGGCTGCGGAAATCACGTCCGTCCAAAGGCCTTTTTCGTCTTCGATTTTCTTGCGCGCTTCCTCGGGCGTGGACGGGTAGGGGGAGATCAGCTGCGTCTTCAATCGTTCGACGACGGCGGGCGTCGCCAGCACCTCGCGAACGTCGGCGTTCATTTTTGCGATCATCGCGGGCGGTGTGCCGGCGGGCGCGATCAGCGCATTCCAGGCGTCGGACTGCACGTCGATGCCGCTCTCCTTGAGGGTCGGTATTTCAGACAGGAACGGCGAACGCTCCGGCGTCGTCACCGCGAGGATCTTCACGGTGCCGGACGAGAGTTGCGGCGTCACCGAGATTGCCGGCAGGCACACCGCCTGCACTTCACCGCGGATGACCGCGGTCACCGCAGCCGGCGAGCTTGGATAGGCGACGTGCACCATCTTGCCGCCGCCCGCCTTGAGCCCGATCGCTTCCATGCAAAGCTGCGACAGCGAGCCGGCGCCGATCGAGCCGTAGCTGATAGCCCCCGCGTCTTTCTTCAGCAGTGCCACGAATTCCGCGACGTTCTTCACACCGAGGCTCGCCGGTACGGCTAAGACGCTCGGCATGGCGGTGAGCAGCGAAATCGGCGCGATGTCCTTATGCGGATCGTAAGGCAGTTTCGAAAACAGAATCGTGTTGATGGCGAGCGGGCCGCCCAACGAGATGCCGATCGTCGCCCCGTCCGGCGCGGCCTTCGCAACAGCGTCCGTTCCGATATTGCCGCTGGCGCCCGGCTTGTTCTCGACCACGAAGGTTTGGTGGAGACGCTGCTGAAGCTGCTCCGCGAGGATGCGGCCGATGATGTCGGGCGTCGATCCGGGACCGAAGGGCACCACGATTCGCACCAGTTTGGTCGGCCATTCCTGACCGGCGGCCGGGGCAGCAGCGATCAGAATCGCCGCGAGGGACAGCGTCAGCGCTTTTAGACTGGGCAAGGGATGCGCTCCGAGCGAGGGCAAGGGAAGGCGGGCCGCGTTCTCCAACAGCTGCCCCTCAGCGTCAATAGGTAGAAATCCACAAAAGCTCGCAATACGCGAATAGTCAGGGCCGGGCAGTACAGTTTCTAGCGTCGTTCTAAACTGCTATGCGGTTGTCGTGACGCTTGGGACATAGACGAGGAGGCTTCATGGGCTTCGCCATCATGGTTGTCGGCCTCGCGCTGTTCATCGGCGTGCATGCGTTCACGACAGCGCGGGAGCAGCGCGCGGCCGTCATCGCGCGCGTCGGGGAGGCGACCTATAAAATTGCCTATTCGCTCCTCTCGGCGCTTGCGATCGGTCTGATCGCTTACGGATTTGCCCGCTATCGGGCGAGCGGCGGGATCGATGTCTGGTACCCCCCGGCTTGGACGCGGCACGTTACGGTCGCGCTGATGTGGCCCGCCAGCATCTGCATCGTGGCCGCCTACGCGCGCGGGAATATCGCGCGCGTGCTCAAGCATCCGATGCTGGTTGGCGTGAAGCTCTGGGCCGTCGCGCACCTGATCGCCAACGGCGACCTCGGCTCGATCGTCCTGTTCGGCTCGATCCTCGGCTGGGCCGTGTTCGACCGGATCACGCTCAAACGTCGGACCGATCCGGGAGGGCCTTCTATCCCGATCGGCGGTTGGCGCAATGACGTGG
>JAFKKS010000329.1 GCA_017304555.1 Hyphomicrobiales bacterium
CTCGCGTTCGCGCGCGAACGGGGCGCCGACGCCGTCATCGACTATACGAAAGAGAATTTGCGCGATGCGCTACGCGAGCGCACCGGCGGCAAGGGCGTCGATGTTGTTTACGATCCCGTCGGCGGCGCCTATGCCGAGTCGGCGCTGCGCGCCATGGCTTGGGGCGGACGCTTTCTCGTCATCGGTTTTGCGGCCGGCGAAATTCCGAAGATCCCGCTCAACCTTCCGCTGCTGAAAAGCTGCGACATTCGCGGCGTATTCTGGGGTGAGTGGACGCGCCGATTTCCCGAGGCGCATCGGGCGAATATGCACGACCTCATGGAATGGACTGCGGCAGGCAAGCTCTCGGCGCATGTCCATGCTGTGTTTCCGCTGGCCGAGACGGCGCGGGCGCTGGAGGTGTTTTCCAGCCGCGGCGTCATGGGCAAGGTGCTGCTGCGCCCGTAAGGACTGGCGTTTTGCGCAAAAAAGAGCCATCTGACGCCGATGACCATCACGCCGACCATTGAAGCCGCGGGAGCGCCGGGCGTCCTCGAGAAGGTGCCGCTTGAGCGCTATGTCGCGCCGGAGCGCCCCTCGCTGGTGGGCTTAAGCCGCGCGGCGCTTGCGGAAGCGCTCGGCGGCATCGGTGTGCCCGAGCGCGAGCGCAAGATGCGCGTGCAGCAGCTTTGGCACTGGCTGTATGTGCGGGGCGTGACCGACTTCGACGCGATGTCGAGCGTCTCCAAGGTCCTGCGCGCCGAACTGGCGCGCCACTTCACGCTCGACCGGCCGGAGGTCGCAGCGGAACAGATTTCCGTCGACGGGACGCGGAAATGGTTGCTGACTTTGCCGGGTGAGCACCCGGGAGAGAAGCCGCACCTCGTCGAGTGCGTCTACATTCCGGAGACGGATCGCGGGACGCTGTGCGTTTCGAGCCAGGTCGGCTGTACGCTCAACTGCTCCTTCTGCCACACCGGCACGCAGCGGCTGGTGCGCAACCTGACGCCGGGCGAGATCGTCGGGCAGATCATGGTCGCGCGCGACCGACTGGGTGACTGGCTCGCCGCCGCTCCCGCAAAAGGGGAGGGCGAGCGCAAGCGCCTCGTCTCCAACATCGTGATGATGGGGATGGGCGAGCCGCTCTACAATTTCGAGGCGGTGCGTGACGCATTGCTCGTTGCGTCGGACGGCGACGGGCTCAGTCTCTCTCGGCGCCGCATTACGCTGTCCACTTCCGGCGTGGTGCCGCAGATCGCGCGCGCCGGCGCGGAGATCGGCACGATGCTCGCGATTTCGCTGCACGCGGTGCGCGACGAGCTTCGCGACGAGCTCGTGCCGCTCAATCGCAAATATCCGATCAAAGAATTACTCGACGCCTGCCGGAATTATCCCGGCCTGTCCAATGCGCGGCGTATCACGTTCGAATACGTGATGCTCAAGGACGTCAACGACTCGATCGCCGACGCCAAGGCGCTGGTGCGTCTGCTCAAGGGCATTCCGGCGAAGATCAACCTGATCCCGTTCAACCCGTGGCCCGGCTCTCGCTATGAGTGTTCGGACTGGGAGCAGATCGAGAAGTTTTCGCAGGTCGTGTTCGACGCCGGTTACGCTTCGCCGGTGCGCACGCCGCGTGGGCGCGACATCCTCGCCGCCTGCGGCCAGCTCAAGAGCGCGACCGAGAAACTCTCCGTGCGCGAGCGCATGGCGCTGCGCGCGATGGCGATGACGGATTAGCGCTCACGCCGTTTAGCTTGCCGCCTTGCGCGGGAGGCTCGGCGGCAGATGCAGTCCGGCGCCGATCCGGTTCCACATATTGATCTGGCCGATCGCGACGGTGAGGAAGAGCAACTCATCATGCGAGAAGTGCTTTTGTGCGGTGGCGAGAGCGGCTTCGTCCGGATGACTTTGCGCGATGCCGGTGAGGCTTTCCGCCCAGCCGAGCGCGGCACGCTCCCGCTCCGAGAAGATGCCTGCATCGCGCCAGCCAGCCACCAGGTCGATCTTTTCAGAGGCGATGCCGGCGTGGCGTGACACCGCCAGATGGTGCTGCATGCAAAAGGCGCAGCCATTGATCTGCGAGACGCGCAGTCTGACGAGCTCCGTCAGGGACGTTTCGAGGCCGGCGCCTTCGACCGCTTTGCCGATGGCAACGAGCGCGGCATAGACCGGGGCCGCCGTCTTGCGGAATTCGTCGTAAGTGTAAGTCGTCATCGTCATAGCCTTCGCTGTCGATGTCGGGGGTTAGAACTGCGCTCACCGTTTGCGGCGGCCTTCCTGCATCATCTCGAGCTGGATCTGCTGGATTTCGGCGAGGCGTAACCATTGCCGCGTGATCAAGTGGTCGATCTTTTCATGCAGGTGGCGGATTTCCAATTCGGCCTTGAGGTTCACGCGGTAGTCGTTGAGTGAACGAAGGCGATCCTTCGTCTCCTGTCGCTTCTGGCTCATCATGATGATCGGTGCTTGGATGGCGGCAAGCGTCGAGAGAACGAGATTGAGGAGAATGAAAGGATAAACATCGAAAGCTTTATCGCCTTCATAGAGATTGAGGATCATCCAAGCCGCGAGAAAGGCGGCGAAGGAGATGAGAAACGCCCAAGAGCCGCCGAAGGTCGCCAGCCCGTCGGATAGCCGCTCGCCGACCGAGCGGCGCTCGTCGAACTCCTGCTCGATGTTCTCCGCAATCGTCTCCTGATTGGCGATGCTCTCGGCGACCTGCCGGTCGAGTTCGGAGAACTCGCCATGTTCGGCCTTGAGCAACTCCTCCACATACTGGCTGCGATAGCGGTTGACCTCGCGCCGGTCGATCAGCGCGTCGTCCGGCAAGTCGGGATGCGCGGCGCGGATGCATTCAGTGAGCGCCGGGCGCAAGGCGTCGAGGCGAATCAGGTCTTTCCTCGGGCGCTCGCGATGGGTGATCGCACACTGCGCTTTCTTCGTCTTCTCGCCGCCGTTGGCGGCTTCCGTCGACTTAACGGTTTCGGTCTCTTGCATATGCGCCTCGATGAGATGTTCGGAGAACGCCAAGACGATCATCACGGCCATACAACCATGGCCGCGAGCCGTCGAGTGTTCCGACCGAGGTTGACGTCAATGTGCTTCAATGCGCGCGGCGGGTCTGGTGTCAGGCGGCCGGCGGGTATATGCGCTTGATCCATGAAGTTGATCGGACGGCTTTTCGTTATCTTCTTTGCCTGTCTTCTCGCGAGTTTTGCTGCCGGCATGGTCGTGACATTCGCGGTCGCGATGCCCGCCTGGAGCCAGCTTGACCTTGGTACGATGGACCAAGGACCTTTCGAGTTGATGTGGGCATTCGGGGTGATCTTCATCTCGGCTTACGCGCTGGTGCCGTTGTTGATCGTCGTCGTTGCAGCCGAGGCTTTCTCCATCCGATCGGTGCTGTTTTATGCGGTCGCCGGCGCGTTGCTCGGTTGTGTTCTCTATCTGCAGGCGGCGGGGTGGGCTGCCGGCACCATCAATGTGCAGGGCTTCGCGCGGCGCGAGATCGAGATCATGGCGGCGGCGGGGATCGTCGCGGGCTTCGTCTACTGGCTGGTCGCGGGACGCAACGCCGGCTTGTGGCATGAGCGCCCGCCAAGCGCGTCACCGCCTGCGAGTGTTTAGAGGTCGCGGATCGGCCAGAGGCAAAACTTATGGGTTATTTTGTTCTTCTCACGCTGCATCTCTTCGCAGCCATCATTTTTGTCGGAATTGTTTTCTTCGAAGTCTTGATCCTTGAGGGCATCCGCAAGCCGGTCGGGCGCGAGACTATGCGCACCGTCGAACTGGCCATCGCCCAGCGCGCGCGGCGCTTCATGCCGTTCGTGATGCTGGTGCTGTTCGGCGCTGGCATCAGCCTGGCCTGGAATTACCGTGACGCGCTGGCGCATCCTTTCGCCAGCAGCTTCGGGCTTTTGCTCTCGATCAAGATCTTGCTGGCGCTGAGCGTGCTTGCGCACTTCATTACTGCGATGACATTGAGCGGCACCGGCAAGCTCAAGTCACGGCATTTCAAGATCATCCACATGAGCGTCTTCTGCCATGTGGTGCTGATCGTGTTCCTTGCCAAGGCGATGTTCTATCTCACCTGGTAGCGAGTGAGAAGCGCCGTCGTCAGTTGGTGCGAGCGAAGAGAAGCTTCGCGGCGAAGGCGCCCATCAATCCTGCGAACGTCCAGTCGACCGCGCGCATGACCCGCGAGGAGCGCCGCATGGCGGCGGTGAACCGCTCCGCCAACAGGATGAGCACGGCGCAAAGCGGAAGCCCCAGCACGATGAAGTAAAGCCCCAGGAACAAGAGCTTCTGGCCGGCATGCGGGTCGTGGGCATCGACGAATTGCGGCAAGAACGTCAAGAAGAACATCACGATCTTTGGATTGAGGAGATTGACGGCGACCCCGAGCAGGAAGGTGCGGGGCAGCGAGCGTGGTGTCGCCGGCGCCGTGTCCACGGTGAGCGCGGAGCCATACCGGATCGCCTGCACCGCCAGCCAAAGAAGGTAGACGACGCCGGCGATCTTCAGCGCCGTGAACGCGATCGCCGACGTTGCGAGCAGCGCCGAGATGCCGAGGGCCGCGAGCGTCGTATGCACGAGCAGCCCCGCCGATGCTCCCAGCATCGCGGCGAAGCCTCGTGCGCGGCCGGAGCGGAGCGTTTCGCCGACAAACAGCGTCATGTCCGGCCCCGGCGTCATGATGAGGATGACGGCCGCGGCGGTGAAGGCAGCAAGAATCGTGACATGCGGCAGGAAGGTCGTCATGTGCGGATCCCGCCGCTCCCGCCCTTGGCCCAAGCGATTGCCTGTTCAAGCCGGTCGTTACCCCAGAACATCTCGCCGTCCTCGGTGATGAATGTGGGGGCGCCGAAAATGCCCCGCTCCAGCGCTTCTGCCGTCGCGCCGCGCAGCATCGCCTTGTTGGCGTCCGATTGAGCGCGGGTCAAGATGGAGGCGGCGTCGACACCCAGTTCTTCGAGGATGGCAGTGAGTACGTCAGGTTCGCCGATCTGCCGGCCATCGGCGAACTCGGCGCGATAGACCGCGCGGACAAAATCCTCACCCCAGGGTTCGCTTGTTCCGCAGGCCGCGACCCGGGCCGCGAGGAGGCTCGGCTGTGGGAACGGGTCCGGCTTGCGAAACGGGATGCCGTAGGCTTTGCACTCGCGCTCGATGTCGCGCCACATATAGCGGCCCTTGGCGGAGAAGATATTGAACGGTGAGTTGTCCCAGCCCTGCGCCTTGAAGATCGGTCCGAGCAGGAATGGCCGCCAGCGGACGTTGACCCCGGTGCCTTTGACGGCGTTTCCGATGCGCATGGCTGCCGGATAGGAATAGGTTGACGCGAACTCGAACCAGAAATCGAGAATCGACATGAGCTCTCCTGCCGCAATGCATAGAGTGTAGGGGAGGGCGGCGCCGGTGTCCCAGGTATCGCTCGCGGGACACCGTTGCGTCCGGCGTCGACCTCCGCTACGGGAGCGCAAACCGGAGGCGTCTATGGCATACGAAAACGTCGTCGTCGAAACCAAAGGGCGGGTCGGCATCGTCCGCCTCAACCGGCCGCAAGCGCTCAACGCGCTGAACTCGGCGCTGATCGCCGATCTCGAGCAGGCGCTCGAGGCTTTCGAGGCCGACGCCAATATCATGTGCGTGGTCCTGACCGGCTCCGAAAAGGCTTTTGCCGCCGGCGCCGACATCAAACAGATGTCGCAGATGAGTTACGCCGACGCTTTCCTCGGCAATTTCGCGGCGAAGTGGGATGCGGCGGCACGCATGCGCAAGCCGCTGATCGCGGCGGTCGCGGGTTACGCGCTTGGCGGTGGCTGCGAGCTTGCGATGATGTGCGACATGATCATTGCCGCAGACAATGCGAAGTTCGGCCAGCCGGAGATTAAGCTCGGCGTCATTCCCGGCATCGGCGGCACGCAGCGCCTGACGCGCGCGATCGGCAAGGCGAAGGCGATGGATCTCGTGCTCACCGGCCGGATGATGGATGCGGCGGAAGCGGAGCGCTCCGGTCTCGTTGCGCGCATCGTGCCTGCCGCGAGCCTGATGGACGAGGTGATGAAGATCGCGG
>JAFKKS010000330.1 GCA_017304555.1 Hyphomicrobiales bacterium
GCCAAACAGATTGAAGTCGTTGACGTAGGCCGAGCCGAGATAGACTTGCAAAGCGCTGAAGACGTCGGAGACGTTGACTCCGAGCAGTTGCGCCTTCGTGCGGTCGATATCGAGGTAGAGCTGCGGCGTCGACGTCTCGAACAGCGAGAACACCTGCGTCACGCCCGCCGTTTGCGCGGCCTTCGCCATCATCGCGCCGACCGCCTGCTGCAACGCCTGCGGGCCGGCGCCGCCGCGATCCTCCACCATCATGCGGAAACCGCCGGCGTTGCCGATGCCGTTCACGGGCGGTGGCTGCACCACGATCAGGAACGCATCCTCGATAGAGGACAGCTTCTGCATCAGCGTGCCCTGGAGCGCGCCTACCGATTGTTTCGGATCGCGGGCACGGTCCTCGAATGGGTCGAGCACGATGAACATGGCGCCTGCGTTCGGCGCACTCGTGAACGTCGCGCCGGAGAACCCAACGATATTCACGGTGTGCTTCACGCCGGGCGTTTCTTGCACGATCTTCGCGGCCCGCTGCATAACCTCGTCGGTACGCTGGAGCGATGCGGCGTGCGGGAGAATTCGAAAAGTCCGCCCGCGAGGATCGCAACATAAAGCAGCATCATGAGCGCAGCGAAGCGCACCGCCCTACCGACAATCCAATGGTAACCGGCGGACAAGCCGTCGAAGCCCCGATTGAAAAGGCGGAAGAAGCCGTTGATCGGCTTTTGGTACCAGCGCTCGCGATGCTGCGGGTCATGCGGCTTGAGCAGCAATGCGCACATCGCCGGCGACAGCGTGAGCGACGCGATCAGCGAGATGACCGTCGCGCTTGCGATCGTCAGCGCAAACTGCCGGTAGAACTGCCCGGAAATGCCCGTAATAAATGCGGTCGGAACGAAGACCGCACAGAGGACCAGCGCAATCGAGACCAGCGCGCCGCCGACTTCGTCCATCGTCGTGCGCGCCGCGTCGCGTGGGCTTTGGCCGGCGGCGATGTTGCGTTCGACGTTTTCCACGACAACGATCGCATCGTCGACCACGATGCCGATGGCGAGAACCAGGCCGAACAGCGACAAATTGTTCACCGAGAATCCGAACAGCGTCATCGTGAAGAACGTGCCGATGAGCGAGATCGGGATCGCCAGCAGCGGAATGACGGCCGCGCGCCATGTCTGCAAGAAGAGAATAATTACGATGACGACGAGGATTACCGCCTCGAAGATCGTTTTGATGACCGCGTTCACCGACTCCTGAATGAACTGGGTCGGATTGTAGAAAATTCCGTATTCGAGGCCTGGCGGAAAACTCTTCGCGATTTCCGCCATCGTCTTGACGATGTTGTCGCCGGTCGTGAGCGCGTTCGATCCCGGGCGCTGGAACACACCCATCGCAACCGACTCTCGTCCGTCCAGATAGGAATTTGACGAGTAGTCCTGAGCGATCAACTCAACGCGCCCGACGTCCTTCACCCTGACGACGGCGTTGGATGTCTGCTTGACGACGATGTTCTTGAATTCATTGGGGTCGGACAACCGGCCGAGCGTGCGCACGGCCACCTGGAACGCGAGTTGGTTCGGCACCGGCGGCTGGTTGAGCACGCCCGATGCGACCTGCACGTTCTGCGCCGCCAGGGCCTGCGTCACGTCGGTTGCGGTGAGGTTCAGCGATTGCAGCCGATCGGGGTCGAGCCAGACCTGCATCGCGTAGTCGCGCGCGCCCCAAATCGTGATCGAGCCGACGCCGTCGACGCGGGTGAGCACGTCCTTGATCTGGATGTTGGCGTAGTTCGAGATGAAGAGCGGATCGCGCGAATTGTCAGGCGAATAGAGGCTGACCACCATCAGGATGTCGGGCGAGCTCTTACTCACCACGACGCCGATCTGCTGCACCTGTTGCGGCAGACGCGGCTGCGCGATGGCGACGCGGTTCTGCACTTGGACTTGCGCGGTATCGAGGTCGGTGCCGAGATCGAACGTCACGGAGATCGAAAAGCGCCCGTCGGCCGTGGAATTCGAAGAGATGTAGAGCATCCCCTCGGCGCCGTTGATCTGCTGTTCGATCGGCGCGACCACCGTCTCCGCGACCACGTCCGCGCTCGCGCCCGGATACTGGCCGACGACATTGATCGTTGGCGGAGCGATTTCCGGATATTGCGCGACCGGCAGCCGCACATACGACACACCACCCAGGATGATGATGACGATCGCGATGACGGACGCGAAGATCGGCCGGTCGATGAAGAAATGAGAAAAGCGCATCGGGGGGCCGCTCAGTCCGTCTTAGGTTTTGCGTCGGCCGATGCCGGCGCTTCCGTCTTCGGGCTCACCTTGATACCGGGGCGCAAGCGCGCGAGGCCGTTGATGACGACGCGGTCGTCGGGCGCCAAGCCGCTCTTGATCACGCGCAGGTCGCCGGACAAGTCGCCCAATGTCACGTATTTCGGCGCGACCTTGTCTTCCTTGTCGACCACCATGACGTATTTGCGAATTTGCTCAGTCCCGATCGCAACGTCCGGGACAAGCAGGGCTTCGTAAGGCTCCGACCCCGGCACCTTGATGCGGCCGAACATGCCGGGCGTGAACAGCCCTTTCGCGTTAGAAAACTCGGCGCGCCCGCGGATCGTGCCGCTGGAGCGGTCGATCACGTTGTCGACGAAGTCGATCTTTCCGTCGTGGCCGAAATCCTTCTCGTCGATCAGCTTGAGGGTGACGGGGACACCCTTGCCGCGATTGGCGGCTTCCTTCGATTTCGAGCCCATGCGCTCGTAGCGCAGATAGGACGCCTCATCGAAGGTGAACTCGAAGCGAATCGGATCGGTCGACACGATGGTGGCGAGCAATGTCGTGTTGCCGCCGTTGCCGCCGGTTACGAGATTGCCCGGCGACACGCGCCGGTCACCGATGCGCCCGGCTATGGGCGCTCTCAGCTCGGTGAATTCGAGATCCAGAGCGGCTTGACGCACCGCAGCCTCTTGCGCGGCGACCGTCGCATCCGCCGTTCGCTTGGTCTGCGTGCGCTGCTCGAAGACCTGCTCGGAAATCGTCCGCTCGCGCACGAGCTGGGCGGCGCGGGCGAGATCGCTTTCGGCGAACGCAAGATTGGCGCGCGCCTGGGCGAGATTGGCCTTGGCTTGGTCGAGTGCGTTCTGGAACGGACGCTTGTCGATCGTGAACAGCAGGTCGCCTTGTTTCACCAACTGACCGTCGCTGAAATGCACCTTCTCGAGCGAACCGGAAACGCGCGCGCGCATTTCGACGGAATCGACGGCGATGAAGCGCCCGACATACTCATCCATATCCGTGATCGTACGCTTGACCGGCGTCGCGACAGTGACGGACGGCGGCGGAGGCGCGGCAGCCGGCGGTTGCTGCTGGCCACATGCGATGAGCAAAGGGGCAACAAGCAAAAGAGGAAGGGCGGAGCGCGCCGCAATGGCGATCGACATAAATTCTCCGAAAAACCTTCGTGGCGCTGGGAACTGGCGTCAGCATATACGGACGCGCAACCCCGGTCTCAAGATGCCCGGCATCAGCCTCTTCAGGATCGTCCCCGAAGCAGGGTCGCCAGACCCGCGATTCGCCAGCGAGCACGGTACAAAAATAACAGCGCTGCTCCGTAAACGATCGTGCCGGCAAAAGCCAGTGCGATCAGCACGATCAGGTCTCGCCAACCTGTCGCAGGCACGTATCTATCGAGAAGGGCGTAGGTGGACCAAATTACCGCCGCCAACACAAGGCCGGCGGCGAAAAGCCGTGCAAGAGGGCGCAGAAACGCGCCGTCCAAGACGATAAGCCCCCGGCGGACCGCGAACCATAGGACCAGCGCCACGTTCATCCACGCACCAACAGAGGTCGCGAGAGCGAGACCCACCTGCGCCAGCGACCCCATCAGCGCCACCTTCAGCGCGATGTTGACGGCGACAGCGGTCAGCGATGCCTTCACAGGTGTTGCCGTATCGCCACGGGCGAAGAATGTCGCGACCAGGCTTCGAATCAGAACAAACGGCAGGAGCCCGAGCGCATAGGCGCGAAGCGTGGCGCCCGACGCGGCGGCGGCGTCGGCGGTGAACGCGCCGCGCATGAACAGCGCGCGCATGACGAGGTCCGGCACGACGACGAAACCGACGACGAAGGGGATCGCCAACGCCACCGTCATCTCGATGGCGCGGTCCTGCGCATGGCGTGCGCCGCGCTCGTCTCCCGCCGCGATGCGACGCGCCATCTCCGGCAACACGACGGTGCCGGCGGCGATGCCGATCACACCGATGGGCAGTTGATTGAGACGATCGGCGTAATACAGCGCCGACACCGCGCCGACGGTCAGAAAACTTGCAATGATCGTATCGGCGAAGAGCGCCAGTTGAACGCCGGCCGAGCCGACCGTCGCCGGCCCGAGCGCGCGGAAGAAGCGCTTCACGTCTTCGTCCCAACGCGGCCAGCGCACCGCGACCATGATGCCGGCACGTTTTGCATCGGCGCCGACAAGCACGACTTCGAGCACGCCCGCGACTACGACGCCCCACGCGGCGGCGTGGCCTGCACTCGGAAAAAAGGCCGCTAGCGCAAGCGCCGCCATCATCATCAGATTGAGGATGATGGGCGCCGCGGCGGCGGCCGCGAAGCGATCGATCGCGTTCAGCATGCCGCTGAACAGCGTCACCAGCGTCATCAGCAGCAGATAAGGGAACGTGATGCGCGTCAGTTCGACGGCAAGACCGAAGCGCAACGGGTCCTGCTCAAATCCTGGCGCCAACAGCTTGATGACCGCGGGCGTGAACGCCAGCGCGAGAGCCAGGAGGATGATCTGGCTTGCCAGAAGAAGCGTGAAGATGCGGTCGGCGAAAAGCCCTGCGGCGTCACGACCGCCCTGATGGCGGATGCGCGCATAGGCCGGAACGAAGGCGGCGTTGAACGCGCCTTCGGCAAAGATGGCGCGGAAATGATTGGGTAAGCGCAGCGCGACGAAAAAAGCGTCGGCGACCGGTCCGGCACCAAGGATCGCCGCCAGCATGATGTCGCGGAAGAACCCCGCCACCCGCGACACGAGCGTGAGCCCGCCAACGGACATGATGCGACGGAGCATTCCGCGCTGGCCGCCTGCCTGCTGCGATTCGCCGCTCATGTCCGGTTGTTAGCGTGGCGGACGCGCTGCTGTCTATGCGCCGTCAACAGAGGGCCGCCGCTCAGACCGTGGCGCCCTGCTCCGGCGCCCGGCTCTTTTGCGCATCATGCGGCTGCAGCGAGGCGCCCGAATCCTGTTCGAGACAGCGAATCGCGACTTCGAGGCTCGCGACCGCCTCCTCGCCCGAGACCGCCGGCGCGCCGCCTTCGCGGATCGTCTTCACGAACGCCATCAATTCCGCCCGCAACGGCTCCGCATGACCGACCGAGAGATGGCGCATGGAATAGCTGCCATCCGGCCGAAAGCCGAAACATTCGGTGACTTGGCGTGTCAGCAAGTCGGCCGCGACATACTTCTTGCGGGTGGCGACATGAACGGTACGCGCCTTGAACGGCGTCAGCCAGTTCGTCGTGATTTGCGCCAGCACGCCGGATTTGGTGCGGAACTGGAGCTGCGCGATATCCTCGTGCTGCGCGCGCGCACGCGCCAACATCGGCTGAACTTCGACGATATCGGAATCGGTGAACCAGCGGATCAGGTCGATGTCGTGCACGGCGAGATCGATGACGACGCCGACATTTGACATACGCGGCGGGAACGGCCCGACGCGGGTGATTCCGATCGAGAGGATCTCCTCGCCACGGATCGCCTCCTTGACGGACTGCGCCGCGGGATTGAACCGCTCGACATGGCCGACGGTCAGCGCCACGCCGGCCCGCGCGGCCGCCGCGACGATGTCGCGGCCTTCCAGCGCGGTCGAAGCGATCGGTTTCTCCACCATCACGTGAACGCCGCGCTCGATCGCGGCCAGCGCCAGCGAATGATGCAGGTGGGTCGGCGCCGCAATCGAGATCGCATCGACGCCAAGCGCGAACAAGCCGTCGAGATCGGTCACCGCCGGGCAGCCGACCGCTTTCGCGACACGCTCCGCCTGCCCGCGATCGGGGTCGGCGATGCCGGCCAAATGCACGTCCGGAAGGTCCGTCAGCACGCGTGCGTGATTGCTACCCATCACACCGACGCCGACGACGCCAATACGCACCGCGGACCCGTTCGGCTTCTTCTTGCTTGTCATCAAAGGAATCTCAGTTCGAACAACGAACGCTTCGCTCTAGCATGCCGGTCACGCCTTGGCGACGGCGCCGCGAAGCTGCGAAACGCACATTTCAATTCAATCTATTTCGCAAAAGGAAGCGGCCAGAGAGCCAAATGACGAGCGGCGCCGAATCCCCGACGCCGCCTGTCATGTCATCCTATTCCGCCGCGCGCGAGACGCCGGGCAGCTTGAGCGACAGGCCTGCCGCGAGCGCATCCTCGCGGAAGGCGTGGACCGCATCGAGAGAAAGCTGAGCATCCGTCTTGGTGCCAAGCGCCGGCATCTTCTTCAAGACGTCGCCGGGCGCGGTGATGATGTGGCAGCCCATCTCGTCCGCTTCGATCACGTTGAAGACTTCGCGGGTCGACGCCCAGATGACCTCGACGTTCTTGG
>JAFKKS010000331.1 GCA_017304555.1 Hyphomicrobiales bacterium
CCACTGCACCGACCGCGCCCGTCGCGATGTAGAGAAAATCACGCCGGGTTGGTTCGGCCGAAGACATGGTCGTCACTTCAAGTCCTTTCCTCTGGCCAAGGCACTCGCTTGCGCTGAAACCCCACGCCCCTCGGGCATCGGCAAGGGCGGCAAGCGAGCCCGCTGCGCGCCGACCCTGTCCAGGCCTGCGACGCAGACGACGAGGTTTTATTGGCACCCTTGCCGGGGGAGTGCAAGAGCTTGTTCCGGTGAATACAAAGGCTTGCGGCTTGATTACGAGGACTTCTAGCCAAGGGCGTGGCCGGAAAGGCACGCTCGCGCCGCTGATTCGCTTCTCCGGCCGGAAGACGCCGTTTCCGAGCTACAGCTTATAGGCGAGGCGCAAACCACCCCAATGCCTGCCGAAAACGCGAATGGGCGCGTCGGCCTCCTGCATCAAGGTCGTCACCCCGGCCCCCATGTCACGGACATAGCTCTGCAGGAGGTATGGCCGCACGCTGCGGCCGGCCAACAGGCCGGCGCGATCGTCGAAGATGCGCCGGTTGCGGCTATTGGCCGTATTCCACGCGACGTCGCCTACGCGCTGCGGCAGCGAATAGGCGCGGTTGTGCACAGGAAGGTAACCGTTGCGGTCAACCGCCGCGCAAAAGACGATGCGCTTGTCGAGGCCGAGAATCGACTCCTGGATCGCCGGCAGCATCTCCTCGAGGACCGCAAGATAGCGGGTCGAGAACTGCTGCGGCGCGGTTTGCGGAATCGGACGGTAATCATTGTCGAACAGATCGTCCGGCCGCAGCCGGCCGGTGGCTGTCGCACGCTCCAACGCCTCGCCGACGGCGACTGCCGCCTCCTGCGCCCAGGCGATGAATTCCTTATTCTCTTCGCGGATGCTGGTGAGCTTCACCGCAAGCGCTGCCTTGGCCGTTTCGCTCTCTCCCTTCACGAATTCGAAATGCTGACCGAGTGTCGAGCAATTCACGAGCCGCGCCGCGAGCACGCCGATATTGGTCAGATCGAGCTGATAGGTGCGACCGACGGCAAGCGTGGCTCCGGCTGCAAGCTTCACCAGCGCGCCGTCCTCGGAGAGATCGACCGTGCATCCCTTCAAAGCGCCTGCCGGCCCGATGATCGTCGCTTCGATTTCGCAAGGCAGGCGATCGTGTCGGCGACGATCCGCCCATTCGGTCTGCCGCAGGAACGTGACGAAGCGGCCGCGCAGTGTTTCCGCGCGCCGCGCCGCGTCCTGTGCCGCGCGCTCGATGGCTTCGCCCTCGCGGCCGATGGTGCTCACCGCCGCTTCGATCTCCTTCGCGCCGTCCGCGACATTGCCGATGAATCGTGAATTGTCGGATGCGTTGCGGGCAAGTTGCGCGGTCGTCGATATCTGCTGGTCGACGGCGCCGGCGACCTGCGCAAACACCGGACGGATCGTATCGATCGTCGCGCCGATACGTTCGACGATGGCGATGAGCGCGCTGGTGTCGCGCTGAATCTTATCGACCTTGGCGGCGATCTCCTCCGTCGCGCCCTGCGTTTGAAGAGACAGCGCCTTCACCTCACGCGCAACGACAGCAAACCCACGCCCCGCCTCGCCTGCCCGCGCCGCCTCAATGGTGGCGTTGAGCGCCAGCAAGTTGGTCTGACGCGCGATGTTGGCGATCAATCCAACCACGTTGCCGATTTCCGCCGACGATGCCGTCAGCCCATCGACGCCGGCGCCGACCTGCGCGACAGCTTCGCTCGCCTGCGCGGCGATCTCGCTCGCATGTCTGAGTTGATGGCCGATCTCGCCGGACGATTGCGCGAACTCTTCCGTCGCGCCCGCAAGCTGCGCGCCGTCACGGTGGGCGTTGTCGGCAAGCCCGGTCAAAACGCGGCTGCGCTCTTCGATGCCCGTCAGCGTCTGCGACGAATTGCGCACGCTCTCGCCGACCGCAGTGGCGGAATGCTGCACGTCACGAATCATTGCCGCCAGATCAGCCTCGAGCAGATCGACGGCCTCGCGGATGGCGGCGACGGCATGCTCGGAATGCACGACCGATGGCATGTCGACAATCGGCGGCACGCCGGCCGGCGCATCCAAAGATGCGGCCTCGCTTCGCTGAGCCAGCAATCGTCGAAAAGCGTTCAGGGCATGAACCGCGATGCGCGAGAAAGAAGCGCATTGTGGTTTCGAATGGTAAATGAACGTCTAATCGGCGCCGGCACCACTCCCAATCGGCCCGAAATATCAGGGGTTTGGATGCATATCGCGCTCTTCCAGCCGGACATCGCGCAGAACACCGGCACGATTCTGCGGATGGCCGCGTGCTTCGGCCTCGACGCGCACATCATCGAGCCGACTGGCTTTCCGATCACCGATCGCGCGTTCCGCCGCGCCGGGATGGATTATCTCAACCATGTCTCGCTGACGCGGCACGCGTCCTGGTCCGCGTTCGAAGCATGGAGAAGGGAACAGAAGCTGCGGCTGGTGGCGCTGACGACCAAAGCCGCGACGCCCTACGTCGATCACGCCTTCCACAGCACGGACATTCTGCTGCTCGGGCGCGAATCCGCCGGCCTACCGGACGAAGTCCGCGCCGCCGCCGATGCGCGCCTCGTCATCCCGATGCGCACGGGCTTGCGATCCCTGAATGTCGCGATGGCGTGCGCCATGGTCGCGGGCGAAGCCATGCGCCAGGTCGGGAGGTTCCGGCAGGCTTCGCTGCCGGAACCTTAAGGCGTCTGCGAGGGAAACGCCGGCGGCGTGAGCTGCATCAGCTTGCCGGTGAACATCGGCGGTCCCGACGGCTTGCCCGTGGTCGACCCGCCAGCGGGCTCAAGCGAAATCATAAACGTTGCTTTGCTCAACATCGGCGCGTCGTACGCGGCCAGATTACGCCGCACGGTGAACTCGCCTTCGCCCACCACACCAAGCGACTGCGGCTCCGGCGATGCCTTGGACGTCATCCAAAGCTCGTAATTCTTCCCCGCTTGCGCCGGTGCACTGACCATGCGGGCGCTGAGCGTGCGCTTTTCCATGTCGAGCGTCACCAGAAACGCCGGCGGGTCCGCATTCTTCCGCAAGGCCGCGACATATTCCGCCATTTTCGGCGACGGCACCTCGACGGTGCGCACGACCTCCTTCTCGACGATCTTCGGCGCCGGCCGCATGCTTTCCGGCAAGAAATCCGGGCGCACCAAGAGCGCCAACAGCAATGCCGCGGCCAGCGCGGAAATCGCTGCGAGCGCACGCCAACGCGTCGCGTCGCGGCTGAGCGTCGCAACACCTGTCGGCGCATCATCGGATGAAGACTTAGCCACAGCCGCAACCGAGGCGGCGGCTTCTGCCGAAGCCTGGGCCGTTTCCACTTTCGCCGGGGCCGGTGGAGACGGTGGCGGATCGTTCACGCCCGGCAGCCACATCTGTCCGCTCGGCGGCACGCCGGCGATGCGGACTTTGACCCACTCCCAGGTGTCGCTTGGCGGGTCGACCGATTCGACGAGCGCGCTGAGTTCACCAAGCCGGCGCTCCCACTTCGCGACCGTCGCTGCGAATTCCGAGTCGAGCGCGAGAAGCATTTCGACGTTCGCGCGATCTTCGCTGTCGAGCGTTCCCAACACGTACTCGGCTGCGAGCACGTCCTTTTCATTGTGATCGAGAGTCACGCGTTCGTTCTGATCGGGAGTCATGCGCCGAGACACTCCCGGATCTGAATCAGACCGCGGTGCAGCCAAGTCTTGATCGTATTGACGGGCTTCTCGAACTTGGTGGCCAGCTGCTGCCGGCTCCAGCCGTTGTAGTACGCCAGCAGCAAGACGCGGCGGTGGTCCTCTTCCAAGCCGCCCATGCAGCCGAGCAGGCGCTTGAGGTCGTCGGTCATCTCGCGCGCGGCCAACGGATCGCGCTCCTCGGCAGGCGCCTCGATCGCCTGCGGCTCATCCTCGATGGAGGTCTCCCGCTTCTTGCGGGCAAGATCGAGCGCGCCGTTGCGGGCGATCGCGACCATCCAGGTGGTCGGCGTCGCCAGCCGCGGGTTGAAGTCGCCGGCGCTACGCCAAATCTTCAGATAGGTTTCCTGCAGGACTTCGTCTGCGAGGTCAGGTCGACGCAAGATGCGCAGGGCGACGCCATAGAGTTTCGCGCTGGTCGCCGAGTAGAGACGCTCGAAGGCCTCCTCATCGCCTTTCGCGACCGCCGCCAGGAGCCAAACCAGTTCTACCGGCGCCGACATACTGCGCATTCCTCCCCGTTCTCGCGAACATCATAACTGATTTCGTCAAATCGAGAGGCCATTCCCCGGCAGGGACTCACAGGCGCGTTGATATGGCTATTTAATGTTATGTTATAGCATCTCATATTGCGGGAATGGAGGGGGCTGCTGGTGGTTTTGCTTCGATTTGGCGGGTTATGGATTCCGGGCTCGCGTGCGGACGCGCCCCGGAATGACAACGCCGGGACAAGCCCGGCGATGACAGCGTTCTATAATGGAAACTGCGGCCGTCAGGCGCGCGCGATACTGCCAAGGCCGATGAGGCCGATGCGGTCCATCTCCGCCTGCTCGCGCGCATTCTCGGCCGCGCGCTCACGCTGCTGGTCGCGCTCGTCGAGCAGTTCGACCTTCTTGAGCTCTTCGAAAGCCTCGCCGAGCGCCGCTTGCGCGTCGTCAAGCTGGACCTTCAACTCGTCCGCCGAGCGTTTGAGGTTCTGCCTGCGGTTCATCGCCGCCTTGGCATAGGTCGGATAAGCGTAATGGGCAGGATCGTGAATGCCGGCGCGGTCCTGCTCCGTCTGGATCTCCCGATCGAGATCGGTAGCCATGCGTTCGAATTCCGCGATCATGCCTTCGATCTGCGCCACCTGGCGGCGCCTATCGTCGACCTGAAAGCGTTTCAAGCGAACCAACGTCTCACGCGACTTCATCGACTCATACTCCCCCACACCTGCCGCCTCTGCGAACACCGCACCAGACCATGAAACCCGTGGCCGGTGCCGCGCCCGCGCGGCTGCATGAAGGCCGAAGCTGCCATCACAAAGTTAGTTTTCTGTTTCCAAGCCGTTGAGAATACGTTCCAGGCGCTCGTACCCCTCCTGGAGGTTCGTCGATTCGCCCTTGCCCTGGGCGAGAAAGGCCTCTAGCGGCGCGTGCAGGCCGATCGCCTCATCCACCTCCGGGCTCGATCCTGGCCGGTAGGCGCCAAGCCGAATCAATTCCTCCATATCGGCATAGGTCGCCATCACCTGGCGCGCGCGCGTGATGGCGGGAAGAAACGCGGGGTCCGCCGCGCGCGGCATGGTGCGCGAGATCGATTTCAAGACATTGATCGCCGGATAACGGCCGCGCTCGGCGATGGCGCGCTCCATCACGACGTGACCGTCGAGGATGCCGCGCACCGCATCCGCGACCGGCTCATTATGATCGTCGCCGTCGACCAGCACCGTGAAGATGCCGGTGATGGTGCCGGCGTCCGTTCCCGGCCCGGCGCGCTCGAGCAGACGCGGCAGTTCCGTAAACACCGTCGGCGTATAGCCTTTCGCGGTCGGCGGCTCGCCGGCGGAGAGGCCGATCTCGCGCTGCGCCATCGCAAAACGTGTGACCGAATCCATAAGGACAAGAACGTCTTTGCCTTCGTCACGAAAGAATTCAGCGATCGCGAGCGTGAGATACGCCGCCTGGCGGCGCATCAGCGCCGGCTCGTCGGAGGTCGAAACGACGACGACCGAGCGCGCAAGGCCGGCGTCGCCAAGATCGTCCTGCAAGAACTCCTGCACCTCACGGCCACGCTCGCCGATCAGACCGATGACGCAGACGTCGGCGGCGACGTTGCGCGCCAACATCGACAGCAGCACCGATTTGCCGACGCCGGATCCGGCGAAGATACCCATGCGTTGGCCGCGGCAGCAGGTCAGAAACGTATTCAGCGCGCGCACGCCGAGATCGAGTGGCGCACCGACACGACGCCGCGCATGCGCCGGTTGCGGTGTGTTGCGGAAAGGAGACGGCGAGCCGCCAAGTTGCAACGCGCCTTTGCCGTCGATCGGTTCGCCCATGCC
>JAFKKS010000332.1 GCA_017304555.1 Hyphomicrobiales bacterium
CGGCGGTTCCGATGGCGTCGGTGATCGGGCTGGAATATGGCCCGAGGATCACCGTTGCGCCGTCGCGGTCGATCAGACGCTCGGCAAGCACGCGCCCGGTGTCGGGATTGCTCTCATCGTCGTAGATCACGATTTGCACCTGGCGACCGCCAATTCCGCCCTTGGCGTTCACCTGCTCGGACCAGAGCAGATAACCCTCCTGGCAATACTTCGCCGAGTCCGAAAATCGGCCGGTCAGCGACAGCGATGCACCGAGCTTGATCGGATCGGCCGCCGAAACCGGCGTTCGCAGTCCATCCGTGAACGTTGCCGATACCGCCGCAGCGGTCAGCCCGAGCATTCCTCGTCTTGAGAGTTTGCGCATTCGTCCCTCCGTCTCCTCACCCGTTTCTCAGGCATTGATTGCCCGGTCGTCGTTGTACGTCAGCCGCGTTCGAGCCTCTCCGAAGCTTCGGCCGCGACGGCCGCCAAATCCTTTCCCAGCGCCGCTAACGTCGACGGCTTGAACTGTTCGGTCAAGCCTACGCCGACCATCACGTGACTGACACGTGACGCCTTCATCATCGGCGCACCGATGATGGTGACGCCGGAGATGTAAGTGCCGGCGTCAACGGCATAGCCTTTCCGGCGTGTCTCTTCCACCTGGGCACACCATGTGCGGAAGGAAGGTGGCTTGTCCCACCGAAGCGTCGCAAACCGGCGTTCGATCTCGCCCCAGTCGTGATTGCCGAACGCCGCGATGCAACGTCCGGTAACGCTGATGAGTGCAGGAAAGCGGCTGCCGACGTCGACATGAATATGCAGCGCCAAGCCCGCGCGTGACATCGCGACAACGGTTCCGTGATCGAGGCCGGTGACGCGCACCGCATTGGTCGTGACCGCATAGCGCTTCGATAACCGGTCGAGACTCGCCTGCACGATCTGGCTGAGGCTATTACGGCGTAACAAACCGCGCGCAATCGACAGGATGCCGGCATCGAGTTGATAACGCTTTGTGTCGGCGTCGAAGGCTGCAAGCTCCTGCGCAACCAGCACGCGCAGGATGTGCAGACATGTGCTTGGAACGAGATTGAGTTCGCGCGCAATCGCGTTGACGCCGAGTGGCGTGTCGCTACGGCCCAGCAAACGCAGGATCGCAATCGCGCGCTCGACGGCAGGAACCTGACGCTCCCGCACACCCGCTTTCGCCACGCTTCCCGCGGCGACGGACTTCGTGACGCGCACTTTCGACGACATGCGATCCAGCGTCTCAACCCGAACGGTCTGCATCTTTGCCATTGTCTATAGACAATAGATACGTCTCATTGACAACAGCTTCGATCTATGACGGATTTCCGTCAAGAGGAAACCGCATCCCGAAGGACATCGTCACGGTGTTGTTGACTGATTTCACCAACCGCGAAGACGCTCTGCGCCACTTCTCCTCCGCGAAGCTCTGGGAGTTATTCGACGGCGGCAAGGATGGATTGAATATCGCCCACGAATGCATCGACCGGCATGTTTCGGATGGCCGCGTCGCCGTGCGCATCGCCCATGCTGACGGGCACGACGAAGCCCTGACCTTCGAGGAACTGTCCGCCTCGTCGTCGCGCTTCGCGCACTGGCTGGCCGCGCGTGGTGTCGGCGTGGGCGATCGCGTCGCCATCATGCTGGAGCCGTCACGCGCGTTCTATGTCGCGCTCTTCGGCGCAATGAAGCGCGGCGCCATCGCCGTCCCTCTGTTCACGCTCTTTGGGCCGGACGGATTGCGCCTGCGCGTCGACGATTGTACGCCACGCGTTCTGATCACCAACAGCGAGAAGGCGGAAACGGCGCGCGGCATCGAAGGTCTCGATGTCGTCGTCGCGAGTGATGCGTTCTTCTCGGAATTGGCGACGTTCGATGCGGAATATCAGACAACGACGAAGCCCGACGACATGGCGATGTTCCAGTACACGTCGGGTACGACGCGCGAGCTCCCCGCAGCGGTGAAGCACACACATCGCGCCATCGTCGTGGTGATGATCGCAGCCCTTTACGGCACCGGCATCCGTCCGGGGGATCGCTATTTCTGCCCGTCGTCTCCCGCCTGGGGGCATGGCCTCTGGCATGGCACGCTCTCACCACTTGCACTCGGCGTCACCACCGGCGCATTTGCCGGAAAATTCGACGCCATCCGCTTACTGAAGGCGCTGCAGGATTACGGCATCACCAACCTGTCAGCCGCCGCGACGCACTACCGCATGATGAAAAGCTCTGGCGCGACCAGCGATTTTAAGTACGCGATCGAGAAGCTGTCCTACACCGGCGAACCGATCGATACCGCCACGCTTGAATTTGTCGACGCGGCGTTCGGCGGCATCCCCGTCTGCAGCATGTATGGGACGACCGAGGTCGGCGTCATCCTCGTCAATTATCCGGGTGCGAAGGATTATCAGGTCAAGCCAGGCTCGCTTGGGAAGGCGGTGCCGGGCGCTCGCGTCGAGGTGCACGACGCGCAGGGCAACGTCGCCGTGCCCAACAGCATCGGCGAGATCAAGGTGTGGCGCCGCGACGCCTGGTTCCCGACCAAGGATCTCGGCTACGTCGACGAGGATGGCTATTTCTACCACGCGGGCCGCGCCGATGACGTGATCATCTCGGCCGGCTGGACGATGAGCGCCGTCGAGATCGAAGACGTACTGCTCAAGCATCCGGACGTGCGCGAAACGGCGGTGATCGGCGTCGGCGACAAGCTGCGCGGCCAGGTGGTGAAAGCCTTTATCGTCAGCCCCCGCACCGGCGACGAGACGTTCACGCGCGAGCTTCAGGATTTTACGCGTAGCCGCCTTAGCCAGCACGAATATCCGCGGCAGGTCGCGTTCGTCGCTGAGTTGCCGAAGACGCCCGCCGGCAAGGTCAACCGCAAGGTCCTACGCGAGCGCGACCAAGCCGAGACTGCGTCGACTGTTTGACATCCAGAGATAGGTGAAAACCATGAGCGCCCACGATTCCCGCTTGTTTCCGAAGATCACCGACCGCGGCCTCGATGAGCTGCGCGCGCGCATCGGCGTTGCGATCGAGGATACGCTGGAGCCGTGGTGCCATGAGGCGACGCGCGACAATATCCGTCACTACGCCCACGGCATCGGCGACGACAATCCGCTGTGGTGCGACCCGGACTACGCCGCGAAGACGAAGTTCGGCGGCATCGTCGCGCTGCCGAGCTTCCTGTTTGCGACGAGCCGCATCATCTCCGGCTATGTCGGCGGCTTGCCCGGCGTGCATGCTATGTGGGCGGGCGCCGACTGGCGCTGGCACAAGACCGTACGTCGCAACGACGAAATCACCACAACCGCCTCGCTCAAGGATTTGATCGAGCACGAGACGCGTTTCGCCGGCCGCGCCATCCAGCAGATCTATCACGTCAAGTTCTACAATCAGACCGGCGACCTCGTCGCTGAAGCGGACAGCTGGTGCTTCCGCACCGATCGCGACATGGCGCGCGAGGAAGGCACCAAGTACACCGAGCTGCGCAAGAAAGAGCAGAAGCACTACACGCAGGACGAACTTTCCGCGATCTACAAGCACTATGCGAACGAGGAGGTGCGCGGCGCCGAGCCGCGCTACTGGAACGACGTCGCCGTCGGCGACAAGCTTCCGACCATGGTGAAAGGGCCGATGACGGTCACCGGCTTTATCGCCTTCGCGCAAGGTTGGGGCGGGCTCTATATCCGGGCCAATAAGCTTGCCTGGAAGCAGGCGCATCGTCATCCCGGCCTCGGCATCCCCAACCGCTTCGGCATCCCCGATTGCCCCGAGCGCGTACATTGGGAAGACGACTTCGCCAAGATGGTCGGCGCGCCCGGCGCCTACGATTACGGTCCGGAGCGCTGCTCCTGGCTGACGCACCATTTCACGAACTGGATGGGCGATGACGGCGTGCTGCGCCGCGCGACCAGCAAGATCCGGCGGCACAATCCGGAGGGTGATGCGCTGTTTATCGACGGCCGCATCACGCGCAAGTTCGAGGAAGACGGCCGCCACCTCGTCGAGATCGAGCAGGAAGCCAAGAACCAGGACGGCGAGCTCTCCATCGTCGGCAGCGGGATCGTCGAGCTTCCGGTCAAGGGCTGAGTCATGTAGGGAGGGACAGGTAGCCCGGGCGCACGCCCGGGCGATGACTGTGGTGCCCGCCCGTGCGCAACACTCCCGCCATGCGCTTGATGCGCAGCAAGCTCTTTGTGCCAGGCTCACGGCCGGAGCTTTTTGCGAAGGCTGCGGCGGGGCCGGCGGACGCGCTCTCCTTCGATCTTGAAGATGCCGTCGCGACCGCGCGTAAGGCGCAAGCCCGCGAAGCGGTCGCAAGTTTCCTACGGGCGGGAGACGCACGGCAACTCATCATCGTGCGCACCAACGGCGTCGCCAGCGGATTGTTTGAGGACGACCTGCACACTGTCGTCGGCCCCGGCCTCGACGTGATCAATGTCCCGATGGTCGAGAGCGCGGATCACATCCGCGACGCCGCCGCGGCGCTGACACGGCTGGAGAAGACGGCAAAGGTCCCCTCGCCCATCGGCGTCCTCCCGAACATCGAAACGCCGAAGAGCGTGCGGCTTGCCGCCGAGATCGCCGCGGCGGACACGCGGGTCTGCGGCTTGCAGATCGGTTATGCGGACCTCTTCGAGCCCTTCGGCATCGACCGGCGCGACGAAGCCGCCCTCGCGCATGTACGCATGACCGTGCGTCTTGCGGCAGCCGAAGCGGGTATTCCCACTTATGATGGTGCGTTCGCGGCCGTGAACGATCCGGACCGATTTCGCACTGAATGCGAGACCGTGCGCGCCCTCGGTTTCGCCGGGAAAAGCTGCATCCATCCCTCGCAGGTGCCGATCGCGAACGCCGCGTTCGCGCCGACGGTTGCCGAGGTTGAGAAAGCGCGGCGCATCATCGCTGCGGCCAACGACGCTGAGACGAATGGCATCGGCGCATTCCTCGTCGACGGGCAAATGATCGACGCACCGTTCCTCGCGCGCGCCCGCGCCGTCGTTGCCTGGGCAGACGATCTCGCGGGGCGCACGAACAGGACCTCGACGTGACGCGATATGCACGCAAGACATTCGACCCGCAGGCGAAGGGCGCGCTCAACGGCGTGCGCGTTGTCGATCTCTCCCGCCTTGTCGCCGGCAACGTGCTGACGAAAGTTCTCGCCGATCACGGCGCCGAGGTGATCAAGGTCGAACCGCCGGAAGGCGATACGCTGCGCGCCTGGCGCGTGAAGGGTATTTCGACCACTTGGAAAACCTGGTGCCGCAACAAGAAAAGCATTTGCCTGCAACTGCGTGCGCCGGAGGCGCAGGAGATCGTGCGCAAACTCGCGCGCGATGCTGCAATCTTCGTCGAAAGCTTCCGTCCCGGCGTGATCGAAGCGATGGGGCTCGCGCCGGAGTCACTTCTTGCCGAGAATCCGAAGCTCGTGATCGTGCGGGTGTCGGGCTGGGGACAGACCGGCCCGTACCGACACAAGCCGGGCTTCGGTACGCTGGTCGAAGGCTACTCCGGCTTCGCCGCGATCAACGGTTACGCCGACCGCGCGCCGGTTCTTCCGCCGATGTTCATGGGAGATGCCTATGCGGGACTTTACGGCGCGGCGGCAACGATGATCGCGCTGCGCGCCGCCGAGGGCGAATACGGCAAAGGCCAGGTGCTCGACGTTTCGCTGTTCGACCCGATGCTGGCCGTGCTCGAGCCACAGATCGCCAACTATCGTCTGACCGGCCAGGTCAAGCCGCGCACCGGCAGCCGCAGCACCAACACCGCGCCGCGCAATGCCTATCCAACGAAAGACGGAGGCTGGGTCTGCCTGTCGGCCTCGACGCAGGGCATGACCGAGAAGCTGCTCAGGAGCATCGGGCGCCCTGAACTTATCGATGACCCGCGCTTCCGCACCAACGCCGATCGCCTCAACAATATCGATGCTATCGACGCCATCGTCGCGGAGTTCATCGCCGCGCGAACGACGGCGGAAAACCTCGCGCACTTCGACAAGGCCGGCGTCACCATCGGCC
>JAFKKS010000333.1 GCA_017304555.1 Hyphomicrobiales bacterium
CGGGTTGCTCGACGAAAGCCGCACGCTGCAAGGGCGCTTTGTACAAGGCTATCCCGTCGCCGGCCGCGTTCGCGACGTTGGCCAAGTCGTTGAGGAATATGCCATCCATGGCGTGAAAATTCATCGGCTTGTCCTAGCGACGGAGGTGCAGGCTCTCGACGGTGAGTTGTCTGAAGCGCTCGTTCGAGTCGCGGAAAGTAAATCGATTCCGTTGGACGTATTGCCGGATCGTCTTGGGCTGAAGCGTCCTGATCGGGCTGACGGGCGAGCGAGCGGATCGGAGCCGCTGATCCCGAATGTCGGCGGCCTGTTCTGGGCCAGCAAGCGTATCTTCGACGTTGCGGCGTCCGCGATTTTGTTGACGTTGACGGCGCCCATCGCCGTCGTGGTTTTGATCCTGGTGCTTCTGGATTGCGGCTTGCCGGTGATGTTCTGGCAGATGCGTGTTGGACGTCTAGGGCGCCGCATCACGGTCTACAAATTCCGCACATTGAGGGCGCCTTATATGCGCAACGGCGATGTGCGCCCCGAACAAGAAAGAGTATCCGCGATAGGGCGGCTACTGCGACGCACCCACGTTGATGAATTGCCCCAGCTATTCAGCATTCTTCGCGGTGAGATGTCATTTATCGGCCCGCGCCCGCTGCTGCCGGTGGACTTGTCTCGTCAGGCGAAATTGCGGTTTGCCGTTCGGCCGGGCATATCTGGCTGGGCTCAAGTCAATGGCGCCACTTCGCTGACGATCGAAGAAAAGAATGCCATGGATGAGTGGTATATTCGGCATGCATCCTGGGGTGTGGAGTTCGCCATCGTCGTCAAAACATTGAAGGCGATATTCGCCGTCATGCGCCGTAACGAACCAGCGATTCAGGCTGCTTTGACCGAGCAGAACGCGTCGATGAGCTTGGCTGCGCGGTGCCAATCAAGCGGCGAAATGGCAGCCGACAGGCATCCATGATGTTTGTGCGATATCTCGATCGTCGATTCTATCCGGAGGTTGGCGACAACTGGGACGATCGTCTTTTCCGCGCGTTCATCCTCCGGCGGATAAAGGCCGATCATACGGTTCTCGACATAGGAGCCGGCGCGGGCATCATCCCTGACATGAATATGCGCGGGCACGCCGCGCGTGTTTGCGGAATCGATCCTGACCCGCGCGTGTTGCAGAACCCGTATTTGGATGAAGGCGCGGTCGGTGTCGGAGAACATCTGCCGTATCCCGACGCGACGTTCGACGTCGTTTTCTGCGACAATGTCGTCGAGCATTTGACGGACCCGGAGCGGGTTTTTGCCGAGATTTTTCGCGTCTTGCGGCCGGGCGGCCGGTTTCTTTTCAAGACGCCCAACCGGCGCCACTACATGCCGGTGCTCGCTCAGGCGACGCCCGACTGGTTCCACAAGTTCTATAACCGCATTCGCGGCCGTGAAGCCGAGGACACCTTTCCGACTGTCTACGCCGCGAACACGCCGGAAGCTGTTCGCGAGTTTGCTGGGAAGACCGGATTTGTGCCGGGCGAGATCGTGCTGACCGAGAGCCGCCCGGAATATCTGCGCATTACCGCGCCGACGTATTTATTCGGCATTGCGTGGGAGCGTGCGGTCAACGCATTCGAGGGGCTCGCGCGTTTTCGTATTCTTCTGATAGGAGAATTGATCAAGCCTGACATTGTCGCGGTTGGCGCGAACGCGTAAACGGGCATTATTCGGCTGCCCTGCCGGATTCGAGCGCCCACAAGCCCAGCCGAGAAGAGAAATGCTTGCAAGAAAGCCCGTGACGACGCCCAGCGCCGCCTTGCCTTTCATCGACCTGAAGACGCAGCGGAAACGTATGGGCGCCGCTGTCGATGCAGCGATTTTGCGCGTACTCGACCACGGACAGTTCATCTTGGGGCCGGAGGTGCGCGCCCTTGAGGCCGAGTTGTCGCGCTTTTGCGGGGCGAAAGAGGTCGTCTCCTGTGCCAATGGGACGGACGCGCTCGGCCTCGTGCTGATGGCGCGAGAGGTCGGGCCCGGCGATGCGGTGCTGTGTCCCAGCTTCACGTTCGCGGCCACCGCCGAGGTTGTTGTCTGGCTCGGTGCGACGCCGGTCTATGTCGATGTCGACCCGACAACCTTCAATCTCGATGCGAAAAGCTTGGAGCAAGGGATTGCGACTGCCAAGCAGCACGGCCTCAAGCCTGTCGGTCTGATTGCGGTCGACTTGTTCGGCCAGCCGGCGGACTACGACACGCTCGAGCCGATTTGTGCGGCGCATGGGCTGTGGCTTTTGTCCGATGCCGCTCAGTCCTTTGGTGCGAGCTATCGGGGCCGCAAGGTCGGCACCATTGGGCTTGCGACGGCGACCAGCTTTTTCCCGTCGAAGCCGCTCGCCTGTTACGGCGATGGCGGCGCCATTTTCACTGACGACGCGGAATTGGCGAAGGTGTTGCGCTCGCTGCGCGTGCACGGTGAGGGCGTGGACAAATACGATAACGTGCGCATCGGAATAAATGGCCGCCTCGACAGCATCCAGGCGGCGGTGCTTCTGGAAAAGCTGAAGATATTCCCCGATGAGATTGAGCGGCGCGACCGCATCGTTGCGCGCTACAACGAAGCGTTGGCGGATGTCGCGACGGTGCCTGTCGTGCCGGAAGGAAGCACGTCCGTTTGGGCCCAGTACACGATCAAGGTCGACGCGGAGAAGCGCGACAAGCTGGTCGCTTCCTTGAAGGAAGAGGGGATTCCGACGGCGGTCTATTACCCTAAACCGCTGCATCGCCAGACGGCGTACAAGCAGTACCCTTCGGCTGGAAACGGGCTACCGGTTTCGGATCTGGTGGCGGGACAGGTCATCAGTCTTCCGATGCATCCCTACCTCGAGCCCGACGATCAGGATCGTATCGTCGAGGCCGTGCGCCGCAATCTCCAGTCATAGCGGTCGTGAGAAAAAGAAAGCGCGCCCTTCCTTGGCCGCGCATAAGGCCGCGCGTTCAGCCACGCAGCGCGCAGGTCACGGCGATACCTGGCAACCCTTTTCTTGCGCGGTTTCCTGGTAAATTCTGAGATCCGCCTGCGTTTGCGCCAACTGCGGCTGATAGACCGTTACGCCGATCAGGCTGCCGGCCGACTCGCGTTCCGCTTTTGCGATCAAGCCTCGGATCTCCTTGATGTTGGCCTGCCGTGCCTTGATGTTGGCGACGATGGCGTCGCATTTCAGGTGATCGTACTGGTGTTGCACGGAAAGGGCGCGCGCCCCGATGTAGGAATCCGTGCCGCACCCTGCGCACAGGAGCGCGGCCAACAACGCGCCTATTGATCCAAGCCGCGTTCGCATCTTTGGCCGAAGTCGTTGCGTCAGATCATGCATTGGAGTGTGAAAGCTCCTGCGGTGCGCCGACCTTTGCAATCTGTCGTGCTGCGGAATGCGATCGGCGCGAACGTAAGACGGTTCCGCCGAGGATGCCGACGCCGAGCACATAGAGCCATCCTGCGGTGAAATCAGAAAGATGCGAATTGAACAAGGACGCTACGATATTCTGCAGAACCACCATGAACCCTAGCCAAGACGTCCATCCCGAGCCGACGAAGAGCCATGCGTGTGCGAACCACATCGCAAAAAGGATGGCAATGCCGACAAAGCCGAGCTGGATGCCGACGGCGAAGGTCTGGTTGTGAGGATTGCCGACGACCAAAGCGGCCCTTTTGTCTTCTGGGCGGGGGTCGGCCAATGCGTCGCGGATATAGCCGGTGCCGTGCCCAAGGATAGGAGCCTCGCTGATCGACTCGATCGACTTCCGCCAGAAGTCAATGCGTTGAGTCTCCGAGGTGTCGTCTGTCGGATCGAAGTACGTCGTGTTCGGGTCGAAGTGCTTCGTGTTTTGGATCAAGCTGTCCACACGCTCGCGTAGATATGGAGAGGTTGCCCAAGCAACCCCGGCAAGCAGCGCTGCAGCTGTCAATAGGGCGACCGACCCGCGCCATCCTATGCGTTGATAGCCGACCAGCAGCAGCAAGATCGGCAAAAGAAGCAGCGCGGTGCGCGCGGTTGCGACGTAGGCCATGTTCGCAAGGAAGAGGACGACGAGGGCGCAGGCCGCGATCGCGAATCCGTAACGCCGATTGCGCTGCATCGAGATCGCGAGATGGATGAGCACGCAGACCGACAGGACGAAGCAGAGGCTTTGGTAGATATAGTCTTTAATGGGCACGCCCGGCGCGCGCCCGACCGTGGTCGTGCGCCCCCAGATGAGCGAGGGCCATTTCAACGACGCCCAGGAATAGAACAGCAGGAGAATCGACGACAGCAGGAATGCGCTGACGACCTTCAGCCCGTTCTCGGAACGGCTGAACTGGATCATGAGCAAAGGGATCAGCAACAGCTTGTGGAAAGCGCGCAGTCCATCGAGCCGTGTTGCCCAGGAGACGTCGGCCCATAACATGCCGACACACGCCGTCAGCCACAGAACGATTGGCAGATACACCGCAGGCGTCGTCAGATGCTGCCGCACCGTCTGCCCATCGAGCGACGGTACGACGACAACCAGCCAGGCGACGATCAGAATGCTCGTCGCCGATGTCGACCATGGCAGTGTGAAAATGACTGCCGCCGCCAGCCAGTCTGATGCCGTCGAGCGCCAATGCGCGGAGGCGGCGCGAGAACGGATCAACGTGGTCAAAGCATGAACTCCATGATGCCTCGTCACATGCTTTTGACGGCAAAACTATGATCGTCGGTGGCTTCCCACCGTCAGGTGTCATGCTTCACGCAGAGATTGTGTGCATTCAGAATGGGTTGCAAGAGGAACGGAAGCAGAAGACAATGGATTTTCTACGGCGTTTGACCCAGACGCACGGAACCCCATAACCTGAATGAAGAAGCGATCACGCCCGCCGCATGAGGAACAATCCCAGCGCGGGTCGTGAGAGCGGACAAGGCGAGGGAGGCGCCCTGTACGCGATGGCAGAAATCTCAGTGCAAACGATTCCGACGGCCAAGCCCGTCATCGAGGTTCGTCACCTTTCGAAGATTTACGGTGACGGATCGGACGCGGTGACCGCGCTTGACGACGTCGATTTCTCGGTGCGGGAGGGTGAATTCCTTTCCATCGTCGGTCCCTCCGGCTGCGGCAAGTCCACGCTGCTGAAGATCCTTGCCGGATTGCTGTTGCGTACGCATGGCGACGCGCTTTTGAACGGGACGCCGATCGAGGGCGCGCGGCGCGACATCGGCGTCGTCTTCCAGTCTCCCGTGCTGTTCCCCTGGCGGAGCGTGCTCGGCAACGTGTTGCTGCCGGCGGATGTGCAGCGGCTAGACCGCGGGAAGATGACGAAGCGCGCGCAGGACCTGATCGCTCTTGTCGGTCTTGCCGGCTTCGAGAAGCGCTATCCTTCTGAGCTTTCCGGGGGCATGCAGCAGCGCGTCGCGCTGGTGCGGGCGCTGATCCACGATCCGGCGCTTCTGTTGATGGACGAGCCGTTCGGCGCGCTCGACGCGCTCACTCGCGAATCGATGAATGTCGAATTGCAGCGCATCTGGCTGGAGCGGCGCAAGACCGTGGTCTTCATCACGCATTCGACCGCGGAGGCGGTGTTTCTCGCCGACCGGGTGATGGTGATGACGCCGCGGCCCGGCAAGATCGAGGATTTGTTCGATGTCGACCTGCCGCGCCCGCGCCCGCTCGATATCATGACGACAGAGCCGTTCGGACAATATGTGCGCCGCGTGCGCAAGGCGCTCAACAGCGGGGGAGGGCTCGACTGATGAATACCCGCCGCAATTTCCTGCTTCGGCTTCTCCTGCTCGTCGCGACGCTGCTGGTCTGGGAAGGCTTGGTCCGCCTGTTCGACATGCCGGCCTATATTCTGCCGACGCCGAGCGCCATCCTGATGGGGCTGTATCGCGGCATCTCCAGCGGGCTTTATGTCGAACACATCTGGATCACACTGACCGAAACACTGCTCGGCTTCCTGCTCGGCGCGACCGTGGCTCTCATGCTGGGTATCGGCATTGGACTGAGCCGCCGTGTCGAGTATTTCCTCTATCC
>JAFKKS010000334.1 GCA_017304555.1 Hyphomicrobiales bacterium
ATCCGGCCTTGCCCGACGTGCCGACGACGGTCGAGGCGTGGCTCCCCGACTATCAGACCTCGGCTTGGAATGCCCTGTTCGCGCCGAAAGGCACGCCGAAGCCGATCCTGGATAAGCTCAGCGCCGCGCTCGACAAGGCGCTCAGCGACGAAACCGTGAGAAAGCGTCTCCTCGACCTCGGCAGCGACATTCCGGAAGGCAAGGCGCGCGGACAGGAGGCTCTGGCTGCGCACGTCAAGGCCGAGATCGAGAAGTGGACGCCGATCATCAAGGCCGCCGGCATCGAGGCGAAGTAGGCCTGAAATCAGGTTCTCTCACCTAGCTCCGTCATGCCCGCACTTGTTGCGGGCATCCACGTCTTTCTTCACTGCCGCAAGCAAGACGTGGATGGCCGGGACAAGCCCGGCCATGACGGGAAATGTCGCCGCTACTTCGCCTCGATGCCGGCGGCCTTGATGATCGGCGTCCACTTGTCGATCTCGGCCTTGACGTGCGCGGCCAGAGCCTCCTGCCCGCGCGCCTTGCCCTCCGGAATGTCGCTGCCGAGGTCGAGGAGACGTTTTCGCACGGTTTCGTCGCTGAGCGCCTTGTCGAGCGCGGCGCTGAGCTTATCCAGGATCGGCTTCGGCGTGCCTTTCGGCGCGAACAGGGCGTTCCAGGCCGAGGTCTGATAGTCGGGGAGCCCCGCCTCGACCGTTGTCGGCACGTCAGGCAAGGCCGGATTGCGCTGTGGCGTCGCGACCGCGTAGGCCTTGATGGTTCCGGCCTGAACCTGCGGCACGGCGTTGACGATCTGGTCGCACATGTAATCGACCTGACCGGCGACGAGGGCGTTCATCGACGGGCCGGTGCCGGTGAAGGGAATGAGCGTCGGCTTCACGCCGAGCAGATGGTTCAACAGAAGGCAGGTGGTGAACGACACCGAGCCGACGCCGGCATGGGCTTCGTTCAGCTTGCTGCCGTTCGCCTTCACGTAGGCGATGAACTCCTTGAGATCCTTCGCCGGGAAATCCTTCTTCGCGAGGATCAGGATCGGCGTGCCCGCGATCAATCCGATCGGCTCGAAGTCCTTGCGCGGATCGTAGGCGAGCTTGGGGTAGAGGCCGACCGACGCCGCATGCGTTCCCATGTGGCCGGTGATGATCGTGTAGCCGTCCGGCGTCGCGCGCATCGCCCGCGTCGAGGCGGTGGTGCCGCCGGCGCCGACCACGTTTTCGACCACAAGCTGTTGGCCGAGTGTGCGCGACATGTGCTCGCCGACGATGCGGGTCACCGTGTCCGTCGGGCCTCCCGCCGCGAACGGCACGATCACCGTGATCGGACGTGTCGGATAATCGGATTGCGCCGCCGCCGGCACCGTCGCCAGCAAGGCTGCGCCCAGCGCGAGTAGCAGTTTCTTCATCGATGGCTCCTTTAGCCCAAACAGCGGGCGCCCCAGTCGATACTGGGGCACCTACGGCTGCAAGATATCCTTTGGGCGGTGCGGCAATGCGTCCGCCCTACTCCACGAATACCTCATCGCGTTTACCCCGGATCATGGGCAGAACCGCGACAATGAGCAGGATCGCCGAGAGGGCAATCAGCCCGGCGGAAATCGGCCGGGTAAGGAACACCGTCGCATCGCCCCGCGCGAGCAGCATGGCGCGACGCAGGTTCTCCTCCATCAACGGGCCAAGCACGAAGCCGAGCAGCATCGGCGCCGGTTCGAGGTCGTGCTTGATGAACCAATAGCCGAGGAGCCCGAACAAGCCGGTCATGACGACGTCGAACGGCGTGTTGTTCAGCGTGTAGATGCCGATGCAGCAGAAGACGAGGATCATCGGGAACAGAAGCCGGTACGGCACCCGCAGTAAGCGGACCCAAAGACCCACAAGCGGCAGGTTGATGATGACGAGCATCAGATTGCCGAGCCACATCGAGGCGACCAGCCCCCAGAACAAATCGGGCTGCTTCGTCATCACCTGCGGGCCGGGCACGATGCCGTGGATGGTCATGGCGCCGACCATCAGGGCCATCACCGCGTTTGGCGGAATGCCGAGGGTGAGGAGCGGAATGAAGGACGTCTGCGACGCAGCGTTGTTGGCGCTTTCCGGCCCCGCGACGCCCTCGATCGCGCCCTTGCCGAAACGCGAGGGGTCTTTCGCGATCTTCTTCTCGAGTGTGTAGGACCCGAACGCTGAGAGGATCGTGCCGCCGCCCGGCAGGATGCCGAGGAGCGAGCCGAGCAAAGTGCCGCGGATAACAGCCGGCGTTGCGTCCCGTATATCCTTCCGCGTCGGCATCAGGCCGGTGACTTTCTTCTGCACCAGCTCACGCTGCTCGGCCACTTCGAGATTGCGCATGATCTCGGAAAATCCGAACACGCCCATCGCCAGCCCGACGAAGCCGATGCCGTCGGACAATTCGATGATGCCGAAGGTCATGCGGGTCTGGCCCGTCTCGATGTCAGTGCCGACCATGGACAGGATCAGGCCGACGAGGATCATGGTGATCGCCTTCGGAACCGATCCCTTGGCGAGCACGACCGCGAACACCATGCCGAGAACCATCAGCGAAAAATATTCCGCAGGTCCAAATTGCAGCGCGACGCTGGTCAGCGGCTTGCCGAGCGCTGCGACGACGACCGTCGCGACACAGCCGGCGAAGAACGATCCCAACGCAGCGATCGCGAGCGCGGCGCCGGCACGCCCCTGCTTCGCCATTTGGAACCCGTCGAGTGTTGTGACGACGGAAGCGGCCTCTCCTGGTATGTTCACCAGAATGGCTGTGGTCGAGCCGCCATACATCGCGCCGTAGTAGATGCCGGCGAGCATGATCAGCGCGCCAACCGGCGGCAGGCCGAAGGTGATCGGCAGCAGCATCGCGATCGTGGCGGTCGGGCCGATCCCGGGCAGCACGCCAATGAGTGTGCCGACCAGGGCACCAAGCAGACAAAGCCCGAGATTCGTCGGATGCGCTGCGACCGAGAAGCCGAGAGCGAGGTTGTGAAAAAGCTCTTCCATCACACGCTCCGATCAGTAGCCGGGCCAGAGGGGCATTGGCAGATTGAGCGCGTAGGGAAACAGGACCGCGCAGAACGCGGCTAGGATCGCCCCCCAAACGATGGTCTCGAGCCAGCGCATTTCCGGCGTCGCCATGGAGGAGACGACGACGAGCAGGAAGCTGGATGGAATAAGTCCGAGCGAGCGGATCGTCGCCGCGAAGACGAAGACGGCGGCGGTGACGAATAACGGGCCACGGATAGCGAAACGCTCAAGTTTCGGTCCGGTGACGATGACGGCATGCAGCATGATGCCGAGCGACACGAAGATGAGGAGGCCGATGAAGAGGCGCGGCGCGGTCCCCGGGCCGAACTGGATGCCGTGCATTCCCGGCAGATCCGACGAGGCCCAGTAGGCGATGACGGAAAAAACGACGAGCGCCAAGGCGCCGAAGAAATCCTGTGGGTTGCGGATAAACCCGAATAGTGGCGGCCTTTCAGCCGCCGTTTCACCGGCCTGTGTCACGCGTTCCCCCTAGTGTCGATTTGTTCCCTTGCGACCCCTATCACACACTTCCGCCGCTCCTCAAACAAGGCCGACGTAGCCGGCAAAGGCGGCGAGCGCGAATATCCACAGAGGATGGACACGCGTGAAATAGCCGACCGCGGCCATCACCATGGTCAGGGCGAACGCGACCCAGTTCACATCCGCCGCTTGTGCGAGGATGAGGGCGCTCGCGGCGATCAACCCAACCGAAACGGGAACAAGGCCGGCTTGGATGAGCACGCGCCAGCGGGCATAGCGGAAGCGCTCCCAGATATGCCCCATCCCGAAAGCGAGCAGACAACTCGGCCCACACATCGCCAAGGTTGCAACGACGCCGCCTGCGACACCCGCCACGTGAAATCCGATGAGCGTCACGACGATGATGTTCGGTCCGGGCGCAACCTGCGCGATCGCGAACAGATCGGCGAACTGCCGGTCGGTCATCCAGCCGAGGACATCGACCGCTTGCCGGTGCATCTCCGGGATCGCCGCATTTCCGCCACCCACCGCAAGCAGCGAAAGCAGCAGAAACTGCGTCATCAGCGCATCGAGCGTGCCGGTTCCCGCCTTCATGTGCGCCACCGCCAGGCGAGCGCGATGCCAGCCGGCGTCGCGACGAGCAGCGCCCAGAGAAGCGGCACGCGTAAGATCCCGACGGCGATGAAAATGGCGACAGCAACGATGGGCGCCGGCCCGAAGCCACGCCGGAACAATGGCACCGCCATTTTCGCCGACACGGCGACGATCAGGCCGGCGGCCGCTGCAGCAAGGCCCGACAAGATGCGCTGCAGCGCCGCGACATCGCCGAAGCGCATGTAGATGCCGCCGAGAATCATGACGACGACCATCGCCGGGGCCAGAATAGCGATCAGTCCGAGGACCGCGCCGAGTGGGCCGCCGAGACGCGCGCCGTAAACGACGGAGAAGTTGACGATGTTCGGCCCCGGCAGGAACTGGCAGAGGGAGAAGACTTCGTTGAACTCCTCCGCCGACATCCAGCGCTTCTGCTCGACGATCATGCGGCGCGCGAACGGCAGCACACCGCCGAATCCGGTCAGCGAGACATAAGAAAGGGCAAAGAGAAGCTCGGGGAGGCTGGGACGCGGATTGATCGCGTCCCCTTCCCCACTCGGCGGCTCGGTCATGCCGCCCGTTTAGCGCCTGCCGCTTTCCGGCAGAAGAGGCAGCTCCGCAATCCAGGCAGTTGAGAACGGCTTTATTCTTTGGGAACCGGCACGAGCGGTGAAATCATCGGCATGGCGCCGCGACATCGTGTCGATGACACGATCCGCTGCGGTCTTTTTTCTTTACGTTCCTGCCTCTATATTCGGAGGGTCGGTCGCAAGACCGACTATGGCGATAAACGGCCGTCGTAATAAGCCATTCGGACCCGGGGGCGGTACCCGGCGCCTCCACCCAAGCCCAGAGGATCGTTCAGATCACTGGGTTTCGGCGGGGGCGAAATAGGATCGACGAGGGTGTAAAGGACGGGCTTTTGCTCGGCATGGTTCCGCCGTTATCGGGCCAAAACGATAGTTGCGAATGACAACTATGCTCCGGTTGCTCAGGCCGCGTAAGCGGTTTGAAAGACCGATCTTCAAGTCCTGACGTGTAGCAACGGCAGGCGGGGTTCGGAGGCACCTGGCAACAGAAGCCTCCACTTTCGCTTGCCGCGACGCCGCTTGTTCGTCGCATTGGCCGTGTTGAAAACTTTGAAACCTCGCTCTCCCGCGCCTGAATCGTTGCATATTGCGCGTCGAGTCGTTGGCGTTGGCGCAAAGAAGACCGCTCATGGCCGTTGATCACATCCGATACGACCTCCTCGTCCGTGGCGCGCTGCGCAACGTCGTGCGCGATGTCCTTGCCGATGTCGCCCGCAACGGCGTGCCTGGGGACCATCATTTCTACGTCGCCTTCGATACACGGGTCGAAGGCGTGCGCATCTCGTCACGCTTGCGCGCGCAGTATCCGGAAGAAATGACGATCGTCCTGCAGCATCAATTCTGGGACCTGGTCGTCACCGACGCTGGCTTCGAGGTCGGCCTCTCCTTCAACAACATTCCCGAGCGCCTGGCTGTCCCCTTCGACGCTCTGAAGGGGTTTGCCGACCCCTCGGTGCAGTTCGGCCTCGAGTTCGAGGTGGCGACTGAAAAGCCGAGCGAATCGGGCGACACGCAGCAACCGGCCTCACCCGCGGCAGCGGATGTGAAATCCGACGCGCGCCGCGGTGCGCAGCCTTCCCGTAAGGAAAGCGCGGGCGAACCAACCCCGGAGCCGGTTGCCGAAAACGACAGCGAACCGTCGAAGTCTTCGGGCGGCGCGGAGATCGTGAAGCTCGATCGTTTTCGAAAAAAATAATCGGCGGCCGAAGCGGCCTCGCCTTCAATCTCACTCCTCCCCTCCCTATCCGGACGTTGCATTGCCATGACCAAGACCCGCACCGAAAGCGACACATTCGGCCCCATCGACGTTGCCGACGATCGCTAT
>JAFKKS010000335.1 GCA_017304555.1 Hyphomicrobiales bacterium
CGCGCGCGACGCCTGCTGCGCCCGCGCCGGGCTGTGAACGGCCGCCGCCCCAAGAAGAGCGCCCGCCAAAAGAACCGAACTCAATCCGCGCATGTCGTTTCCCCCCGCATATGCCGTATTGTCCGCGTAACATTTCGCCACAAAATACGACAGAAGGCCACACGCTGCACGCGCAATCGCGGCGACGTCCCCAGGGCCGGTGGCTGCGGCGACAAAAAGAATGCCCGGCGCTGACGCCGGGCATTCGCTGGTTTGGAGGTTTGCGCTGCGATCAGGCGGCGACACTCTCCGTGCGGTCGCTGTCCCGCACGATCGTGAAGCGGTAGTTGCACTTGTGCCGGTGCTCCTCGGAGACGCCCTGCCATGCGGCCTCGGCGTCAGCGCGTGACGGGAACGGTCCGCGGACCTGCTGCGTGCCGTCCACCAGCGAGTGGAAGTTGAGCGAGCGGAACTCGCCGCCGACCACCCAGTATCGCGTCGTGCTCATGATGCTCTCCATTGTCGCTTCGGTTGCGATGGCGTCCGTCACTCGGCGGCGACGGACATTTCGGGACGTCGGAACTGCGCGCTCTCCGTCGATTCCGACATCGCGGTGGTCGAGGCGTCGCCGCCGCTGATCGTCTGGCTGACGAGATCGAAGTAGCCGGTGCCGACTTCGCGCTGGTGACGCGTTGCGGTGTAGCCGTTCGCCTCGGACGCGAACTCCGCATCCTGCAGCTCCGAATACGCCGCCATGCCGCGATCGCGATAGCCGCGCGCCAGTTCGAACATGCCGTGGTTGAGGTTGTGGAAGCCGGCGAGTGTGACGAACTGGAACTTGTAGCCCATGGCGCCGAGTTCGCGCTGGAACTTGGCGATGTCGGCGGCATCGAGGTTGGCGCGCCAATTGAACGACGGCGAGCAGTTGTACGCCATCATCTTGTCCGGGAACTCGCGGCGGATTGCTTCCGCGAAAGCGCGCGCATGCTCGAGGTTGGGCGTCGACGTCTCCCACCACAGCAGGTCCGCATAGCGCGCGAACGACAGGCCACGCTTGATGCAATGGGCAAGGCCGGTGCCGTTCTTCAGGCGATAGAAGCCTTCCGCCGTGCGCTCGCCGGTGATGAATTCGCGATCACGCTCGTCGATGTCCGAGGTGATGAGCTTGGCGCTCTCGGCGTCGGTGCGCGCCATCACGACCGAAGGCACGCCGCAGACGTCGGCGGCCAATCGCGCGGCCGTGAGGTTGCGCTCATGCGCGGCGGTCGGGATCAGCACCTTGCCGCCGAGGTGGCCGCACTTCTTCTCCGACGCGAGTTGATCCTCGAAGTGCACGCCGGCGGCGCCCGCCTCGATGAACGCCTTCATGATCTCGAAGGCGTTGAGCGGTCCGCCGAAGCCGGCTTCCGCATCCGCCACGATCGGCGCGAACCAATCGCGCTTGGCGCCGCCTTCGGAATGCTCGATCTGGTCGGCGCGCTGCAGTGCGCGGTTGATGCGGCGGCAAAGCTCCGGGCCGGCGTTCGCGGGATAGAGGCTCTGGTCCGGATAGACGGCGCCCGCGGTGTTGGCGTCAGCCGCGACCTGCCAGCCCGAGAGATAAATCGCCTTGAGGCCGGCGCGCACCATCTGCATCGCCTGGTTGCCGGTCATGGCGCCGAGGCTCGGCACATAGGCCTCGCTGTGCAGAAGTTCCCACAGGCGCGTCGCGCCGCGCTCGGCCAGCGTATGGCGCACGGCGACGGAGCCGCGCAGGCGCAGGACGTCGTCCGGCGTGTAAGGCCGCTCGATACGGTCGAAGCGTCCGACCGGAGCGCTGGGGATCAGGTGATGGAAGCTCGGGTTCTTCATAGCGCTCTCCACAGGATTGACAAATACCGCACAAGCAGCGTGCGACATGTTCCTAACGCGCGGGAAAGCATTGACGAAAGCGCATTTTCGGAGAAGAGTGCCGCTCTGTGTTAAATTTACATGTCAATTTTGTTTGATTGTCACAAATGTCACAAACTACGGAATCCGGACGAAAGCTCTTTGTCGGTCCGCGCTTCCGGCGCATCCGCCGGCAATTGGGGCTGACGCAAACGCAGATGGCGGACGGGCTCGGCATCTCGCCGAGCTACGTGAACCTGATCGAGCGCAATCAGCGCCCGGTCAGCGCGCAGATCCTGTTGCGGATGGCGGAGGCCTACGATCTAGACCTGCGCGACCTCGCCGCGGGCGACGACGATCGCGCCTTCGCCGAACTCAACGAGATCTTCAGCGATCCGCTGTTCCGGCAGATCGAATTGCCGAAGCAGGAACTGCGCGACCTCGCGGAACTCTGCCCCGGCGTCGCGCACGGGCTGCAACTGCTTTACGCGGCCTACTCCGAAGCGCGCCGCGGCGAAACCATCGCAGCCTCGCGCTTCGCCGGGCGCGACGAGCCGATCCATTACGAAGCCGATCCGGTCGAGCGCGTGCGCGACCTGATCGAGGCGAACCGCAACCACTTCCCCGCCCTCGACGTCGCCGCCGAGAAGATGCGGCAGGAGATCGACGCGCCGCCGCACGAACTGTTTCGCGCGCTCAGCGATCGGCTTCGCTCGCGTCACAACGTTCTCGTGCGTGTGATGCCGATCGACGTGATGCGCGACAATCTCCGCCGCTTCGACCGGCATCGCCGGCATCTCTTGTTATCGGAATTGATCGACGAATCCGGCCTCGTCTTCCAGACCGCGTTTCAGATTGCGCTGCTTGAAGCCGGTGCGCTGATCGACGAGACGATGGCGCGCAGCGGCAAGCTCGAGGACAGCGTGCGCCGGCTCTTCCGCATCAGCCTCGCCAATTATTTCGCGGCCGCCGTCATCATGCCTTACGGCCGTTTCCATGAAGCCGCCGAAGCGCTCGCCTACGACATCGGCGTTCTCGGCAAGCGTTTCGGCGCGAGCTTCGAGCAGGTGTGCCATCGCCTGACAACGCTGCAGCGCCCGACGGCGCGCGGCGTGCCGTTCTTCATGCTGCGCGTCGACCACGCAGGAAACGTCTCGAAACGCTTCTCGTCGGGAACGTTTCCGTTCTCGAAGTTCGGCGGCACCTGTCCGCTGTGGAATGTGCACGCCACGTTCGACACGCCGGGCAAGGTCGTCACGCAAGTGATCGAGCTGCCGGACGGCTCGCGTTATTTCTCGATCGCGCAGACGATCCAGCGGCCGGTGGCGCCGCACGCGCAACCACAACCACGCTACGCCATCGGGCTCGGCTGCGAAGCGAAGTTCGCCCCGCGCCTCGTCTATTCGATGGGGCTCGATCTGGCGACCGGCGACGCCGTGCCGATCGGCGTCAACTGCCGGCTTTGCGAGCGCGCCAATTGCAGCCAGCGCGCCGAGCCGCCGCTGACCCGGACATTGATGTTCGACGAGACGACACGCGGCGTCTCGCCGTTCATCTTCAGCGCGGCGAGCGAATTGTAGCGATTGAACCAGTGCAGTTGCCGCTCGCCCCCGCGGAAGCGGGGACCCAGGGCTACGAATTCTGGATTCCCGCTTTCGCGGGAATGAGCGGGGCAAGACGGGGAGCGCTGTTACTTCCCGCTGACCCTCACAATGAACTTCGCGAAGCCTTCGAGTTGCTGCTTGATGAAATCGCGCGTGACGTTGTCGGTCAGTTCGCCCTTGTCGTTGACCTTGTTCTGCGCCGTCGCGACGAAGATCTCCGGCCGGTTGAACACATGCGCTTCCAAGAACACGAGGGTCTGGCGCAGGTGATATTGCGCACGCGCCCCGCCAAGTGGACCTTGCGACGCCGACTGCAGGGCGACCGGCTTGTGGGCGAAAGGCTGGTCCGGCAGACGCGACACCCAATCGATGGCGTTCTTCAAAACGCCGGGAATGGAATAGTTGTATTCGGGTGTGACGATGATGACGCCATCGGCCTTACGAATGGCGTCGCCAAGTGCGGTGACGGAGGCTGGAAAGCCCTTCTCTTGCACGTCGGCGTTATAGAGCGGAATATCGCCGATCGGCGGCGACGTGATCAGGTTCATGCCGGCCGGGGCAAGCGCCGGCAGCGACTTGGCTACGATCGCGTTAAACGATGCCTTGCGCAGACTGCCGCAAATCACCAGGACATTCGCCATTGATCACTCCATGAAGCTATAATTTGTTTATTGAACGGCACCGCGAACGCGGCGTTGAGCGGATGTCGGTATCGTGGGCGTGGATGTCAACGCCCCGCAAATCTCATACAATCGTATGAATGAGCCGGATTTCATGACCGAGCATGTTCCCTCCGCAAAAACCGTAACGCGCTGCTGCATCGCCGGCGGCGGCCCGGCCGGGATGATGGCGGGATTCCTGCTCGCTCGCGCCGGCGTCAAGGTGGTCGTTCTGGAGAAACACGCGGACTTTCTGCGCGACTTTCGCGGCGACACAATCCACGCCTCGACACTCGAACTGATGTACGAACTCGGCCTGCTCGATGAATTCCTCGCGCAACCGCATCAAAAGATCGAGCGCCTCGCCGGCTTGTTCGGCGATACGCGCATCCAGATCGCGGATCTTACGCGCCTGCCGACGCATTGCCGCTTCATCGCGCTGATGCCGCAATGGGACTTCCTCAACTTCCTTGCCGAGAAAGGAAAACGCTATCCGACATTCCACCTGCTGATGCAGACGCAGGCAACCGACCTCATCGAGGACAATGGCCGCGTTTGCGGCGTGCGCGCGACAGGACCGGAAGGGCCCATTGAAATCCGCAGCGACCTCGTGATCGCAGCGGACGGCCGGCATTCAACACTGCGTGAGCGCACCGGCTTAAAGGTGCAGGATCTCGGCGCGCCGATGGACGTGTTCTGGATGCGCCTGTCACGCCAGCCCGGCGATGCCGGTCAAGTGCTCGGCCGCTTCGCCGCCGGGGCGCTGCTGGTCATGCTCGATCGCGGCGACTATTGGCAGTGCGCCTATGTCATCCCGAAGGGCAGCGCCGATACGCTCCGCGCGGAAGGGATCGAGGCTTTCCGCGAACGCATCGCCGCCATCGTGCCGTCGCTGCGCGAACGCCTCTCGGAGTTGCGCGGCTGGGACGACGTGAAACTTCTTTCCGTCGCCGTCGATCGCCTGGAGACCTGGCACAAGCCCGGCCTGCTCTGCATCGGCGACGCGGCGCATGCGATGTCGCCGATCGGCGGCGTCGGCATCAATCTCGCGGTGCAGGATGCGGTCGCCGCCGCCAATACCCTCGCCGCACCGCTGGCGCGCGGCGCTCCCAGCGACGGCGATCTCGCCGCCGTGCAAACACGCCGCATGTTCCCGACGCGATTCACGCAAGCTATCCAAGTCATCGTGCAGAACCGCATCATCACGCCGGTGCTCGCGAGCCGCACGCAACTGACGCCGCCCTGGCCGGCGCGCGTTCTCAACCGTTTGCCGTTCCTGCAGCAGTTGATCGCGCGCGTGGTCGCGGTCGGCGTGCGCCCGGAGCATGTCCAGACGCCGGAGAAAAGCCCGTCATCCTGAGGTGCGAGGCGCATTTGCGCCGAGCCTCGAAGAGCCTGCCCCGGACTTGATCCGGGGGCGACGGGCCGGCGAACTGGGCCTGCTCCGCGTCACCTCTCCCATAAGGTGACCGCCATCCCGGCCGAGCGGAGCGAGAGCCGGGACCCAGAATCCTCATCCTGTCGTGATGGACGAAGCATCGGCGAAATGTGCGGCTGGCAACGCCGCGTTCCCTCGCACGTGTGCGGAGTCTGGGTTCCGGCTCTCGCGCGTTGCGCTCGGCCGGAATGACGGATGTGACGAGCGGTTAAGCCTCGTCGACGACCTTGTTCGTCAACACGCCGATGTCGCCGATCTCGATTTCGATCGTGTCTCCGTCTTTCATCCACGCCGGCGGCTTGCGTGCGTGGCCGACGCCGGAGGGCGTCCCCATCGCGATGAGATCGCCAGGCTCCAGCGTCATCGCCTGCGTGATGTCGGCGATCGCCTCGGCAACCGGGAACATCATGTTCGCGGTGTTGTCGGACTGCATGACTT
>JAFKKS010000336.1 GCA_017304555.1 Hyphomicrobiales bacterium
CAAAAATCTCACAGCGCCACGAGGACGTAGTCCTCTTCGACGGAGACGTCGAAGGTTTCCGCGACATACGGCCCCTTCACCAGGCTCTCACCGGGCTCGACGCTGACGGCATAGCTGCGCACGCGCACGCGCGTCGGATCGCACCAGGATTGCCCGGTGCGGATATCGAACTCCCAGCCATGCCAGGGGCAGCGCAGCAACTCGCCATGACGCGACAGTTTGTATTGTCCGGGCTCCTCCGATTCCGCGAGGCCGACCAGCTTGCCGTGGCAGAGCGATCCGCCTTGATGCGGGCAGCGGTTGGAGATGGCGAGGAACTCGCCCTTGACGTTGAACACGCCGATCTGGCGGCCCTGCAACTCCACCAGCTTGTGGCCGCCCGGCGGGATCTCACCGACGGTTGCCACGACATGCTTGGCGCGCGGCTTCTTCTGCGCCTCGCTCACCGTCATGCCAGCCCGTAGAGCTTCTGCGCATTGCCGGCGAAGATGTCGCGCCGCCGCTCCTCATCGAGGCTCGGTGGCAGCGCCATGAACGGATCGTCGAAGTCCCAGTGCGGATAATCGCTCGCGAACATGATGCGATCCCATCCGATCCAGCCCATCACGTCGATGAGGTGATCCGGCTTTTCCGGCTCCTCCATCGGCTGCGTCGAGATCCAGAAGTGCTCGCGGATGTATTCCGACGGCGCCTTGCGCAGATGCGGCACCTCGTCCTTCAGCCGCTTCCAGTGCTTGTCGAGACGCCAGCCGAGCGGCGGCAGCCACGCGAAGCCTGACTCGATCATCGCGACTTTCAGCGTCGGATAACGCTCGAACACGCCTTCGAGGATCATGCTGGTGACGAGCGCGGAGCACGCGGTCTCATGCTCCGTCATCTCTTCGATGTAGAACGAGGGCCAGCCACTATTGCTGATCGGCCAGCCGCTGTAGCCGAAGACGTGGATGCCGACGACAAGGTCGTGCTCGACCGCTCCTTCGTAGATCGGCCAGTAGCGCGGTCGCCCCAGCGCTTCCGCCGTGCGGCTGAGCAGCATCACCTGCGCATAGTTCTTGTTGCCGGCGCGCTTGTTGATCTCGGCGCGCGCCGCTTCGCCGTCTTCGTAGGGCACGACGATCGAGGCTTTCAGCCGCGGCTCCGGCTCGCACCAGGCGGCCACCTGCCAGTCGTTGACGGCGGAGGTCAGCGCCGCACTGAACTCGCGGTTCTGGTCGCCTTGGCCGGTGAGGCCGAGCGGATTCATGATGCCGTGCGTGATGCCGTAAGCGTCGAGATGCTGTTCGCGCATGAAGTCGAGGTCGCAGCCGGGAAGTCCGCCGCTCGGCGGCCAAGCGTCGCGTCGGCTCGCTTCCCCCGGCTGCGCCTTCGGATACGGCGTGCCTTTCGTATAGCCGTGCCGGCGGCGCGCGCCGTAGGTTTGCAGATAGTCCCACCAGCGCTGCGACATGTATGGCTTGAGGTCCGCGGGCGAGCGCGTGCGCGGATGGATGTCGCAATCGACGATCGCGGGCCGCACGCGCTTGGTGCGCTCGGTTTGGATCGGTGGGCGCACGTCCACGTTCATGGCGCTTCCTCCGAAAGCCGACTGTAGGTTGCCAGCGGATTGTCGACTTGGATCTTGCGGCGCAGTCTATCGGGAATCGCCGGCGAAATCACGGCGTCGCCGTCGAATTGCCAGTGCGGATAGTCCGACGAATAAAGCAGGATGTCGTCGGAACGCAGATGGTCGATGACGCGCGCGATGGTGTCGCCCGTCTCCGGCGCGTCGAGCGGCTGGATGGTGAGGCGGAAATTCTCGCGGAAGGTTTCGAGCGGCGAGACCTTCACCCACGGCACCTCGAAGCGCACGCCGCGCCAGAACTTCGCAAGCCGCCAGAGAAAACCCGGCGCCCAGGTGACGCCGGATTCGATCAGCACCACTTTGAGCTTCGGATATTTGACGAACACGCCCTCGCAGATCAGGCTCGCGACCTGGCTCTGGAAGCCTTGCGACTGGCTGAGATAATCCTCGAGATAGAAGTTCGGCCAGCCGAGCGACGTGACCGGATGGTGATAACTCGATCCGGCATGGATGCCGAGCGGCAGGCCGTGACGCTCCGCCGCCGCATAGATCGGCCAATACTGCCGCCGCCCGAGCGGCAACTCTCCCATGCACAGGACGAGGATCTGCACGAAGCGCTTGTCCTTGGCGCAGCGTTCGATCTCGTCGACGGCATATTCGACGTTCTGCAGCGGGATGACGATGGAGCCGCGCAGGCGCGGATCGCGGTCGAGCCATTCCTTGGCGAGCCAGTCGTTCATCGCGCGCGCGAAGGCGGCCGCCATGTCCTCGTTGTAGACCATCTGCACGCCGAACAGGCAGTTGCAGATGGCGGCGCTCGTTCCCCAGCGATCGAGCGCATGCGTTTGCATCTGCGCGATGTCGAGCCCGGCTTCGCCCTTGGCGTCGCGCCAGTCCGGCCGCGCGCTGATCGGCGCATTCGGCGGATAGGCGATGCTCTCCAGCGTGTCGATGCCGCGGTCGATCACCTGCTCGCGCCAGTATTCGTCGAGATAAGGGTGCAGCGCGCGCATGTTCGGCACGCGCGGATGCACGTCGCAGTCGATTGCAGTCCAGCTTTGCGATTCCGTCCCGGTCAAGATTCCTCCTGCCCTTACGCTCTAGCGGCGCGTTGACGGCGCCATCGTAGCCCCTCGGGCGCTACGGCAACAACCCATCCGCGTGGCGGTTCCGGCATGACCCCGCAGGCTGCGACCATGCATTTTGTCCGATTGACAGACAGCCCCGATCCTCGTCACTTACCGGTTTCAGGGAGAGCGCATAATGATGAAATTGAAGGCCGCTTTTGTTGCTTTGACCATTGCCGCCGTTGTGCCGGCCCTGGCGCCGATTCCGGCGCAGGCCGAAGTCAGCGAAGTCACGATCCCCAAGGGCGCCGGCGGCTTCGGTTTCCTGCCGCTGCAGGTGATGGAAAAATACAAGCTGGTCGAGAAGTATGCGAAAGAGGCGGGCCTCGACCTCAAGGTTCAGTTCTTGAATCTCGGCGGCCCTTCGACGGTCAACGATGCGTTGATCTCGGGGTCGGCGCATCTGGCGCCCGCCGGCCCGCCGGCGTTCCTGACCACCTGGGCGAAGACGCAAGGCTCGATGAAGATCAAGGGCGTCGCCGCCATGACGTCGATGCCGATGTATCTCAATACCCGGTCCGCCGACATCAAGTCGCTGGACGACGTCAAGGGCGACGACAAGATCGCGGTGACGGCGGTCAAGGTGTCGATCCCGGCGATCATCATGCAGATGTACGCCCGGCAGAAATACGGCCCCGACGAGACAACGCGATTCGACAAGTTCACGGTGTCGCTGACGCATCCCGACGGCGTCGCCGCGATGCTATCCGGGCATCACGAGGTGAATTTGCACTACACCTCGCCGCCGTTCTTTCTGCGTGAGCTGCGCGACCCGAAGATCCACACCATCCAGACGAGCGACGACGTGATGGGCGGCTCGACCACGTTCACGATGCTCTACACCACGTCCAAGTTCCACGACGAGAATCCGAAAACCTACAAGGCGCTGCTCGACGCGCTGACCGAGGCGATCAAGATCATCAACAGCGACAAGCGCGGCGCGGCCAAGCTCTTCCTCGAGATGAGCGGGGCAAAGGGCTGGACCGAGGACGAGATTTTCGAAAATCTGTCGCGGCCGGACATCCACTTTACGACGTCGCCGCAGAACGTCATGAAATACGCGAATTTCATGGCTGATGTCGGCACGCTGAAAGTCCGTCCGGCTTCGTGGAAGGATCTCTTCTTCCCCGAAATTCATTCCGTTGACGGAAACTAAAATCCGGCGCGGCCCACGACCCCACATCGTCGCGTCGGCGGGACTCGCCGGCGCGTTTCCCCTAAACTCCGCATTTCAATCCTGACAGGCGCATCGAGGAATTCGTCATGAGCGACAAGACCATTGGATTTATCGGCGTTGGCCGCATGGGCCGGCATATGTCGCGGCGTCTGCTGGAGGCCGGCCACAAGGTCGTCGCCTATGACAACAATGCGCGCGCGCTGCAGGAAGCGACGTCGCACGGCGCCAACGCCGCACACTCTCCCGCCGACGTCGCCTCGCAATCCGAGATCGTGCTCGTCAGCCTGCCGACGCCGGATATCGTGAAGGCGGTCGCGCTCGGCGACAAAGGCGTCTCGTCCGGCAAGACGGCCAAGATCTTCATCGACCTCTCCACCACCGGGCCGAAGGCGGCGATGGAAGTCGCGCAGGCCTTGAAAGAGAAAGGCATCACCGCAATCGACGCGCCGGTCAGCGGCGGGCCGGGCGGCGCTGACAAGGGAACGCTCGCCGTCATGGTGTCGGGGCCGAAAGCGCTGGAGAAGCAGGTGCAGCCGATCTTGAGCGTGATCGGCAAGGTCTTCTGGGTCGGCGAGGAGCCGGGCATGGGGCAGACCATGAAGGTCTGCAACAACCTGATGTCCGCGACCGCCGTCGCGATCACCTCCGAAGCGCTCGTGGTCGGCACCAAGGCCGGGCTCGATCCGGCGATCATGCTCGACGTCATCAACGCCGGCTCGGGCCGCAACACCGCGAGCGCCGACAAGTTTCCGCGCTGCGTGCTGCCGCGCAAGTTCGATTTCGGCTTCGCCAGCGAGCTTCTCTACAAGGACGTGCGGCTCTGCCTGGAAGAGGCCGAGCGTCTCGGCGTTCCGATGATCGTCGGCAACGCCGTGCGCCAACTGCTGGCCGTCACCAAGGCGACGCAGGGAGAGGCGTCCGACATCACCGAAACCGTGAAGCCGCTCGAAGCCTGGGCCGGCGTCGAAGTGAAGCCGAAAGCAAGCCGGAGCTGAACCATGGTGACGGGTATGGACGACGACGACATCTATGAGGTCTATGCGATCAAGTACGCGCATCACGAGCGTCCGTCGTCGGAGAACTATATCGGCGGCGACGCGCATGAGACCTCGGAGCCGCTCGATTACTTCGTCTGGGCGATCAAGGGCGCGCACCGCACTTTCGTCGTCGACACCGGCTTCGATCCGGTGGTCGCGAAGAAGCGCGGCCGCACTTTGCTGAAGCCGATCGGCGAGGGGCTCAACGCGATCGGCGTCGACGCCGCGAGCGTCAAGGACGTGATCGTCAGCCACCTGCATTACGACCACACCGGCAACTACGATCTGTTCCCGCAGGCGCGCTATCACCTGCAGGATTGCGAGATGGCCTACGCGACCGGCCGCTGCATGTGCCACACGCATATGCGCTTGCCGTTCGAGGAGGACGATGTCGTCGCGATGGTGCGCAAGGTTTTCGCCGGGCGCGTGCAATTCCACGACGGCGTCGACGAGATCGCGCCGGGCGTCAGCGTGCATCGCATCGGCGGTCATTCGAAGGGGCTGCAGTCCGTGCGTGTGAAGACGAAGCGCGGCTACGTCATGCTCGCCGCCGACGCGACGCATCTCTACAATCATTTCGAGCAGCGGCGCGTCTTCCCGATCACCTACAACGTGGCGGAAGTGCTGGAGGGTTACGAAACGCTGCTGCGTCTCGCCTCGTCGCCGAAGCATGTGATTCCCGGCCACGACCCGAAGGTGCTCGACAAATACCCCGTGGCGCGCGCCGGGCTCGAGGATTGGGTCGTCCGGCTCGACGCCGATCCAGTCGCTTGAGCGCGCCACGCCGCGCGGCACGTCGATGACGCTGCAAGGCAAGAGCGCACTGATCACCGGCTCGACCGACGGTCTCGGCTTCGCCATCGCGCGCGGCTTGGCGGCGGAAGGCTGCAACGTCGTGATCAATGGCTTGGCCGATCCGAGCCATGCGGAGGAGCGCCGGCGCGAGCTTGAGACGACGTTCCGCGGGCGCGCCCTCTAGGACCCGGCGGATTTGCGCAAGCCCGATGCGATCGCGGCGATGGCGCGCGCGGCTGTCGATGCCTTCGGCGCCGTCGATATCCTGGTGAACAATGCGGTCGT
>JAFKKS010000337.1:0-4091 GCA_017304555.1 Hyphomicrobiales bacterium
GCGACGGGAGCGGTCGGCGCTGTGGGGCTCGCCGCAGTGGCTTGGCCACTGATCAGTCAGATGAATCCGGATGCCTCGACGATCGCGGCCGGCGCGCCGATCGACGTCGATCTGAGCCCGATTGCCGAGGGGCAGGTGATCAAGGTCTTTTGGCGCTCGATGCCGATCTTCATCAGCCATCGTACGGCGAAGGAGATCAAGGAAGCGCAGGACGTCGACGTCAAATCATTGCCGGACCCGCAGCCGGACAGCGCGCGCGTGAAGCCGGGCCATGATCAGTGGCTCATCGTCATCGGCATCTGCACCCATCTCGGCTGCATTCCGCTCGCCCATCAGGGCGATTATGATGGCTGGTTCTGCCCGTGCCACGGTTCGCAATACGATTCGTCCGGCCGCATTCGCCGCGGTCCCGCGCCGCTCAACCTCGCGGTCCCGCCCTACACATTCGTTTCCGATACCAAGATCCGGATCGGCGACGGTGGTCAGATTTCACGCACTTAGGTTAGATATGAGCGGACATTCCACCTATCAGCCGCAAAGCCGGTTCATGCAGTGGTTCGAGAGCCGACTGCCGATCGGCGGCCTTGTTCATTCAAGCTTTGTTGCATATCCGACGCCGCGGAATTTGAACTACTGGTGGACCTTCGGCGCCATCCTGAGCTTCATGCTCGGCGTGCAGATCGTCACCGGCATCATCCTGGTGATGCACTACACGCCGCATGTCGACATGGCCTTCAATTCCGTCGAGCATATCATGCGCGACGTGAACTACGGCTGGCTGCTGCGGTATCTGCACTCCAACGGCGCGTCGATGTTTTTCGTCGCCGTTTATATTCACATGTTCCGTGGCCTCTATTACGGCTCGTACAAGGCGCCGCGCGAAGTTCTCTGGATCCTCGGCGTCATCATCTACCTGCTGATGATGGCGACCGGCTTCCTCGGCTACACGCTGCCGTGGGGCCAGATGAGCTTCTGGGGCGCGACCGTCATCACCAACTTCTTCTCCGCCATCCCGCTTGTCGGCGAATCGATCACGACCTGGCTGTGGGGCGGCTATGCGGTCGGCAATCCGACGCTCAACCGCTTCTTCTCGCTGCACTATCTTCTGCCCTTCGTGATCGCCGGCGTCGTCGTCCTGCACGTCTGGGCGCTGCACGTCGCGGGGCAGAACAACCCGACCGGCGTCGAGCCGAAGTCGGATCGCGACACCGTGCCCTTCACGCCGTATGCGACGATGAAGGATGCCTTCATGGTCGTCGCCTTCTGCGTCGTGTTTGCGTGGTTCGTCTTCTATGTGCCGAACTACCTCGGCCATGCCGACAACTACATCCAGGCGAACCCGGGCGTGACGCCGGCGCACATCGTGCCGGAGTGGTACTATCTGCCGTTCTACGCGATCCTGCGCTCGATCCCGAACAAGCTCGCGGGCGTGATCGCGATGTTCGGCTCGATCGCGATCCTCGCCTTCGTTCCCTGGCTCGACACTTCGAAGGTGCGTTCGGCGAACTATCGGCCGCTCTATCGCCAATTCTTCTGGGTGTTCGTCGTGGTGTGCATCCTGCTCGGCTGGCTCGGCTCGAAGCCTGCTGAAGGCGGCTACGTCATCGGCGCACGCATTCTCACCGCGTACTATTTCATCCACTTCCTCATCATCCTGCCGCTGCTTGGTTTGCTTGAGAAGACCAAGCCGCTGCCGCAATCGATTTACGACTCGGTGCTGAAGCATCCGACGTCGGCCGGTGGCAAACTCGAAGGTGAGCCGGTAACGGCCTCGGGACGCAAGTCATGACGAAGCAACGTTCTCTCGCAGCGCTCGTTTTCGCCGGCGCATTCGCCATCGTCGCTTCGGCGCCCGCATTGGCTGCGGAGGAGACGCCGCACCCGCCGCGCCAGTCCTGGTCGTTCGCGGGCCCGTTCGGGACGTTCGACCGAGCGCAGTTGCAGCGCGGCTTCAAGGTCTACCACGAGGTCTGCGCGGCCTGTCACAGCATGCATCTGCTGTCGTTCCGCAACCTCTCGGAGCCGGGCGGCCCTGAATTCACCAAGGCTCAGGTAGCTGCGCTCGCGGCGCAAGCGAAGGTTCAGGACGGACCGAACGACGCAGGCGAGATGTTCGAACGTGCAGCCCGGCCGGCGGACCGTTTCCCATCGCCGTTCCCGAATGACAATGCGGCGCGCGCGGCGAACGGCGGTGCGCTGCCGCCGGACTTCTCGGTGCTTGCCAAAGCGCGCAGCTACGAGCGCGGCTTCCCCTGGTTCATCTTCGACATCTTCACGCAGTACCAGGAGCAGGGCGTCGACTACATCGTTGCGCTTCTGCACGGTTATGAAGAGCCGCCGCAAGGCTTCGCGCTCCCCGAGGGAGCGAACTACAACAAGTTCTTCCCGGGCCACGCCCTCGGTATGCCGAAGCCGATCGAGGACGGACGCGTCGAGTACACTGACGGCACGCCGGGGACGCTCGACAACTACTCCAAGGATGTCGCAGCCTTCATGATGTGGGCGGCCGAGCCGCATCTCGAAGCGCGCAAGCGCATCGGGTTCCAGACGATGATCTTCCTGCTCGTGTTCGCTGGCCTTCTTTATTTCGCGAAGAAGAAGGTCTGGTCGACGGCGCCGCACGCGCCGGAGCAGCACGCCTGATTGCATTCCGGAAAAGTTTCAGCCGGCGTTTTGCTTGGGTTGACGCTAGCCCCGTTTCTTGAATGCGGCGGGCGCATCTTCCGCCTCATCCTGAGGAGCGGCCGTAGGCCGCGTCTCGAAGGGTGGGGCGGCCTCGCCCTTCGAGACGCGCTTCTTCGAAGCGCTCCTCAGGATGAGGCCGGGAGATGACGGAGTGAGAACATCATCATGACGAAAGCGGTGCTCGGCATTATCGGCGGTTCGGGGATCTACGATCTTCCTGGGCTGCAGAATGTCCGCGAGGAAACGATCGCGAGCCCGTGGGGAGAGCCCTCGGCGCCGCTCCGCCGTGGCGATATCGACGGGCTCCCCGTCGTGTTCCTGCCGCGGCATGATAAAGGGCACCGGCTCTCGCCCTCCGATATCAACTACCGCGCCAACATCGATGCGCTTAAGCGCGCCGGCGTCACCGATCTTGTGTCGCTTTCGGCCTGCGGCTCGTTCAAGGAAGAACTGCCGCCCGGAACGTTCGTGCTCATCGATCAGTTCGTCGACCGTACCCACAAGCGCGAGAGCTCATTCTTCGGCAAGGGCTGCGTCGCGCATGTCTCGATGGCGCATCCGGTTTCGCCGCGGCTGCGCATCCACATCGCCAACGCCGCGATGGCGGAAGGCATTGAGGTCAAGCGCGACGGGACCTACGTCTGCATGGAAGGCCCGCAGTTCTCCACCTACGCCGAGAGCATGACCTACAAGCAACTGGGCTATTCGGTGATCGGCATGACCAACATGCCGGAAGCCAAGCTCGCGCGCGAAGCCGAGATTTGTTACGCGACCGTCGCCATGGTGACGGATTTCGACTGCTGGCATCCCGACCATGACGCCGTCACGGTCCAGGACATCATCAAGGTGCTGACGGCGAACGCCGAGAAGGCGAAAGTCCTCGTCGCCCGTCTCGCCAAGGATTTTCCGCGCGAGCATGAGCCGTGCCCGATTGGTTCGGACCGCGCGCTCGACACGGCGCTCATCACGGCGCCGGAGGCGCGTGATCCCGAACTGATGAAGAAGCTGGACGCGGTCGCCGGCCGCATTCTTCGCCAGAAGGCTTGAGCGAGGAGCGGGCACCGCGCCGAGCGATGCCCGCATGTGCGCTGACCCTAGCGCCAGTGGCGATGATGCCGCCAATGGTGGCGGTGGCCGCGCCAATGATGGCGCGGACCCCAATAGCGGTGGCCGCGCCAGTGTGGGCGGTGCCAGCGGCGTGCGCCGTGACAGAAGCCTCTTCGCGGGTGGCAATGATAATAAGGTCGCCAGTCGACCGTCTGCAGCCCGCCCGTCAGGGGCGCGGTCACCCCTCCTTGAGCGGGCATCGTCCCGGCGGCAGCCGGTGTCGCCAGAAGCCCGAGGCCGAACGCTGCGGCGATCAGAATCTTTTTCATTGATCAGTTCCTCTCTTGTCGCCCGTGCGT
>JAFKKS010000337.1:4113-10093 GCA_017304555.1 Hyphomicrobiales bacterium
CATGTCGCGGCTACCGCTGCTAAGACGTCATCGCGCGGCCCAATTGTCGCCGTGTCCCTGAAGAGGAGTTCATCAATCGTGGTGTCGCCTGTTTTGGAAAACGACCTGCGCGCGGCAATCCGCACGATTCCGGACTATCCGAAGCCGGGCATTATGTTTCGCGACATCACGACGCTGCTCGGCAACGCGCGTGCGTTCCGCCGTGCGGTGGATGAACTGGTGCAGCCCTGGGCGGGATCGAAGATCGACAAAGTTGCCGGCATCGAGGCGCGCGGCTTTATCCTCGGCGGCGCCGTCGCGCATCAGGTATCGGCCGGCTTCGTTCCGATCCGCAAGAAGGGAAAGCTGCCGCACCAGACGGTGCGGATGGCTTATGCGCTCGAATACGGCACCGACGAGATGGAGATGCACGTCGACGCCATCAATAAAGGCGACCGCGTCATCCTCGTCGACGATCTCGTGGCGACCGGCGGGACGGCGGAAGGCGCGGTGAAGCTGCTGCGCCAGATGGGCGCGGAAGTGCTCGCCGCCTGCTTCATCATCGACCTGCCGGAGCTCGGCGGCGCCGCGAAACTGCGGGCACTTGATGTTCCCGTGCGCACCCTCGTCACCTTCGAGGGACATTGATCGTAGCGTCTCAAGCGTTGGCGCGCATATAACGTCCAAGTGCGATCGCGATCGGGATCGTGACGAGCGTCAAACACGCGACCACCGCGACGGATGTCTCCAATCCGGCCTTGTCGCCGATCAATCCGCTCAACGTCGGCGCAAGCGCGCCGGAACCGATCGTGCCGGTATAGAAAATGCCGAACGCGCGGTCGCGCGTGGCCGGAGAGACGAACTGCGGGACCGAGCCATAGGTGAGAGATGACGTCCCGTTGAGGACGACGCCGACGAACGGCAGCAGCACAAGCGTCGGCGGAAGCGGCAGAACATAGATTGCCGCCATTCCCATCGCGGTCAGCATCTCGGTCAGCACGACGGCGCCGATGATGCCGAAGCGTGCGCCGAGATGCGCGCAGGCGAGCTTGCCTGCGGCGCCGCCGACGAACACGAGCGTCAGCGCCAACCCCGCCATCGCGGGCGTCGCCCCTTTAGCGATGAGAAGGAACGGCACGAAGACGAGAAATCCCGCGCGCGCTGCGCTGTCGAAGGCGCCGATGGCGAGAAGCAGCCGGAAGCCGGGGCTGCGGAAAGCGGAACGTTGCGCCGTCGTTGTGCCGGACGCGGCGTTGTCCGTTTCGGTGTCCGCCGTGAAGCGTGGCGCCAGCAGAATGATGGCGAGCGCAGCGCCGAGCCCGAGCAAGCCGAGGATCGCAACCATCGGCCGCCAATGCATCAGCATGAGCATCAGCGCGGCGATGCCGGGGATCGCCATCTTCCCCAAGTCGCCGGAAAAATTGTAGGTGCCGAGCGCGGTGATGGAACGGCGGCCTTCGAATGTCCGCGCCACCAGCGCTGAGGCCAGCGGATGTTGCGTCGCCGATCCTGCGCCCGCGAGGAAGAGCGCTCCAAGCAACCATCCGTAGCTCGTTCCAAGGGCCGTCAGGCTGAAGCACAGTCCGCACAACGCGGTGCCGCACGCCAGCACCAGCGGCCCGCCCACGCGCTCGGCCACGAGGGTCGAGGGAATCTGCAGACTCGCCATGGTGCCGGTGAAGATGCTGCGCAGCAGCCCGACCGCGGCATAGGAGAGCGCGAATTCCTGCTGCCACAGCGGCAGGACGACGTAGATCAGGTCGGTATAGCCGTCGTGCAGCGCATGCGCGCCGCACGCAACGCCGAGTGCGCGCCGTTCACGCGGCCGGTCGACGGCGGCTGACGGCGCTGACTCGCTCAATGCCATGACTACGTCCGGCGGGATTCGACGAAGACCGCTCCGATGAAGGAGTACACCAGTTCACCATGCTGATTGGTGCCGGTATTGCGGGAGAACACAAGGCCCCAACCGGGCCTGCTCTGCGAGCGGCGGGTCTCCAGTGCTTCCGTCGCATAGGTGATGGTGTCACCGACGTAGACCGGCTTGAGCCACTTCAGATCGCGAAAGCCGGGGGAGGGGCCCCAGGTCGCGACCGGCTTGCCTTGCGCCCGCAATTCCGCGACCACTTTCTTGCGATAGTCGACGAGAAATCGCATGCACACCGCAGCCGTGTGCCAGCCCGATGCGCAGAGCGCGCCGAAGTGCGACCGCGCCGCGGCCGCTTCGTCCATATGGAACGACTGCGGATCGTATTGCGTGGCGAAGGCCTTAATCTCGTCGGCCGTGAAAGTGTGGCGGCCGATTTCCGATCTCTCGCCGATGTGGATGTCCTCAAGGTAATACATCGCGGTCAGCCTCCGGCCTGCGCGGTCGCGGCGCTGCGCCGCCCGACCATCAGCGGCGTCTGCAATGTCGCGATGCATTCGCGCCTTTGGTTGAAGAGCTCTTGGAACAACACGACGAAGCCCATCTGCGGACGGCTGCGCGATGCGCGCGTCTCGCGCACGGTGATGCGCAGCGTGAGTTGATCGTCCGGACGCATCGGCTTCATCCATTTGACTTCGTCGATGCCGGGCGCGCCCATCGAAGCCATCTTCAGGACGATCCCGTCGCACGCCATGCGCATCATGACGGCACAGGTGTGCCAGCCGGAGGCGCCGAGAGTGCCGAGCATCGTCGCCTTTGCTCCCTCGTCGGTGAGGTGCATCGGCTGCGGATCGAACTGCGATGCGAATTCTATGATCTCTTCGCGGGTAACGAGGCGCGGGCCGAATTCCATGACTTGGCCGGCGGAGAAGTCCTCAAAGAAAAACTGCGGCACGGAACGCCCTCGAACGTGGTTCTCACGCTCCGTAGCGGCCCTCCGGCACCGGGTCAATTGGCCGGGGCGACGCCGCCGTTGCGGCGGCTACCTCATGCGCGCCGGCGTCAAGCAGACGGTGCGCGTAGAACCGGCGCCGCCGCCAGGCGTCCAGCCGATCTTGGATCGCCCGCTCGAACAGCCACGTCGTTGCGCAGGTGATGAGGATGGTCGCGACCGGCCACCCGACCAGATCCCAGGTCGACGGCGCTGTTTGAGAGAACAGTCCCGACGTGAGCAGCACCTCGAACACCAGAAAGTGCGAGAGATAGACGCCGTAAGAGAGATCGCCGAGCCGGTTCGAAAGGCGTCCGTTGATGTGCCGGAACAGCGTCGGCGTGACGATGACAAGTGTACCGATGAAGATGGCCTGATGCAGGAGCGTGCCGAACTCGAAACTCGCTTGGCCGGTCGACATCAAAATCACCGTGGCGGCGAGCAGCATGACGATTGCCGGCCGTCGCCCCCATGTCAGTGTCTCGCGATGGAAGTACAGCCACATCCCCAGCGTGAAATAACAAAGCTGCCCGAAGAACGGGAAGTACGCGTAGCGCCATCCGAGAGTGAAGTAGAGCGCCGCTTTGACGGCGAACATGATCGCGGTGAGGGCAAGCAGGCTCGAGCGAAACCGGCATAGCAGCGGCGTCATCGCATAAAAGACGATCTCGGCGCTGATCGACCAAGCCTGCCGCACCGGCAATTCGAGATGCACCTTCGCGTGGACCGACACGAGATCCTGGAAGAGCAGAGACCAAACTGGAAGGTGCGGCCTCCACACGCCGGTCTCGAGAAAATAATTGAAGGTTTGGTAAAAATTGCTGTGCCAGCCGTTGGCTGTCGCCAAGTGGAAGAAGACGACATTGGCGAGCAGAATTGCGAAATAGAGCGGATAGAGTCTGATGGCGCGGCTCGCGAGAAAATGCGCGACGCGCCCGTCGGCCGCATAATTCCGCGTATAGGTCGCGGCCATGTAGAAGCCGCTGATCAGGAAGAATCCCTCGACCGCTCCCACGCTTCCGACCGTCGGAATATAACTTCCAAGCGGCGTGTGCCCGATCAAAACGATCAGGGCGAGCAAGAACCGGACGTACCCCACGCAACTTCCCCCGACAGCGCCCGAGGGAAGCGTGGCACGAAAGATATCTAAATAACAACTTAAAATAGGTTAAGGTTGTGCAGCCTCAGGTCGCGAAGCGGAAGTGCATCACGTCGCCGTCGGCGACGGTGTATTCCTTGCCTTCCAGCCGCAGCTTGCCGCCGTCGCGTGCGCCGGCCTCGCCGCCGAGCGCGACATAGTCATCGTAGGCGATCGTCTCGGCGCGGATGAAGCCGCGCTCGAAGTCGGTGTGGATCACGCCCGCCGCCTGCGGCCCGCGCGTGCCGCGCGTGATCGTCCAGGCGCGCGCTTCCTTCGGTCCGATCGTGAAGAACGTGACGAGATCGAGGAGCGCGTAGCCGGCGCGGATCAGCCGGTTGAGGCCGGGCTCGTCGAGGCCGATGGCGGCGAGATATTCCGTCCGTTCATCGGGCGGCAGCACCGCGATCTCGGCTTCGATCTTTGCTGAGATTGTGACGGCGACGGCGCCTTCCGCCGCTGCGCGCTCTTCCACCTTGCGCGACAAAGAATTGCCCGTCGCGGCCGAGGATTCCTCGACGTTGCAGACGTAGAGCACGGGTTTCGCGGTGAGGAGACCGAGCGAGCGGAACAGCTTCTCGTCCTCGGAACGCCGTTCGAGCAACCGCGCCGGCTTGCCGTCGCGTAAGAGCGCGAGCGCGCCTTCGACAAGCACCAGCGTTTCCTTCGCTTCCTTGTCGTTGCCGCGGATTTTCTTCTGCAGCGGATCGATACGCTTCTCCAAGCTATCGAGATCCGCGAGCATCAGTTCAGTCTCGATCGTCTCGATATCGGCGATGGGATCGATCGTGTTGGAGACGTGCGTGACGTCGTCGTCTTCGAAGCAGCGCACGACATGCGCGACGGCGTCGACCTCACGAATGTTGCCGAGGAATTGGTTGCCGAGGCCTTCGCCTTTCGAGGCGCCCTTCACCAGCCCGGCAATGTCGACGAAGGTTAGCCGCGTCGGGATGATTTGCGCCGATTTCGCCAGCGACGCGAGCGTATTCAGGCGCGGATCAGGCACCGCCACTTCGCCGACATTCGGCTCGATGGTGCAGAACGGGTAGTTGGCCGCTTGTGCCGCAGCCGTCTCGGTGAGCGCGTTGAAGAGCGTCGACTTGCCGACATTCGGCAGTCCGACAATGCCGCATTTGAAACCCATGGACTTATCCGACCTTGCTTAGCCGCGACCGTTGTCGGGCTTGTTCTCAGAGCCGTTCGGCTCGAATCCTTTGGCCGCCATGGCGAGGTGAACGCGATTCTGGAAGGTCGCGTCTTCGCCCCGCGCCAGCAGCGCCGCGTTATCGGCGACCGCGTCGCACAGTGCCTCGACTTGCGGCTTCTCGCTCTTGGCGAAGTCGCCGAGCACGTAAGACAGCACCAGTTCCTTCTGGCCCGGGTGACCGATCCCGAGGCGCACGCGCCGATAATCGTTGCCGACATGCGCGGTGATGGACCGTAGTCCGTTGTGCCCGGCATTGCCTCCGCCGAGCTTGACCCGCAGTTTTCCGGAGGGGAGGTCGAGTTCGTCGTAGAACACGACGATCTCGTTAAGCGGGAGCTTGTAGAAGCGCGCGGCCTCGGCGACGGCGCGGCCCGATTCGTTCATGAAAGTGCCAGGAAGGAGAAGCAACGCGCGGTCGCTGCCGAGCGGCCCTTCGGCCGTGACGCCCTGAAAACGCCGACGCCACGGGCCGATGCCGTGGCGCTTGGCGATCGCCTCGACCGCCATGAAGCCGAAATTGTGCCGGTTCCCGACGTAGCGTGCGCCGGGATTTCCGAGCCCGACGAAGAGCACCATGAGAGGCCGGCGAGCTCCTTACTTTTTCTCGGCTTTCTTTTCGCCGCCGGCGGCAGCGGCCGGAGCGGCTCCCGGCGCAGCGGGCGCGCCGGCGGCCGGGGCGGCAGCGCCTTCCGGCGTCGCAGCAGCAGTTGCAGCAGCAGCAGCTGCAGCAGCAGCAGCGCGCAATTCTTCCTGGTAGCCCGACGGCGGCACGATCGTGACCAGCGTCAGATCGCGGCC
>JAFKKS010000338.1 GCA_017304555.1 Hyphomicrobiales bacterium
GATGCAAATACGGCATGCTAGATCACGATGACTTTGGATCGAATCGATCCAAAGTCATCGTGATCGATTCTAATATTTTAGAGCGGGATGCGGGCGGAAAACCGCTTCACACTTTTCCTCATCCCGCTCTTGTCATGTCGCAAATCGCCACGGAACCTGATCGGGACCGGGGCGTCGTGAGCGAAGGGGCCCATTCTCAAACGCCGAGGCGCGGATGACACGAACGAAGCCGATACTGCCAAAGCCGATGCTGCGAAATCTCCTGCGTCCCCTTGCGTGACGGGTCGCGGAGAAGACATGCCGAACCGGCAGGATCCGTCCGTATCGATCATCTATCCCGGCAAGAGTCCCGCGCTTACCCCGTTGGGCGAGCAGCCGCTGGTGGTGGAAACGCCGGCGCACGAGCTCGGCGACGAGACAACGCCAACGGAAAAGTTCTTCATCCGCAACAACGGGACGATCCCGGAGCCGGTAGCCGATCCGCTGGCATGGACGCTCACCATCGACGGCGAAGTCGAGACGCCGCTGACCTTGACGCTCCGGGACATTCAATCCCGCTTCGAACAGGTGACGCGCCACCTCGTGCTCGAATGCGGCGGCAATGGACGTTCGTTCTACGATCCGCCCGCCGCCGGCAACGCTTGGACCAATGGCGGCGTCGGCTGCGCGCAATGGACCGGCGTGCGGCTGCGCGACCTCCTTCTCGCCGCCGGCGTCAAAGCATCGGCCGTGTTCACCGGCCACTACAGTGCCGACCGCGATCTGAAAGATCCGACGAAGCAGGCGATGTCGCGCGGCGTGCCGATCACGAAAGCGCTCGACGAGAACAACCTAATCGCGTGGGCGATGAACGGTGAACCGCTGCCGCCGATCCATGGCTTCCCGCTGCGTCTCGTCATCCCTGGCTGGCCAGGCTCGGTGTCGTCGAAGTGGCTGACGCGCATCTGGGTGCGCGAGCGCCGACACGACGAGAAAGGCATGACCAGCTACCGCGTGCCGATCCGTCCCGTCGTGCCCGGCAGCACGCCCGATCCGGACAATCTACGCGACCTCGAATCGATGCCGGTGCGCTCGATCATCACCGCGCCGCATGACGGCGCGACATTGGCGGCGGACGCCTCGCACATCACGGTGCACGGCGCCGCGTGGGCGGGCGACATCGACGTCGCGCGCGTCGACGTCTCGATCGACTACGGCGCGACGTGGCAACCGGCGACATTGCTGCCACAACGCAACGCCTATGACTGGCACCGCTGGCGCGCGACGATCGCGCGTCCGGCGCCGGGCTATTATCAAATCTGGGCGCGCGCGACCGATGTGAACGGCGTCGCGCAGCCGCACGCGCCGGCGAATTGGAATCCGCAAGGCTACGGCGCCAACCCGATGCACCGCGTCGCCGTCACCGTCGGTTGAGTCTTCGGTTTTTCAAACTGGATTCCCGCTTTCGCGGGAATGAGCGGATGAGGCAAAGCTGTGGCCCGTATTTCCGCTCATGCCCGCGAAAGCGGGCATCCAGGTGTCAAGCGGCAAGAAGCGAAGCAATCCCCGGCCATGACGGTTTTGCGGGGAAGGAGCGCGTTGACGCGGCGCGCATTCGGGCGCTCAATCTGGAGGCTTTCCACGCAGCGGCGACATGCGCCGTTATGGAGGTTCAAATGATTACGCGACGTCACCTTATGGGGAGCGTCGGCGCTGGAGCAGCCCTGGCGGTCACCGGGCTGAAGCTCCCGTTCCCGGACGATGCCCAGGCTGCCGGTGCAGCCAAAGAACCCGGCCTGCCCGCAGGCACGCGCTCCGAAGCGGTTCTGGGAGCGCTTCCGGGCAAGAAGCCGCTGATCAAGCTCAGCTACCGGCCGCCGAACTACGAAACGCCGATCGAATATTTCCGCACGCCGATCACGCCGAACGACGCGTTCTTCGTGCGCTACCATCTCTCCGACATCCCGGAAGTCGACGCGAACACGTGGAAGCTCGCGATCGGCGGCGACGGCGCCGAGAAGCAAGCCGAGCTCACGTTCAACGACCTCAAGGCGATGCCGGCCACAGAAGTCGTCGCGGTCAACCAATGCTCCGGCAATCGCCGCGGCCTCTTCCAGCCGCATGTGTTCGGCGTGGAATGGGGTTACGGCGCCATGGGCTGCGCGCGCTGGAAAGGCGTCAAGCTCAAGGACGTGCTGGCGAAAGCCGGATTGAAGAAAGACGTCGTCGAGATCGCCTATGGCGGCGCCGACGGCCCGCCCTTCGACAAGACGCCGGACTTCGCCAAGAGCATTCCATCCTGGAAGGCGCTCGAGGAGACGACGCTCATCGCCTACGAGATGAACGGCGCGCCGCTGCCGCACTTCAACGGCTTCCCGGCGCGGCTCATCGTGCCCGGCTGGACCGGCACCTATTGGATGAAGCACATCGTGTCGCTCGAAGCGCGCACGAGCCCGCTGCATAATTTCTGGATGACGTCGGCGTATCGCGTGCCGCTCGGGAAATTCCCGATGGCCGCGCGCTTCACGACGCAGGAAGCGCCGGGCGCGACGGCGACGCCGATCACCGAGATGGTGGTGAACTCGCTGATCACCAGCCATGCGGACGGCGCGAAGGTGAAGCGCGGCGGCTCGCTCACGGTCGGCGGCATCGCCTGGGACGGCGGCTACGGCATCGCCAATGTCGAGGTCTCGACCGACGGCGGCAAGACGTGGACGGCGGCGAAGCTCGGCGAGAATCTCGGGCCGTATGCGTTCCGCCCGTTCAGCTTCGCGTTCGCACCGAAGCGCGGCGCGAACGTCATCGTGGCGCGCGCGACCAACAAGATCGGTCAGACGCAGACGACGGAACTGGTGCCGAACGGCGCCGGCTATCATCACAACCTGCCGCATCGCGTCACGCTGAACGCAGCCTGAGGAGGGAGCCATGAAAACCGTTTGCGCCCTGCTTGCCGCCGCGTTCGCGTCGGCGGCGCTCGTCACCGGCGCCTTCGCCGAAGAGAAGCCGGTGGAACTGAAGAAAGCGCCGGGTCTCGACAAGGTCGAGGCGAACTGCGCCGCGTGCCACAGCCTCGACTACATCCAGATGAACTCGCCGTTTCCTTCCGCCGCGATGTGGGACGCCGAGGTCGCCAAGATGATCAAGGCTTACGGCGCGCCGATTGACGACGCCGACGCCAAGGACATCGCCGCGTATCTGAAGAAGAACTACGGGTCGTAGGCGGCTTGTGAGATGTAGCCCGCATTGAGCAGCGCGAAATGCGGGGCCTGTTTTCAAGAATGCAGGAGTCCCGGATTTCGCTCCGCTCAATCCGGGCTACGTCCTCCATCATTCGTCATTGCCGAGCTTGACCCGGCAATCCATCAATCTTTGAAAAACGATGGATGCGCGGGTCAAGCCCGCGCATGACGCCAGAGCGCGTTGCCCGCTCAGTAATCGAGGCAGCAGCCCGGCAGAGACAGCGCGTCCGGTCCCGGATAGCCCCACTCGCGCGTCGGGTTCCACCGCTCGATCACGGACGGGCGCGTGTTCGGCGGAATCGCGTAGTCGGTGTAGGAGCGGGTGCCGGGATTGATCTCCGGTCCCGGGTCGAGGAACGAGCGCTCGCGTCGCACTGTGATTCGCGTGCGCGCGCGCGTCCTTCGTGCACGGTCGACGTCGGCGCGGCTTACTTCGGCGCGATCACCATAGGCGCGTACACCGCGGCGCGTTTGCGCGTCGGCGGAGGACCATGACGCGATCGCAATGACGGCGAGCGCAGCGCAAGCGGCGGTCAACGTGGTCCAACGCATGTAACGCATTCTCCTCAGTCCAGAATCCCACGGCCGCAAATCTATCAGCCCTTGTCGCGATGTGCACCCGCTAGGAGCGAGCGCGGGGTGCGAATGCGTCGGCGGCGAGGCTTTCCGGTGACAACGGCGCGGAAAGCCGCATGTTCCCTGTCGCCTCGCTTTCCCTGTCGTCTCGCTTTTCTTGACGTCTCGCTCGTGCCGCAATCGACAGGCAGAGGTGTTTGCGTAACAATTGCGGTTCGTCGCGGGCGTAAATCTTACAGGCGTGACCTTTACCGACGATTCACCCTAGAAACGGTGGGGCTGAAAGAGCGGTTTTTGCGGCCTTGCCATAGCGAATTCTTGACGATAACGATCTTCAGATGCTGGCGTGCAGGTACCTCGTTCGGAGGCTCTTTCGTTGATTTGCCGCTCGGCCCTTCCCCGCGGGCGATTCGCCCGTCTTTGGCTCGCGTCGGCCGCGCTCGCGGCAACGATCGGCCTGTCGGGGTGCAATACTGAAGGAATTCAGATCAGTGCCAAGCATCTCATGCCGCTCTCGGCTGAGATCGTGTCGACCCTCGAGAAGAAGGGGATGACGAAGGACGCGCCGATCCTCATTCGCGCCTACAAGGAAGAATCCGAACTCGAGGTCTGGAAAAAGGACGCAAGCGGCCAGTTCGCGCTGCTCAAGATCTATCCGATCTGCCGCTGGTCCGGCGAGCTTGGCCCGAAGATGAAGACCGGCGACCGGCAGGCGCCGGAGGGATTCTACACCATCACCCCGGCGCAGATGAATCCCAATTCATCTTATTATCTGTCGTTCAATCTCGGCTTCCCCAACGCCTATGACCGGTCGCACGGCTACACCGGCTCGCACCTGATGGTGCACGGCAACTGCTCGTCCGCCGGCTGCTACTCGATGACCGACGAGCAGATCGGCGAGATCTTCGCGCTCGGCCGCGAGGCGTTCTTCGGCGGGCAGAAGCAATTCCAGGTGCAGGCCTATCCGTTCCGGATGACGGCCGCGAACATGGCCCGGCATCGCAACAGCCCGCATTTGGCGTTCTGGAAGATGCTGAAGCAGGGCTCCGACACCTTCGAGGTGACGCGCCAGCAGCCGAAGGTGGACGTGTGCGAGAAGCGCTACGTCTTCGACGCCGAGGCGCCGGCAGGCGCGCGGTTCGAGCCGGCCGGCCGCTGCCCCGCTTATACGGTTCCGACCGAAATCGCCCAGGCGGTCGCGGCGAAGACCAAGCGCGACGACGCCGAATTCGCCCGCTACGTGCAGCGCGGCATGGAAACGGCCCCGATCAAGACCGGGCGCGACGGCGGCATGCATCCGATCTTCGTGTCGAAGCTCAATCCGCAGCTCGTGCGCGACGGCAAGGGCAATGTGCGCTGGGCCGTCGAAAACCCGCCGATGAACATGTCGATCGGCAAGATCACGCCACCGCGCGACGAAGCCGCCGACCTGCGCCTGCCGGCGCAAGTGGCGAGCGCGGACCCGTCCGACGTTCCGGCGGCCGCGGCGACGCAATCGGCGTCCGCAAGCGGAGCGATCCCGATGCCGCGGCCGGTTCCAAACCGTGCGCATGCGATTGCGGCGGCTCCCGACACGACGGCTTCGACTGTCACCACGGCCTCCGCCGGCTCGTCGGGAACCCCTTCCGGCAATCTCTTCAACAAGTTGTTCTCGTCGAAGAGCGGGGATGACGGGGAAAAGCTCGATATCGGGCGCTCGGCGTCGTCCTTTGCACGCGCCATGGGCTTCGGCCGCGACGAGCCGTCGACGGCGAAGGCGCTGCAGGCGACGACAGCCGCCCCGGCGCAGCATGCAACCCCGATGCCGGTGGCACGCTCGCACGCCACGCACACGCCGCACGCACGGCCGGCCCAAACGAGCCAGCCGGTCCGCGTCGCCCGCCCGGCGCCGCACGCGAAGGATGACGACGACAACGAAAAGACCGAGGCCAAGCGCAAGGCGCCGGCCGAGAAGGCGGAACCCGCCCGCCGCCAGACGGCCGAGGCGGAAGCTCCCGCCCAACGGCCTTCCAGTGCCGCCGGCCTGATGAAGGGCGCTGCGCCGGTCGTCCCGACTGGCAGCTTCGAGAGCCGCTGGCAGACTTTCCGCTGATTCGCTTCAGTCTCCTTGTGACGCCGACGCGGCTGTCGTTTCCGTCAATGATCCCCTCGTAGCCCGGATTGAGCAA
>JAFKKS010000339.1 GCA_017304555.1 Hyphomicrobiales bacterium
GGCATGGCCGATTTTTAGGGCGTTACTTCACCGCCAGCAACTAGACGTCGAACATCAGGGTCGCATTCGGCGGGATGATCAGCGTGCGCTTGCCGCCGCCCTTCATGCTGGCGACGCCCTCGTCCCAGCCCTTGATCCCGCGGCCGGCGCCGACCGGAAACTCGAACGGCTCCTTGCGATCGACCGACGAGTCGAACTTCGCGCCCTTCTGGCCGTTCTGATAAAGCCAGCCGGTGTAGTGCACCACCGCGGTCTTGCCCTTCGGCGACGGGCCGGTGCCCTCTTTCACTTCGATGATCTGCAGGCCGTCGGCTGTGGTCATGTGCTTTCCTTGCTGGGCGTGAACGGGTGTCGTTGAGGTGGCGACGAGCGCAGCCACCGATAAGGCGGCGGCCGTGAAGATGGCGCGGAACATGGACTATTTCTCCCTGAAAAGCAGTTGCGCTGAGCAGATGGCGCAAAGCCGAGCGGCGTAGGATGATGGCATCAATTCAAATCGCGCGGCGGCCTTGCAGCATACCAATGATGCCGAGATCCTCGTCCAGCGTCGGCCAATGAATGCCCATCGGCGTGATTTCGTATCGGGCACGGTCGGATGCCGAAGCATGCTGTAGGCGCGGATACCAGTCCAGCGGCGTAACGATCTTCCGACCGTCAGACAGCGTCACGACCAAATCAATGGCCGTGAACGCAACGGCTGTCGCCCGCAACTGTCCAACGTCAATTTCCAAAGTGCTCATGCCACGCCTCGATCAGGCCTTCGCGATGCGACCTTAGTTGGCGAATAATATCTCCAAGCTCATGCGCAGGAAACCCAACGTTCACCGCGACGGCTAAATCGTGCAGCCAAAGCTTCACCTCACGATCGCCCGCGGCGACGTGAACATGCGGCGGTTCCGTCCGTTCGTTGGAATAGAAAAACACCCTGTAGGGTCCCCACCGCAGAACGGTCGGCACGGCATCCTCACAACGGCAGATTATCGTGCTTCCTTGCCGGCATTTCCACGCTCTTGCCGCGCAGCATCGCGAGCGCGCGGGCGATGCGCCGCCGCGTCGAGTGCGGCTTGATGACCTCGTCGATATAGCCGCGCTCGGCGGCGACGAAGGGTGAGAGGAAGCGGTCTTCGTATTCCTTGGTGCGCGCGGCGATCTTGTCCTTGTCGCCCGCGTCCTGGCGGAAAATGATCTCGACCGCGCCCTTCGCGCCCATCACCGCGATCTGCGCCGTCGGCCAGGCGTAATTGATGTCGCCGCCGATATGCTTCGACGCCATGACGTCGTAAGCGCCGCCGAACGCCTTGCGAGTGATGATGGTGACGAGCGGCACACTCGCCTGCGAATAGGCGAACAGCAATTTCGCGCCGTGCTTGATCAGCCCGCCGTATTCTTGGCTCGTACCGGGCAGGAACCCCGGCACGTCGACGAAAGTGACGATCGGGATTTCGAAGGCGTCGCAGAAGCGCACGAACCGCGCCGCCTTGCGGCTGGCGTCGGCGTCGAGCACGCCGGCGAGCACCATCGGCTGGTTGGCGACAAAGCCGACGGTGCGCCCGGCGATGCGTCCGAAGCCGGTGACGATATTTTTCGCGAACGCGTCGGCGATCTCGAAGAAGTCGCCTTCGTCCACGGTTTTGAGGATCAACTCCTTGATGTCGTAGGGCTTGTTCGGGTTGTCGGGAATGAGCGTGTCAAGCGAGGGCTCCTCGCGCTCGATGTCGTCGAACGAAGGCCACTCCGGCACGCCGTCGCGATTGTTCGCGGGCAGGAAATCGATCAGCCGGCGCATCTGCAGGAGACACGCGACGTCGTTGTCGAACGCGCCGTCGGCGACCGCCGACTTCGTCGTATGCACCGACGCGCCGCCGAGCTCCTCCGACGTCACCACCTCGTTGGTGACGGTCTTCACCACGTCGGGCCCCGTCACGAACATGTAGCTCGTGTCGCGCACCATGAAGATGAAGTCGGTCATCGCCGGTGAATAGACGTCGCCGCCCGCGCACGGGCCCATAATGACGGAAATCTGCGGGATGACGCCGGAGGCAACGACGTTGCGCTTGAACACGTCGCCATAGCCGCCGAGCGCGGCGACACCCTCCTGGATGCGCGCGCCGCCGGCGTCGAACAGGCCGACGATCGGCGCCCGCGCCTTCATCGCCATGTCTTGAATCTTGGTGATCTTCTGCGCGTGCGCCTCGGAGAGCGAGCCGCCGAACACGGTGAAGTCCTTGGCGAAAACGAAGACCGTGCGCCCGTTCACGGTGCCCCAGCCGGTGACGACGCCGTCGCCGGGGATCTTGTTCTTCTCCATGCCGAACTCGGTCGCCCGGTGCTCGACGAACATGTCGAACTCCTCGAACGAGCCTTTGTCGAGGAGAAGGCCGATGCGCTCACGCGCGGTCAGCTTGCCGCGCTTGTGCTGCGCCTCGATGCGCTTCTCGCCGCCGCCGACGCGCGCCGCCTCGCGGCGTTTCTCCAAGGTCTCCAGAATGTCCATCGTGCTCAGCCCAAGGTTCGGGTTTGTCCCTCGTTTTGTCCCGCTTGGCATCGCACGGGGATGCGCTGCGGCCACCCTCCCCCTCCGGGGAGCGAAAGGGCCCTCTCTGCTGTAAGATCGGCGCTCGCCGGAACGGGGTGCAGGACAGGAGCAGGGAATGAGCACGGAAACTGACGCCCCCGCGGTGACCGGCACACCCCGCCTCCTCCTGCGGCTGGAGGGCGCCGCCCTGCTCGTTTTGGCGGCGTTCCTCTACCCGAAAGTGAGCGATTCCTGGTGGCTGTTCGCGGCGCTCGTCCTCCTCCCGGACCTGAGCTTCCTCGGTTATCTCGCGGGGCCGCGAGTCGGCGCCGCCGTCTATAACGCCGCCCATGTCACGATCGGCCCGTTCGCGCTCGCGATCCTCGGCTTCGCGCTGCCGGCCGTCATCCTCGATGCCATCGCCCTCATTTGGCTCGCCCATATCGGCGTCGACCGGCTGCTCGGCTTCGGGCTGAAATATCCGGCCGGCTTCGCCTTCACGCATCTCGGGAGGATCGGCCGGTCCGCCGGTCCGGCGTAGCCGATGCAGGGCATCGTAGGAGCATCGTAAATGAATAGCTTTGGATTCATATGCGCGAAGGCCGCGTGACATCGGCGTTACCAAGCGGCCGCTTCGCTCTTGCGGCAGCGACGACGCAACGCCATACCTGATGACCATCACGCGCATTGCGTGCAAAGTAGGCCATGCCGTTGAGCCCCCCGTTACGCCAGAGCAGAAACGCCGGCGCCCACGGCAAGGGCAGTTCCGCACAGCGCGTGCCTTTCGCCATCGCGGCGCTCGCCTGCCTCCTTTGCAATTCCTTGGCCCAATCCTCGGCCCATGCCGGCGAACGCGAAGACAATTTTCAGTTCTTCCGCGAAGAAGCGGCGCGGCGTGGCGGCGGTGGCGGCTTCGGCTCGATTTTCGGCGACGATGAGGATCGTCCCAGCATGCGCCTGCGGGTGACGCCGCGGCAAAGAGGAGAGATTGGCGCCGGCGGCGGATCGCAGGCGATGTGCGTGCGCACCTGCGACGGCTACGCCTTTCCGGTCGCCAACGGCGGCGACGCGGCGATGACCGCGTATCTGTGCAAGACGGCCTGTCCAGGCGCGGAGACGCAGGTCTATATGCGCCATCCCGGCGCCGACATGAACACGGCACTCGCAGCCAATAAACACCGGACGCCTTACGCCAAGCTGAAGGCCGCCGATCTGTTCAAGACCGCGTCGGTCGACGCCTGCACCTGCCGGCCGCGTGGCGCGATCCCGACCGGTCCGGTCTATGACGACCCGACGCTGCGCCCCGGCGACATGATCGCCGTCGGCGGCGGCAAGGTCGTCGCGTTCAAGGGTGCGCGGGCGCGCCCTTATGACGAGAACGATTTCGTCGACATCAAGCGGTCGAAGCTGATTTCACAATCGGTGCTGCGGCTGGTCGAGGATCGTTTCCAGGTGCGGCGCGGCGCCCAACGCGCGGCCAAAACAGCGCGCGAGCGCGCGCGCAAGCCTCCCACGGCCGCGTCCCTGCAAGCTTACGCACCGGTCACCACCGGCGGCGATCCGAAGATGCGCGTCATATTGCCGGCGCCGTTCGACCGCGATGCCGCGGCGCAGCCGCCGCTCGATCTTTCCGCGGCGGCGCAGGCTCCCGCCGACGCGCCGACGAAGGACTAGGGCGCGCGTAAGCGTCTCAGCGCGCTCGTCGTTGATTGCCTTGTTCTAGTCCCTGCCGCAGCGCGCGAACCTGGTCCGATCTGCCCAGGGCGCCCAGCCGGTCGATCGTCTCCGACAATAAGCCAAGACTCGAAAGCCCAAGCGCGGTGTCCTCGATCGCCGATCCTTTGTCGATCAAGCGTTGAGCGCTTCCCTGAAACGCGTAAACCGGCAACGATTCCACAATCGGTATGGCGTCTCGCAAGACAAGCGTCACGACATCCGGCGCAAGATTTTGGGCAACAGCCCGGCCACTCGCCGCCGCCGACCACCACACGCGGATGCCAGTGGCGACCACAACAGGCCGAGGGTCCGAAAGCGAAAGCCGAAGGAGATTCTCGCTGCCCTTGTCACATCGGGAGAGGCTCGCAAGAAATGTGGCGTCCTGCGAAGAATCAAGCCCCCAAGGGAGGTGCTTGGCGATCCGATCCACGTTAGCGCATACGGGCGGGCTGCCCCATGTCGGCACTGACGAAGAAATGCCGGCAAGATTGGTTATCAAACGTCGATACCCAAGGTGCGTCGAAAGCGATGAATCGGCGTCTAACTGGTTCAGTAACGTGTCAACCAAATCGCCATTGCCGGTTGCGGCGTCGGCAACTCGAACGACGTTCGTCGCCTTATCGCTCTGGCCATCGCGCGTTTCCTGCTGATGGGACGGGTTTGGATCAGCAAGAACTGCGCTGATCTCCACCGCCAGCAGGTCGGCGTTCCGTCCGGCTCCGCTGGAAAAAAGGGATAAGACGGTCCAGCGATTCGCTTCTTGCGATGCGAGATTTCGCCTGATTGCTGGAACGACCCATTGGCCATACTGCTGGCGCGTGAGTAATCGAGCGCGCTCTGCATCGAAAACGACATCGTTCCACTCGTGCGAAGCCAGATAGGGTGCGTTCTCGGGAGTGCCGTTGAACTGTACGCGCGGGCAAAAGCCCTGGCCAAATAGACGCGTCAAGAACGCCGCTGAATGTCTCGTCCCGACGATTCTACGGGCTGCTTCCAGACGTCCGTCAGAGCACGGCTGCCCTTGTATCCAGTCGGCACTGTAGCGAACGCGTAAGGTGGAACCTAAAGACGGCATGGGCACATCGGCCATGACCGCGCGGACCTCATCCGCCACCGGCCAAGAATGACATTCTTCGTCGCAATCATCCCGCAAAGTCGTCGAAAATGTCGCAGCAGATGCAGGTTTCGGCGCTTGTGCTCCGGAGGTATTGGCCCAAAAGCAAATCCCAAAAAACAGCGCCGTGAGCCAGCATCTCATGCCCGCCACCTAACGTCCTATCGGCGTCGCAAGTGTGCGACATCGATAATCTCACCCCTGGCAGGGTTTTCGTCCGTTGAGCGTGAAGTTCCGCTTAACACCAAAATGTCCACCTTGAATCAAAAGCTTCGATTTCGGCTCGCCGCAAACGACCTCGCTTCATCAGTCGGCGGCGCGCGTTCGGCTATGTGCTCCCCAGTTCGGCTGCCTAGACCACGCTCGTCAGGACCTTCGCCGCCGCCTGCATCTCGGACCAGCGGAAATCACGGCGCTGGCGCGCAAGCGCGTCGTGCCCCCATTGGTCCGCCTGCCAGTCCTCGTCGACATGCGCCGCGGCCCAGGCTTCGTCGCTGGAAATCCGCCCGTGCAGCACCGCGAGCGCCAGCAGCGCCGAACCGGTCAGCGTGGTGATGACGTTCGCCGCGCCGAGCTTCCACGGGTCGGCCGGGATGGCGGCGGCCCGGATCCCAGTGTTCCGCCTGCTTTGCCACCAGACCGGCCGGCTGGTCGGCGCGATAGAACATCAGGTCGGAGCCGAGATACTTCGCGATCTCCTCCGCCACCGGCCCGGGAGCCTCGGCGACGCCGTCGATGATGGAATTGGCGAGCCGCGTCAGCGGCATCCGCGCCGGGTCGATCATGTCCTCTTGCGCCTGCCATTCGGCGGCAAGCGCGTCGGCCAGCGGTCGTGTCGGCAGAACGAGGGGCCGCCGCGCCGGCGTGCGCACCCCCTTGCCGTCGAGCAGGACCGCGAACCCCTCCGGCGTCTCCGCCACGGTGACCGTCTCGTAGAAGCGCTTGCGTAGTTGCGGCCGTGCCGCTCGGCGCGCCGCCTCCGAGGGCTCGAGCGGCTGGTTGGCGTGTACGTCTTCGAGGAACTCGCGCATCCAGCGGATGTAGGCAAAATCTAGCATCAAAGAAAGGGCATGGAATCGATTGGATTTCCGTCATTCCGGCCAAGGCGGCAAAGCCGCCGCGAGCCGAAATGACGATCACGCGGCTGTAGCCCGGATTGAGCGCAGCGAAATCCGGGAATAGGCAACCGACAGGCGCAGCACGCGGGTCGATACAGACAGCCCCCGCGTTTCGCTTCGCTCAACACGGGCTACGACGCTGGGTTCCGGCTCTCGCGCTACGCGCTCGGCCGGAATGACGGCGACAGACGCTCGGAATGACGGCGGAGCGGGATTGTGCAAGTTTCGCGATACCCCACCGCCAGGACCCTCGCATGGACTTCGAAACCCTCCGCTATGAAACACTCGGCGCCGTCGCGCGCCTCACCCTGTCGCGGCCCGAACGCGCCAACGCGCTCAATGCGCAGATGCTGACCGAGATCAACGCCGCGCTCGACCGCGCCGAAGCGGACGATACGGTGCGCGCCGTCATCGTCACCGGCGCCGGCGCCGCCTTCTCCTCCGGCTTCGATCTCAAGGAGCAGATGCAGCGCCAGCCGAAGGGCACCGACGTCTGGCGCCCGATCCTGCGGCACGACTTCGATACCGCGATGCGCTTCTGGCATTGCGCGAAGCCGACCATCGCAGCCGTGCGCGGCGCCTGCCTTGCCGGCGCATTCGAGTTGTCGCTCGCTTGCGACGTGACCATCGCGGCGGACGACGCCTTCTTCGGCGAGCCAGAATTGAAATTCGGCGCCGGCATCGTGGTGATGATCCTGCCGTGGCTCGTCGGCCCGAAGATCGCGAAGGAGATCATCTTCACCGGCGAGGACCGGATCAGCGTCGAGCGCGCGCGCGAACTCGGCATCGTCAACCGCATCGTCAAGCCGGACGAGCTCGAGGACGCCGCGCTGAAACTCGCGCGGCACATCGCCGTCATCGATCCCGAGCTCGTGCAGGGAACGAAGCGCGCCATCAATCGCGCGCTGGAATCGCAGGGGATGCTCGAAGCGCTCGAGGAGGCGCTCGCCATCGATCTCGCCATCGAAGGCAAGGGCTCGCCCGACAAAATCGCCTTCATGGACCTCGCCCGCCGCGATGGGCTGAAAGCTGCGCTCGCTTGGCGCGACGCGCGCTTCGCGGTGAAATGATAAGTTCCGCCCGCCAGCAAACCCTGGATTCCCGCTTCCGCGGGAATGAGCGGCTGGGTCAAGGCCTTCCCCCTCTCTCCGCTCATGCCCGCGAAGGCGGGCATCCAGTCTGATTGTCGAATAATATGACTCATCTCGCCGCCCTCGCCCGTTATCTCGACGCCGCCCTTGCCGCGCGCCAGCCGCGCTTCGAAGGCTCGGGCGAAAGCCTCGACGCGCCTGAACTTGCGCGCCGCGCCGGCACCGTCGAGTCCGCATTGCGCGCGAAAGCTTTGGCACGCACCGAGCCCGTGCATGTCGTGATCGGCAACCGGCCCGGCGACCTTGCCGCATTCCTCGGCGTATGGCGCGCTGGCGGCGTTGCCGTTCCGGTGCACACGGCGACGCCGGACGCCGTGCGCACCGCATTGCAAGCGCGCACCGGCGCACGCTTCGTCGTCGACGGTGAAGACATAACGCAAATCTCCGAAATCGTTCCGTCGCCGCGCCCGCTGCTCGACGATGCGGCGCTGATCGTCTTCACCTCCGGCAGCACCGGCGAGCCGAAAGGCGTCGTCATCGGCCATGCGCGGCTTGCCGCCAAGCTCGACGTGCTCGCGCACCTGCTGCAATTGCGCGCCGACGACACGGTCGTCCTGCCGCTGCAGCTTACGTTCATCTTCGGCATCTGGGTCAGCCTTCTCGTGGCGAACGCCGGTGCGCAATTGATTTTGCTGCCGCGTTTCTCGGTCGAAGCGATCCGCGAGCATTGCGCCGCGGGCGTAACCGTCACCGCCTGCGTGCCGACAATGCTGCGCGCGATCCGCGCCGACGAACCGTTCGCGGCTCCGGCGCTGCGACTTCTCCTCACCGGCGGCGAACCGCTCGGCGCCGCGCTCGGCCAGGCCATCGCGCAACGCTTTCCCTCCACCGCTCTCTACGATCTCTACGGACTGACCGAGACCGGCTCCTGCGATTTCTGCATGGGGCCGTCCGACCAGCCGGCGGGCTTCGGCGCCATCAACGCGCCGACGCCGAACGTGACGTATCGCATCGCCGATGACGGCGAACTGCAAGTCAAAACGCCCTACGGCATGCTCGGCTATCTCGATGCGCCGTCGCTCACCGACGCGGCGTTCGCGGAGGGTTATTTCCGCACCGGCGACCTCGCCCGGCGGCGCGCGGACGGCCGCGTCGAACTGATCGGCCGTCGCAAGGAAATCGTCTCGCGCGGCGGGCAGAAGATCGCGCCGCTCGAGGTCGACAACCTGCTCGCGGCGCATCCCGACGTCGCCGCCGTCCTTTGCGCGGGCGTGCCCGACGCAAGCGTCGGCGAACGGCTGCACGCGATCGTCGTGCGGCGGCCGGGCGCAACCGTGACGGAAGCCGCGCTGCGCGCGTGGGCTGGCGAGCGCATCGAGCGCTACAAGCTGCCGGACGCGATCCACTTCCACGACGCGCTGCCGCTCGGCCGCACCGGCAAGGCCGATCGCGGCGCCGTGAAGGCGCTGGT
>JAFKKS010000340.1 GCA_017304555.1 Hyphomicrobiales bacterium
TGCGCCGGTGGCGGTGTGTTGCGGAAAGGAGACGGCGAGCCGCCAAGTTGCAACGCGCCTTTGCCGTCGATCGGTTCGCCCATGCCGTTGACGACGCGTCCGAGCCACCCTTGCGATGGGCGCACGGCGCCGGGGCCGCCCGACACGATCGCGCGGCAGCCTCGCCGCACACCTTCCAAAGGAGCGAAGGGCAAGAGAAGCGCGTTCGCGTTCGCGAACCCAACCACTTCGCAAGGAATGGAGCGCGCGTGGCCCGGCTCGATGATCATGCGCGAGCCGACGGACATCGCGTGGATCGGGCCGGCAACCTCCACCATGAGGCCGCGAACGCCGACGACGCGCCCGTAAATCTCGGTGCCGTCCAGTTCCGCAATCTGATCCGCCAGCGCCTTCATGCCCAAAATCCTAACGAAGCGGAATCAAATACCGCAGCTTAACGGACCGTTTACCCGCTTCGTTAATCATCCGTGGATAACTCGTTGGGATCACCGGCGACCCGCCGTTCGACAGAGGGTGAGTCGCAAGAGTCGGATAACTCGGACTCTTAAAGTGAAACATGAGACAGGAAATGGCTGTAAAGCTTGGGACTCACAGTAGCTTAGCGCAATTTCGTCGAAATTGCGTCGGGGCTGCTTGCACCCGAGAATCACATTCTGTTAACCATTTTCCAGTAACGTTTCGAATCGGTTTTTCCCACCGCGTAATCAAAAGGCCGCCCTGTGGCGTGCCGACCTTAAGCCCCTAAGCGGCGAGGAAGGGGACTGGCATGCGCGTCCTGTTAATCGAAGACGACCGCGCGACCGCGCAATCGATCGAGCTGATGTTGAAGTCGGAAAGCTTCAACATCTACACGACCGATCTGGGCGAAGAGGGCGTCGATCTCGGTAAACTGTACGATTACGACATCATTCTTCTTGATCTGAACTTACCGGACATGTCCGGCTACGAGGTGCTCCGCTCCCTGCGGGTCTCGAAGGTCAAGACACCGATCCTGATCCTGTCGGGTCTGGCGGGCATCGAGGATAAGGTCAAAGGTCTCGGCTTCGGCGCCGACGACTACATGACCAAGCCGTTCCACAAGGACGAGCTGGTGGCACGCATCCATGCGATCGTGCGCCGGTCCAAGGGCCACGCACAATCGGTCATCCAAACGGGCGACCTGATCGTCAACCTCGACACCAAGACCGTCGAGGTCAACGCCGCCCGCGTCCACCTCACCGGCAAAGAGTACCAGATGCTGGAACTCCTCTCGCTGCGCAAAGGCACGACGCTGACCAAGGAGATGTTCCTCAATCATCTCTACGGCGGCATGGACGAGCCGGAGCTCAAGATCATCGACGTGTTCATCTGCAAGCTGCGCAAGAAGCTCGCGAACGCCTCCGACGGCAAGAACTACATCGAGACGGTGTGGGGCCGCGGCTACGTGCTGCGCGAGCCGAACGAAGAAGAAGCGCGCATCCCGGCTTAATGCGCAGCCACAAAAACAATTCAAACCCCGCCCTTCCCGGCGGGGTTTTTGTTTGCGGGTTCACGCGGCGGCGCCGACCTCGCTAATGCCCCATGCGCCGCCGGCGACCGTGAAGGCATACGGGACGGCGTTGGTGGCGCCAGGCCGGACGCCGATCAGTTGCTCCTGCAATGCGAGAAAGACGCCACCGTGGCTGACGAAAAGAAGCGTCTCGTCGCGATAGACATCGAGCCACTTCACGATGGCGCTGCGCGCCCGCTCGCAGGTCTGCGGCCACTGCTCCGCGTCCGCAGGCATGACTCTGTTGACAGGATGGTGCGGCGGAATGCCGTGCTCCCGCCTGACCTCCGCAAAAAGACGCCCTTCGAAACTGCCGAAGGCACGTTCCATCAAATGCTCGTCCAGTTCGATCGGTAGAGCGAGCGCCGCCGCGACGATTTCAGCCGTCTGGAAGGCGCGTTTCAGCGGACTACTCACGATCCGCTGGATACCGCGTCCCGTGAGCCGCTGCGCCGCGGCACGCGCCTGCGCGAGCCCGGTCTCGTTCAGATCGGTATCGGTTCGCCCCTGGATCCGCCCTTGGGCGTTCCAATCGGTCTGGCCATGCCGGAGAAAGAGAAAAGAGCGAGTGGGAATCATCCGACCACGATACCGCATTTGCGGCCGACGAGGATTCCGCGCGCCCTACCCTTTAGCGTGCGTCGTGGAAGATGATGCCGAGCGTGTGCCGGCGTCCGCTCTGCAAGCGGCTGACGCCGTGGCGCATGTTGACGCGGTAGGTGCCGCGCGTGCCCTGCACCGGGCGATGATGCACGGGAAAGATCACGCCCTGCCCCTGCGTCAGCGGCACGACCTCAACGCGCGACTGCATGCGCGGCCGCTGTTCGGTCAACGCGAACTCACCGCCGGTGAAATCCTTGCCGGGCTGCGACAAGAGAAAAGCCACCTGCAGCGGGAAGACGTACTCACCGTAAAGGTCCTGGTGCAGGCAGTTGTAGTCGCCGGGACCGTATTGCAGCAGCAGCGGCGTCGGCTTCGTCTGTCCGGCGGCATGGCAGCGCGAAAGAAACTCGGCGTGCGACGCGGGATAGCGGATGTCGATTCCCATCGCCTCGTTCCAGCGCTGCGCGATCGTCGCGAGCGGCGTATAGAGCGCGCTCCGCAGTGCGGTGATCGTCTCCGGCAGCGGCGCGGCGAAGTACTTGTACTCGCCGCGGCCGAAGCCGTGCCGCGCCATGATAATGCGGCTGCGGAACGGCGCATCCGAGGGATAGAGCGCGGCGAATGCCGCGCACTCTTCCGGCGTCAGCAGCGGGCCCGTGAGCGCGCAGCCATAGGCGTCGAGATCGGCGCCGATGCGGTCCCAATCCAGCGCCGTCGCGCGCGCCGCGATGTCCGCCGCCTCGGAGTGAGCGGCGGGCCGCGCTTCTGCGGTCGCCATGGTCATGCCGCCACCCCTTCGCGCACGAGGAGCGCGCGCTTGCGCTCGACGCCCCAGCGGTAACCGGAGAGCGCGCCGTCCTGACGCACGACGCGATGGCACGGGATCGCGACGGCTAGTTTGTTCGCGGCACAGGCCTGCGCCACGGCGCGCACGGCGGCGGGCTGGCCGAGACGCGTGGCGATATCGGCGTAGCTCGCCGTCGATCCGGCCGGGATCTCGCGCAGCAGCGCCCAAACGCGTTGCTGGAATGCAGTGCCGCGAACATCCAGCGGCAGATCGAGGCCTTGCTCCGGCGCCTCCACAAAGCCGACGACTTTGGCGACGAGTTGCTCGAAATCTTTGTCGCCGCCGATCAGTTCCGCTTTCGGAAATTGATCCTGAAGGTTGCGCACGAGCGTGTCCGGATCGTCACCGAGCGTGATCGCGCACACGCCCTTCTCCGTCGCCGCGACAAGGATCGAACCCAATGAGCATTCGCCGACGGCGAAGCGGATGGCCGCACCCTTGCCGCCGCCCCGATAGGCGCTCGGCGTCATGCCGAGGCGTTCGCCGGAGGTGGCGTAGAAGCGGCCGTTGGAATTGAAGCCGGCGCCGTAGATCGCCTGCGTCACGGTGTCGCTCGTCGTCAACTCGTCGCGCACGCGCCGTGCACGATGCGCGTCGGCGTAAGCTTTCGGCGTGACGCCCGTCTGCTCCTTGAACACGCGATGGAAATGGAAGCGGCTCATCGCCACCGCGTCCGCCAACGCATCGAGGCTCAATGCCTCCTCGGATTGTTCGATCATCCGGCACGCTTTCGCGATCGCCGCTGCGTGCTGCTCCTCTCGCGCCGCTTCGTTCGGGCGGCAGCGCTTGCACGGACGGAAACCCACGTGCTCGGCCTCAGCGCACGTCGCGTGGAACGCGATGTTCTCGCGCAATGCCGGACGCGCCGCGCATGACGGCCGGCAGTACACGCCGGTCGTGCGCACAGAGTAGACGAACTGGCCGTCGGCAGAACGGTCGCGACGGCGCACCGCGTCGAGGCGCGCATCGTCATCGTTGAAACGCGGCGCGGCAGCGCGGCCGCTTTCCTGGACGGGAGACAACATGGCTTCGCTCCTCATGGCTTTCGATGTTTTCACGGACGAACGGGTCTGTCCGTCCTTTGATCCCAATCTAGCCATCGCGGCGCCCGTCTCACTCCGGTCCTTGCTCTCGAATTCGGAAAAATCGTCGTGGGTCAAAAGTGGCCGTCGGAGCGGAGAAATTCAACGGCTTGCTGGGAAGCAATGCCCTTCGTTGTCATTCCGGAAGCCGCGAAGCGGCTGTCCGGAATCCATATCCCCCGCTGAAATGTTCGGAAATACCGGGCTTATGGATTCCGGGCTGCGGCCTTTGGCCGGCCCCGGAATGACAGGGAGAAATTCCGGCGCAAGGAGCGGAGTGCGTGACAGGAGCATGCGCGTCATCTCTCCGGCACCGCAACCGCTTATGGCCTCGGTGCCCCATGTCGGATCAAAATCACGCTCTCCCCGCCCCGTTCAAACGGCTCGCGTGGTCGAACCTTGCCGCGCAAACGGCAGAGCAAATCGGCCTTGCGGCGACGCCGATCGTCGCCGTTCTCGCGCTGAACGCAGACGCCGGTGAAACTGGATGGCTGCAGACGGCGCAAACCCTGCCCTTCCTTCTGCTCGCCATACCGTTCGGCATCCTTGCGGACCGCATGTCGCGCCGCACGCTGATGGCGGCCGCCGAAGCGATGCGGACTTTGGCTCTGGTCGGCATCCTCGCGCTGATCCCACTTGGATGGCTGAGCCTTCCGTTGCTTGGCATCCTTGGATTCGTCGGCGCCTGCGGCACCGTCGCCTACGGCATCGCAGCCCCGGCATTGGTGCCCGCCCTGGTGCCGGCGGCCGCGCTCGCCCGCGCCAATGCACGCATCGAACTCGCACGCACCCTCGCCTTCGCCGGTGGCCCAGCGCTCGCCGGCGCGCTCGTCGGATGGACGGGCGCGAGCCCGGCCTTCGGCTTTGCCGCGGCGCTTTCCTTTTGCGCCGTTCTCCTTCTCGGCGGAATGCGAGAGCCGCAAACGGCGGCGCGTGACACGCAGCGCCGGTGGTTTCAGGAGTTGCGCGAGGGAGCCCAGTTCGTGACGGGCCACGCCTTGCTACGCCCTGTGTTCGTGACGCAGTTCATTTTCAACAGCGCCTTCTTCATGCTGCAGGCCGTGTATGTGCCCTACGCCGTGCACCACTTCGGCCTTTCCGCGTCCGGCGTCGGCATGACGCTCGCAGCTTACGGCGTCGGCATGGTCTTTGGCGCGCTGCTTGCGCCGCAGGTCATGCGCAGGTTGCGCTTCGGTACGGTGATCGCGATCGGTCCGGTCGCGGGCTTTGTCGCAGCGCTCGCCATGGCCGCAACGATCTGGCTGCCGTCGCCGGCGTTGGCGGGACTGAGCTTCTTCCTGCTCGGTGTCGGGCCGATCCTGTGGGTGATCAGCACGACGACATTGCGCCAGAGCGTGACGCCGCGCGCCTTGCTGGGGCGCGTCTCTGCCATCAACAGCCTCGCTTACGGCGCGCGACCAATCGGCGCCGCGGCCGGCGCCGTGGTCGGCGGCACGTGGGGCGCAGAAGCCTGTCTGATCGTCTGCGCCGTCGGCTTCCTGTCGCAAATGCTGGTGATCTTCTGTTCGCAAGTGCCGGAATTACGCCGGCAGCCCGCATTGGCCGCATAGGCATCGCATCGCGCTTCGTGCCATAGTCGGCCAGTGAGCAGCCATTCCCCTTCGGGGCGCGACGACAGCGCCCTCATCGAATCTTCCGCCGCTTGGACCCGCCTCGCCTTCTCGCTCCTGATGAGCACGATCGGCGGCGTGGGGCTGTGGTCGGTCGTCGTCGCTTTACCGGCCGTGCAGGCGGAGTTCGGCGTGGCGCGCGCGGAAGCGACCCTTCCCTATACGCTTGCCATGGTCTCCTTCGCCATCGGCGGCGTCGTGATGGGACGTCTGGTCGACCGCGTCGGCATCATGTGGCCGCTCATCGG
>JAFKKS010000341.1 GCA_017304555.1 Hyphomicrobiales bacterium
GCAGCGCGAGTTCTCCCTCATTGGCACTCAGCGCATGGCCGAACACCGTCACCTTGTCGAAGCCGCTGAGCGCGGCATTGGCGCGCAACCGATCGGCCAGGATTTTGAGCTGCTCGATCGCCAGCACGCGGCAACGTCCGCCGGTCGCCGCGGAAACCAATATCGTGTAGGCCCCGACATTCGCGCCGATGTCGACGAATACGCCATCACAGGCCGTCGCAGCGAGAAACGCGATCTCGCTGGCATCGAACTGCGGCTTGAGCAACAACGCCCGATCGGTCCCGTTGTGATCGAGGCGCAATCGAAACGCACCGCCGCCGACCCGCCAGTCGATCGGTCCCGGGCGAACGTGCGCCAGCAGCCGCACGACTCCGTTTCGCAACCGGCCGTGATGCAGCAGCGTCGCGCGCGCGAACGCAATAATGCGCTGCTGGAGCGCGCTCGGCGCGTAGGCACCGAACACCGGGGGCTCGATTTGCGTCGGCTCGCTCAATAAACCCGCGCCTTCGGCTCGACGTAGGCCACGTCGTTCGAAAGCGTGTAGGCGTGGACCTGGCGATAATTCAGCGTGACCTTGCCCTTGTCGTCGAGCCAGGAGAGCGTGTGCTTCATCCAGTTGGCGTCGTCGCGATCGGGATGGTCCTCGCGCGCATGGGCGCCGCGGCTTTCCGTGCGGTTGAGCGCGGAATCAACGGTGACCACGGCCTGCGAAATCAGGTTGTCGAATTCCATCGTCTCGACGAGATCGGTATTCCACACCAACGACCGGTCGGTGACGTGGACGTCGGAGACGCTGGCGAAGACGTCATGGATGAGCTTGTGGCCCTCCTGCAGGACGTCGCCGGTGCGGAACACAGCGCAGTTCGTCTGCATGGTCTTCTGCATCTTCAAGCGCAGTTCCGCGGTCGGCGTGCCGCCGGAGGCGTGCCGGAAGCGGTCGAGCCGCGCCAGCGCGCGGTCGGCGGAATCCTTCGGCAGTTCGCCCTGCGTCTCGCCGGGGGTCAGCACATCGGCGCAGCGCAGCGCCGCAGCGCGGCCGAACACGACGAGGTCGATCAGCGAGTTCGAGCCGAGCCGGTTGGCGCCATGCACGGAGACGCTCGCCGCTTCGCCGAGCGCCATCAGTCCGGGCACCAGCGTCTCGGCATCGCGTCGCGCTTCGCCGTGATAGTTCGTGGGGATGCCGCCCATATTGTAGTGCACCGTCGGCAGGACCGGAATCGGCTCGCGAGCCACGTCGACACCGGCGAAGATGCGCGCGGATTCCGAGATGCCCGGCAGGCGTTCGTGCAGCACCTTCGGATCGAGATGGTCGAGGTGCAGGAAGATGTGGTCCTTGTCCTTGCCGACGCCGCGGCCTTCGCGAATCTCGATCGTCATCGCGCGCGAGACGACGTCGCGCGAGGCGAGGTCCTTCGCCGACGGGGCATAGCGCTCCATGAAGCGCTCGCCCTCGGAGTTGACGAGATACCCGCCCTCGCCGCGCGACCCCTCGGTGATCAGGCAGCCGGCGCCATAGATGCCGGTCGGATGGAATTGCACGAATTCCATGTCCTCGAGCGGCAGGCCGGCGCGCAGCGCCATGCCGCCGCCGTCGCCGGTGCAAGTGTGCGCCGAGGTGCAGGAGAAATAGGCGCGGCCGTAGCCGCCGGTCGCGAGGATCGTGGTCTGGCCGATAAAGCGATGCAGCGAGCCGTCGTCGAGCTTCAAGGCGACGACGCCGCGGCAGCGGCCTTCGTTGTCCATGATCAGATCGATGGCGAAATATTCGATGAAGAACTCGGCGTTGTGCTTCACCGCCTGCCCATACATCGTGTGCAGCATGGCGTGGCCGGTGCGGTCCGCCGCGGCGCAAGTGCGCTGCGCGGTGCCCTTGCCGTAATGCGTGGTCATGCCGCCGAACGGGCGCTGATAAATCCTGCCGTCTTCGCGGCGCGAGAACGGCAGACCCCAGTGCTCGAGCTCGTAGACCGCGGCCGGCGCGTTGCGCACCATATATTCGATGGCGTCCTGGTCGCCGAGCCAGTCCGACCCCTTGACGGTGTCGTACATGTGCCAGCGCCAATCGTCCTCGCCCATATTGCCGAGCGCGGCGGCGATGCCGCCCTGCGCTGCAACGGTGTGCGAGCGCGTCGGAAACACTTTCGTCACGCAAGCGGTGCGCAGCCCCGCCTCGCTGCAGCCGACGACCGCGCGCAAGCCGGCGCCGCCGGCGCCCACCACCACGACGTCGAACGTGTGATCCTCGATCGGATAGGCGCGGCCATTCACCGCCGGCGCGCCATTGCCGTTTCCGTTGGTCTTGCCGTTACCGGCCATAGCGTCAGACTCCGAAGCTCAGTTTCAGAAGCGCGAACGCACAAGCGACGCCCACCGCGATGCAGAAGAAGGTGTTGCCCATGATCAGCGCGACTTTGCCGAACTCGTGATGGATGTAGTCCTCCACGATGACCTGCATGCCAAGCCACATGTGATAGACGGTCGTGAGCACGAACAGCATCATCACGATCGCGACGAGCGGCGAGCCGAGGATCTGAACGGTCGCGGCGTGATTGCGCCCAATCAACGTCATCGCCACGACGATGAAGATCAGGGTGAGCGGAACGGCGGCGACCGCTGTCAGCCGCTGATGCCAGAAATGCCGCGTGCCGGAATGCGCGGCGCCGAGATGGCGCACGCGCCGGGTAGGCGTGCGCATATCCTGCGAGTTGTTTTGTGTGGTGCTCATCCGCGCCCCAAGGCCAAGTAGACGACAAGGAGGATCACGGTGAGGCCGATCGAGCCGATCAGCGTCGCGCGGGTGAGCCACTCGCGCTCCGCCGGGCCGAAGCCGTAGCCGAGATCCCAGATGAGGTGGCGGACGCCACCGAGAAGGTGATGCAGCAGCGCCCAGGTGGCGAGCAGGATCACGAGCTTGCCGATCCATGAGCCGGCCGCCGCCTGGAAGGACGCGTAATCGGCCGGGCCGGACGCGGCGGCAAGCAGCCACCAGGTCATCAGCAGGACGCCGAAATAGAGCGCGCCGCCGGTGATGCGATGCACGATCGACATCGTCATCGTCAGCGTCATGCGGTAGATCGAAAGATGCGGTGAAAGAGGTCGGCTGTCGGACATGCGAAGACCAGTCGTGGGGGGCGGCCGGAACCGCTCATTGGAATTGTTCGTATCCGAAACCCGAGGTGGCCGGAGCCGCTCGTCGAAACGACTTTCGCGGCAGCCGAATTCCGGGTGGATGGACGGGCCCGCGCCTAGATCACGATGATTAGGCACCGCAGGTTCGCCCGGAGCGAACATGCGCCCCGAAAACCTGGCTTACAATCCCTCTTTGGCGTAATGTGCCTTCGCGTTTCACGAAGGCCGCCATGCGTTTCGATCTCACAGACCTGGGTCTTTTCCGGCATGTCGTCGAGGCCGGAAGCATCACGCATGGGGCGGCGCGGGCGAACCTCGTCCTCGGGGCTGCTTCCACCCGCATCCGCAATATGGAGGAGGCGCTCGGCGCTCCGCTCCTCACCCGCGGCCGCCAGGGTGTGGTGCCGACCCAGGCTGGACGCACCCTGCTGCAGCATGCGCGGGCGATCCTTGCCCAAGCCGAACGCCTGCGCGAGGACCTCGGCGCCTATGCCGGCGGGCTCGCCGGACAGGTGCACATCCTCTCCAATACCAATGCACTGACTGAATTCCTACCCGAGACGTTGAGTTCGTTCCTCGCCGAGCATCCGCAGGTCAGCATCGATCTTGAGGAGCGGCTCTCCGACGAGATCGTCGGCCTGATCGCGGAAGGCAGCGCCGATATCGGCATCGTCGCCGGCACCGTCGATGCGAGCCGGCTGACGACCTATCCGTTCCGCAGCGACCGCTTCGTGCTGGTGGTGGCACGCAACCACCCGCTGGCGGAGCGCAACAACATCAGCTTCGCCGAGGTGCTCGACTACGACTTTGTCGGTCTCGACCGGGCGAGCGCGCTGCAGCGCTTCCTCGCCAGCAAGGCAAGCCGCATCGGGCGGCCGCTGCGCTTACGGGTGCAGTTGCGCAGCTTCGACGCCGTCTGCCGGCTGGTGGAGCGCAATGTCGGCGTCGGCATCGTGCCGGAGACGACGGTGCGCTGGGCGGAAAAGGCGATGGCGATCAACTCCGTCGACCTCAACGACCCGTGGGCGCAGCGCGAGCTGACCATCTGCGTGCGCAACATCGACGCGCTCGCGCCCTATGCGCGCCAGCTCGTCGAGCACATGCGCGCCGTCACGCCGTAGCGACGGCGCGCATAACACAAATGCCGGCGCCGCGCGGCTTCTTGCCAAGCCGCCACGCGCCCGATAGCAATCGCTTTCCGTCGTGACCGGCTTAGCCGGTCTCCCATCGCACCATGATCGTATCAATGGGATGGATGCCGCCGCCCGGCGCGCGTGACGCAGGACATACGTGACGCAAGGCGTATCAGGCGAGGAGACGACGATGGCTACTCATAAGCTTCTGTTGGCAGGCGGCGACGGCATCGGCCCCGAAGTCATGGGCGAGGTGAAACGCCTGATCGACTGGATGAACAAGCACGGCCTCGGCCGCTTCGAAACCGAAGAGGCGCTGGTCGGCGGCTGCTCCATCGACGCGCATGGCGTTCCCGCCACCGACGAGACCGTGGCGAAGGCCAGCGCGGCCGACGCGGTGCTGTTCGGCGCGGCCGGCGGACCGAAATGGGACAATGTCGCCTTCGACGTGCGGCCGGAGGCCGGCATCCTGCGCCTGCGCAAGGATCTCGCGCTGTTCGCGAATATCCGCCCAGCGATCTGCTACCCGGCGCTCGCCGACTCCTCGAGCCTGAAGCGCGAAGCGATCGACGGGCTCGACATCATCATCCTGCGTGAGCTCACCGGCGGCGTTTATTTCGGCGAGCCGAAGACGATCACCGATCTCGGCAACGGGCAGAAGCGCGCCGTCGATACGCAGGTCTACGACACCTACGAGATCGAGCGCATCGGCCGCGTCGGCTTCGAGCTGGCGCGCAAGCGGCGCAACAAGGTCACCTCGACCGAGAAGCGCAACGTGATGAAGACCGGCGTGCTTTGGAACGAGGTGATGCGCGACGTGCACAAGCGCGAATTCCCCGACGTCGAACTCGAGCACCAGCTTGCCGATGCGCTCGGCATGCAGCTCGTGCGCAACCCGAAGCAGTTCGACGTGATCGTCGCCGACAACCTGTTCGGCGACATGCTCTCCGACGTCGCGGCGATGCTGACGGGTTCGCTCGGCATGCTGCCGTCCGCTTCGCTCGGCGACATCGACCCGAAGACAAAGAAGCGCAAGGCGCTGTACGAACCGGTGCACGGCTCGGCGCCCGATATCGCCGGCAAGGGAATCGCCAATCCGATCGCGATGATCTCATCGTTCGCGATGGCGCTGCGCTACTCTTTCGACATGCTGAAGGAAGCGGACCTGATCGACGCGGCGATCGCCGCGACGCTGGCCAAGGGCCTGCGCACGGCCGACATCGCCGCACCGGGCACGAAGACGATCGGCACCTCGGAAATGGGCGACGCGGTGCTGAAGGAAATGGAAGCGCTGGCAGCGTAAGGTGACCGGCGTCGGCACCTTCATCCCTCCCCGGAGGGGAGGGTGGACGCGCGGAGCGCGGCCGGGTGGGGACCGGCGGCAAAGAATGACCCCGCCCGTCTTCCCACTCGCTCCGCTCGCTCGAAGCCACCCTCCCCTCCGGGGAGGGACAAAGGCACGCCGCGAAATTTCGGCGCCGTCATGCCGGCGGTCGTCGCGGGCATGACGGAGCCATAGGTGTTCCGCCCGAGGTTTACGGCGCCGGGCGCGCCGAGGGTCCCTTTTCTCCGTTTCCCCGAAAGGGGATGGAGCGCCCGGGAGGCGCCAGGGGCTTGCGAGGCCCCTCAGCGGGTTTGCGAGACCCGCTTAA
>JAFKKS010000164.1:0-53973 GCA_017304555.1 Hyphomicrobiales bacterium
ATCGAACAGATCGATCTCGAACGATACGGCATGTTCTCGGGCCGGCAGCTCGCGTTTCAACCGGACGCGATGCTGCATGTGATCTACGGCGACAACGAAGCCGGCAAGACGTCGGCACTCAGCGCCATCGGCGACCTGCTGTTCGGCTTTAGCGCCCGCACCGACTATGATTTTCAGCACGACGCCAAGACGCTGCGCATCGGCGGGCGTCTACGCCATTCCGATGGCCGACTGATCGCGGTACGGCGGCGAAAGGGCAACAAGAACACACTGGTCGACGAGAATGACCAGCCCCTGCCCGACGATCCGCTCGCGCCGCTACTCGGTTCGCTGTCGCGGGAGATTTTCAACGGCGAGTTCGGCCTGACGGCACGATCGCTGCGCGAGGGCGGAGAAGCATTGTTAAAAGCCGGCGGCCGCCTATCCGAAACGCTTGCAGCGAGTTCGGCCGGCATGAGCGTATTGTCCAGTCTTCGTGCGCGATTGCAGAGTGAGGCGGACGAGCTTTTCACGCCACGCCGCTCTGGCGGCAAGCCCTTCTACCTCGCCGCTGATCGGCGCGATTCGGCCGATCGGACGCTTCGCGATGCGATCGTGACACGCGACGCCGTCCGGCAGGCCGAAGCCAGTGTGGGCGACGCGCAAGCACGCCTGGCCAACCTGAATGAGACACATGCCGCGCTTGGTGTTGAGCTGGCGCTTTGGCAGCGCGCACGGCGAACGACCGGAAGCCTGACGCGCCTTGATGCGATCGCCGCCGACTTGTCCGCCGTCGTGGAGCATCCCCAACTGACGCCGGATACCCTCGCGGAATGGGAAGCCACCTACCAGGCCTATGTGACGCTCGATAAGGAGATCAGCGCGCTCGACGAGGAGGATGCCGCTTACGCCTCCGAAGCCGCAGCGCTCGCGGTTGACGATCGGTTGCTATCGGCGGGTCCGGATATCGACGCGCTGCGCGAGCGGCCTGGAGAAGCGCGCAAAGCGCGCAGCGACCTGCCGCGCCGGCGGCAGGCGCGCGACGACGCGCAGGCGGCTTTACATGGGCTTGCCCGCCGGCTCGGCTTGCTCTCGCACAGCGAGGTGCTTGACAGGCAGCCGACCGATCCTGCCGTGGCGCTCGCGCGCAGCCTGATCGGGCAGGTTGTCACGGCCGAAGCTGCCATCGCGGATGCGGAGCGCCAACGCGCGGCAGCTCAGCAGAGCTACGACAGCCTCGCCACCGACGGTGACGGCGCGTACATCGCCGACATCGCTCCGGTCCGGCAGAAGTTCGACGCCCTGAGCGATATCGTCACGCTTTCCGATCAGTACCGCCGGCTGGCAGCCGCGTCATCGGCGGAAGCGACAGGCTTACGCGACGACGTCGCCGTGCTCGCTCCCTCGCCCGGTGCTCTGGAAAAACTTCCTGCTCTGCCCCTTCCCGATGCGGCAACCATCGCCGCGCACGCGCACGCAATCGAGACGGCCGAAGGCGATCTCAAAGGCATCGATGGCGAGATCGCGTCGTCGAACCTCACCATCGCAGGCCTGCAGGCCACGCTGTCGCGTCTGTCGTACGCTGGAAGCGTACCCACCCGTGCCGACCTCGCTCACGCACGCCGCGAGCGCGACGCTCATCTCAAAAGCCTGCGCGATGCGCTCGAAGCCGATGCGCAGCAGCGCCGCGTGCACCTTGACAGCACGGTCCGCGCCACCGAGGCCGTGGATGCGCTCGCCGACCTCCTGTTGAGCGACACCGAGCGCGCGGCGCGGCAGGAGGACGTTCAAGAGCGCCTGGCGGAAGCGCAGAGCGCGCGCGAGCGCCTCGCTACGCAGCGAACGCAGGCGGACACCGCGTTGACCAACGCGAAACAAGCCTGGGAACAGGCCTGGGCACCGCTCGCGATTGTGCCGGGAAGCCCCGCAGAGATGCAGCGCTGGCGCGAACACGTCGACGGCATCGTGACGCGCTTGCGCAAGCAGGATGCGCAGAAAATCGAGATCCAGACGCTTTCGGAGGCACTCGCCGCGCGCAAGCGCGGCGCCATCGCTTTCCTCGAAGGCGTTGGGCGAACGCCGGACGAAACGCTCGCGGTCGACATTCTTTTTCGCGAGGCGAAGGCGCGGCTCGACGAACTCAATGCGCAATGGGCTGAAAGCAAGGTGCGCGCGGCGGAAAAGCAGCATGCCGACCGCGCTCTCGCGAAGGCGATTGCCGCAGGCGAGGAGGCATCCAAACGCGTGGCGGAACTTCAATCCGGATGGCCACAAGCCATGGCCGGGATCGGCCTTGCTGCGAACGCCACGACCGAGGAAGCGAAAGCCGCGCTCGACGTCTGGCACGCCGTTCCTGCGCTCGAAGTGAGTTATCGCCGCGAGGGCCGCAGCGTCGACACCATGGAATCCGACCTCCAGCATTTCACGCGTGATGTCGATGAGCTGGCAAGAAAGGTCGCACCGAGCCTGATCTATACGACCCCGGACGAGGCCCTCAAGCAACTCTCGGACGCACTCGAGCGGGCGCGGCGCGCCGACGAAACGCGGCGGCGCCTAAACAATCAAGCGGCTGCTCGTGAAAAGCGCCGCCAGTCTTTGCGGCTCAAGCGGGACGCGACCGGTGAATCACTGAAGCCGGCACGGCAATCGCTTTCGGCTCCCGACATCGAAAGCCTTCGCAGCGCTCTCGATCGCGTCGCTGCGCGTCATCACCTCGAAGCCGATCGATTCAAACTGCACCGCGATCTTGCCGACATCGCAGATGGGCGGGACGAGGCGGCTCTCCGGCAAGAGCGCGAAGGGCTCGACCTCGACGCCCTTCCGGGACTGATCGAGCGCGAGAGCGTTCGACACACACAGTTGCTCAAAGAGATCGAGGAAGCGTCCGTCGCGCTGCATCAGGCCAAGCGCGAACTGGAGGCGTTGACTGCCGGCCACGACGCAGCATTGGCGGCGTCCGAACGCGCCGCCGCGAGCGCCGAGTTGCTGTCGATCGCCGAGCGATGGTTGCTGCGGGCCGCTGCGAGCCGCCTCGCAACGCATGCGATCGAACGCTATCGCTCGAAGGTCGAGGATCCTCTTGTGGCACGCGCAGGCGCCCTCTTCGCCGCGGCGACGGACGGCGCATTCGAGGGGCTGCGTGTCGACTACGGCGACGACGATCATCCGATTCTTGTCGCACAGCGAGCGAACGGAAGCCGCGTTCCGCTGGAAGGATTGAGCGAAGGAACGCGCGACCAACTGTTCCTTGCGCTACGGCTCGCCTTGCTGGAGCGATGGCCCTCGGAGCCGATCCCCTTCATCGGCGACGATCTACTCGCCAGCTTCGACGACACGCGAACGTTTTCAACCCTTCGGCTGCTGGCGGCCGCGAGCGAGAAACGCCAGATTTTGCTCTTCACGCATCATCGCCATGTCGTGAATTTAGCGAAGTCAGTTCGGGGTTATCCGGTCGACGTTCTGGAGCTTTAATTGAAAACGCGCCCACTGGCGCACCTTCGCTATCACCTCGTTCAATCTAGCGCGGGCTTCCGAGCGCATTCGAGCGGGCCTCGATGGAGGACGACGACGCGGTTCGCAAGCTCGAGCGCCTCGTCGTGGTCGTGGATGACACTGACGGTCGCAATTTTCATCGCTGTCTTTTGCCGACCAGCCGTTCGGTCCAGGTCGCGACGTGATTTGACATGGTGAGAAGGTGGGCTGCGGCGGTGAAGCCGGAAACTGCCTTGCGGGGTTTGAGATCATGATCGCCGTCTTCGAGCCAGACGATCTCTATCGCCTTAGAAAGGTGGCGACCTCCTCCCGCGTACCGAAATCGATCGGCTGCGCTGCCGTCCATTCTTCAATTTTCACCGACAGCCGCACATTGAGCAGCCCCCTCATGTGCGCTCCAGAGCGGCGAGCCGACCAAAAAGCCGTAAGCCGCGCTACCGTTTTGCCGATGGAATCGCAACCACATCGGGCACGTATCGCGCGGCGAGCGTGCCGCGCGATCGTGAGCTACAAGTCATAGAGAGCCACCGTGGCCCAGCTAAACGTCAGTGCGTGCAATAATGCATTGCGGACGCTTCCGGCGCCTGCGGGACGGTCTTATCGATAGCCCCCAGTGTGGCCTTATAAGCTTTCGCCCATTCTCCATCCTTGAACATGGCGCGCAGCTGCTCATTGATCCACTCGCAGAACTTAGGATCTTCTTTCTTCACTCCGATGCCATAGGGCTGAGGCGGCGCGTCGGAATTCGCGAGCACGCGATATTGCCCAGGCTGCGCATGCGCCATTCCGAACAGAATTGCGTTTTCCGCAGCGGCGGCTTCAACACGTCCCTGCCGCATCGCGGTCAGGCACGCGCCCATCGTATCGAAGCCCTTCAGGTCGGCTTTCGGCGCTTCGGTTTGAATCATGTTGTACTGCGTTCCGTTCTGCGTGCTGCAAACGGAATGACCATTGAGTGACTTAAAGCCATTGATGGTGTCGCCGAAGGACTTGTCGTCCTTCTTCACCATGATGGTGTTTTTCGATTCGAAATAAGGCCCCGCGAAATTAACCTGCTCGTTTCGCGCTTTGTTGATCGTGTAAGTCGCGATGACCATGTCCACCTTCCCCGCCTTGATCAGCGCTTCGCGCGTCGGGGTGGGCGCTTCGACAAAGTCGACATGTCCGTCTTCACCGAAAATACGCTTGGCCAGCAGGTTGGCGATATCGGCATCGAATCCTTCGACCTTGCCGGTCATCGGATTCTTGAGTCCGAAAAGAGGGGCATCGATCTTGATCCCCACCACGAGCTTGCCGCGCTCCTGAATGCGATGCATCGCTGAATCAGCCGGGAAGCTCGGCTTGCTGCTTTGCGCCGCGCTCGCATGGCTCCATACGGCAGCCGCGAGCAGTGAAAATGTGACGGTCAGAACAGCTTTCACGTCTCTCATGTTCGTAGTCCCCTCGTGATAGGCAGTCGCCGGTCGTGGCATTCTTACGTTCGATGGCTCACGACCTTTGACAGGAAATTGCGTGCTCGTGCAGACGTTGGCGCATCGAAGAATTGATGCGGTTCGCCAACTTCGACAACCTCGCCTTCGTCCATAAACACTACCCGATGCGCGACTGAGCGCGCAAACCCCATTTCGTGCGTGACGACGAGCATCGTCGTGCCGGCCGCTGCCAGCCCTTCCATGACGTTGAGCACTTCGCTGATCACTTCCGGATCCAACGCCGACGTGGGCTCATCGAACAGCATCACTTTCGGATCCATCGCGAGCGCGCGCGCAATAGCGGCGCGCTGTTGCTGTCCTCCCGACAACTCGGTCGGAAATTTTCCAGCTTGATCCTGGATACCGACGCGCTCGAGCAGCGCCAATGCACGCGCTTCGGCGTCCGCTTTCGAAAGGCGCCGGACCCTCATCGGTCCCAGCGTCACGTTCTGCAGAATCGTCTTGTGCGCAAATAGATTGAACGATTGAAAGACCATCCCGACATCGGAACGCATACGCGCCAGCGCTTTTCCCTCTTCGGGCAGCGGCGTTCCATCGATCTCGATGGTCCCTTTGTCGATCCTCTCCAGCCGATTGATGCACCGACAAAGTGTTGATTTACCGGAGCCCGACGGCCCAATGATCGCAACCACCTCGCTCGCCTCGACCACGAGGCTCACGTCCTTGAGAACATGCTTCGCGCCGAAGTACTTGTGGACATGATCCACCATCACAACAGGCGGTGAAGCACGTCTATCGGCCGAACTATTCTGAAGCATCGTTAGCTCCGCGAATGCGCAAGCCGCGCATCCGAGTGACATTCAAAGACAAATTTTGACGGGTCGGTCGCACAAACAGCCGGACGCGAGCGCAAGGCTACAGGCGCAAGGCTACAGGATCGTCATCAACGTTCGGCCCTCCCATCGACCGCTTGCCGATTTTCTCAAGACCGGCTTGCAATCGCCCCACGCAAAGTCCGGCTCGCGCACGAACGTCACGTAATTCATCTTGGGTGTCAACACGCGCGGCAACCAGCAAACGCGCCGCCACGCGTTGATCGCAACTCAAAATGAAACTCAGTGGCGTTTCGCGACGACAATCCACGCAACGGTTGTAGTCGCGGCGAAAAATTTCCGGCTGCGTCACTTCATTCGAAGATGTTGCTGGCGCTGTTAGCATCGCATAGAACGGCATGACACATGGGCCGGGGAAGCGAGCGGTGGATCATATTGGTGCGATCATTGCTGGGACGTGGGTGACGATCCAGCTCGCTATATTTTCTTTTATCGGGGCGGCTGCGTTCGGGCTGTTGATCGGTATAAGCCGCATCAGTCCAGTGCCGTCGCTGCGCGTTGCCGGAACTGTTTATGTCGAAGGCCTCAGGAGCATGCCGATCACCGTGCTCATGGTCTTCTTCTACTTTGGCCTGCCGGACATAAAGGTATCGCTTTCCGCATTCACGTGCGCGGTACTCGGTTTAGGGTTGTACGGCGGGGCTTATATAGCGGAGGCCATTCGCTCCGGCGTCAACGCTATCCCCGCGGGCCAGATCGAAGCCGGCCGCGCGATCGGACTGACGCAGGGCCAATTGCTGCGCGATATCGTGCTGCCGCAAGCGGCGCGGACGGTCGTCGCCCCAATGGGGAACGTCTTCGTCGACTTGGTGAAGAACACATCGATCGCCTACACGATATCGGTTGTCGAAATCACCGGCACGGCAACCAACCTCGTGTCACGCTACGCGAAGCCTGTCGAAACGTTCGTGGCCGCGGGCCTGGCTTATCTCATTCTCACCATCCCTCTCGGGATGTACTTCCGGAACCTGGAAAGCCGAAAGGCGATCAAGCGATGACGCCGTCGGCTTTGGAGCGCGATTACGGCCCCCGCGCCCGGAGAAACGCGCATATCGCGTCGCTCATTGCATCCGCCGTCATCACCGCGGCTCTCCTTTATGCGGGCTATCTCTTCTCCCAGGCCGGCGGCTTTGCGGCCAACAAGTGGTCTCCGTTTCTCTCGTTGAACCTCTGGAAATTCCTGGGTGCCGGGCTTGTCGAGACATTCAAGATTGCAATCGTCGACGCGGTCTTGAGTGTCGTCGTCGGAGCGATCGTGGCCCTCGGCCAAGTCTCCAAACATCGATCCCTGCGATGGCCCGCCATCGTTTACTCCGAGTGCTTTCGCGGGCTGCCGACGCTCCTTCTCATCCTCTTCATGTATTTTGCCTTCCCTGCGTTCGGCATCAATGTGAGCGCCTATTGGGCCGTCGTCATCGGCAGCGCCGCCTATAACAGCGCAGTCCTGAGCAACGTCTTCAAGGCGGGAATCCTGTCGCTGGATCGCGGACAAGTCGAAGCGAGCTATTCGATCGGCCTGACTGAGTGGGAGACGATGCGCTTAATTGTCGCCCCTCAGGCGTTCCAGCGAATGCTTCCGTCGGTTGTCGCCCAGATGGTCGTGTTGTTCAAAGACAGTTCGTTGGGATTTTTCATCGGCTACGAGGAATTGCTTCGGCGAACACAGATCATCGGCGCATTCTCCGAGAATCTGATCCAGAGCTATATGGTCGCCGGCCTGCTGTACTTCGTGCTGTGTTATGCAATCAGCCGCTTCGCGCGCGTGCTTGAGCGCACCAACGTCTCGAAAGGCGGAACGGTGGCCGCAACAACTTAAGCACACGCCGACAGAATACCCGAATGCACAACAATGCTGGATATCTGCGCCTGATCGAAGCGCAATTTGAGAATGGACATTCCGATGCTTGATCGCAGCCTCGTCGAGCGTGAGTACGGCTTTTTAAAAGACGTGATTTTTCTCAACGCGTCGTCCGTCATCATGCCTCCCATGCGGGTGCAGAACGCCTACAACAACTTTATGGCCGACTATGTCCGAGCCTTCGGCGCCGGTGTCGTGCCCAAAGGCTGGGACATCGTCAACGAGGCGCGCGGTCGCCTCGCTTCACTCCTTAACTGCCACGCACACGAAATCGCCTTCACAAAAAACACGGCTGAAGGTTTGTCGATCGCTGCGGCGTCCATCGAGGTCGCTCCAGGCGACAATGCCGTCGTCTGCGACCAAGAGCATGAAGCCAACCTCTTTCCCTGGATGAATCAGCGCCGCAGAGGCTTGGAGCTGCGGGTCGTTCGCACGCAGAACGGCGAAGTGAACATCGCGGCTCTGTTGGCGCGCTGCGACGAGCGCACCAAGGCGCTCGCGATATCATCGGCGCAGTTCACCACCGGGCATTCCGTCGATCTGCGAGCGCTCGGCGCCGAATGTCGCGCGCGCAATATCATTTTCGTCGTGGACGGAGTTCAGAGCGTCGGCCGTCTGAAGCTCGATGTGAGGGAGTGCAATATCGATTACTTGGCGGCCGGAGGACACAAGGGCCTGCTGGGGACGCTGGGCGCAGGGTTCGTCTACTGTAGCGACCGCATCGTTTCGGACCTCATTCCGCCTTATGCGTCCTATCAGAGCGTGATCAATTACGTGCCGCCGCCGGCGCTGACCACGCAATTCGATTATCTCGAGTGGCACCCCAATGCGCGACGCCTCGAAGCGGGCAGCCCCAACTTCAACGGCGTTCTGGCGATCTCTCGCGGCGTCGAATTGATTCTCGAGCTCGGAATCGACAACATCGAAAGCACCATTCGTACGTTGGAAGCCGAGTTCCGCTCGCTGCTCGCGGACGTGCCTCTAAAAGTCGTCGAACCTACCGACCCTGAACGCCGTTCGGGAATCGTTTGTGTCTATTATCCGAAAGGCGCCGAAGCCGAGGTCCAAGCGGTTCTCCGAAACCATAAGATTTTCTGCTCGATGCAAGCAGGATATTTGCGGTTCTGCATCGAGTTCTACAACACCAGCGAGCAGATGAAGATCGCTGCAAGTGCGCTGCAGGAGATCAGCCGGTTGCGATCCGCTGCGTAACGCGAGGTTGCTGTCGCCGGTACGGTGAGCAAGCGGCGGCGCGCACACAAAGCCGTGTTGGCGACGCGGGAGCCATGGCCACGCGCCGATGCCGACGTTATTGTGGGTTCCACCTCGCCCTTGGAATGATCGATTCAACTGAAAACTCCGCACCCAACCGAGCCTCGGTGTCTTCATCGCCGCGACTGAAATTTGAATGAGGAAGAGATGAGTCAGGACGCGTCGACGGCCCCGCTTCGTGCAGAAGAAGTTCGCGCAAATTTCAGTCTCGATCCCGCGATCAAGTATTTCAACAACGCGTCCTGTTCCCCGCCGCCGCTCGCGGTTATTGACGCGATGAGCGACTACTATCGGTCGACACCGCTGAATTATCGCTCCGGCGTTACGCAACTCGAGTCGCGGATCACGGACAGGGTCGACGCCATTCGCGCGAACCTCGCCGCTTTCCTGAACGCGAAGTCGCCCGCCGAGATCGTGTTCACCAAGAACACGTCCGAGGCCGTGAACATCGTTGCTAATGGACTGAACTGGAAGCCCGGCGACGAGGTCATCATCACGCCGCTGGAGCACCAGTCCAATTTGCTGCCCTGGATCCGGCTGGAATCGACGGCCGGCGTTTCGGTGAAATACGTCAAGCCCGCCGGGTCAGACGGCCTCATCGATCCCGCTGACGTCGCTCGTCTCATCACCTCGCGCACCCGTCTGATCTCGATGCATCACGTCTCCAACATGCTGGGATGCATCCAGGACATCGAGGCGGTTTGCGCCGTCGCGCACAAGCATGGCGTGTTGGTGATGGTCGACGCTGCGCAGTCGGAGGGACGAATTGAGGTCGATGTTCAAAAGCTGGGGTGCGACTTCGTCGTTTCGTGTGGGCGCAAGGCGCTTCTTGGGCCGCAAGGCATCGGCTTTCTCTGGGGGCGCGAAGAGCTTCTCAGCCAACTCAATCCACTTCTCGTCGGCGGCCAGTCGACCGACCTCATCGATGAGCACACATACGCGTTGAAGGCTCTGCCTTTCCGACACGAGTCCGGCATCATCAATACGGCCGGTGTCATAGGACTTGGAGCCGCTCTCGATTTTGCCGACACATTAGGACGGAACCGCGTTTCTCACCGCATTCAAGAGCTGGCGAATTACTTTCTCAACGGACTGTCCGGCATTCGAAAGGTCCGTCATTTCGGCGCGAGACCGGGGAATTATCCGCAGACGGGGATCATCTCATTCGTCGTCGATGGAATGTCCGCTCAGACCGTGTCTGAAAGACTCTACAAGGACGATGGGATCGTGACTGCCGGAGGCGTGCATGGGTCGCCGCTAGCAGCGAAGTTCCTCGGCGTAGAGGGTGTTACGCGCCTTTCAGTGCACTGCTTCAACACCGAGGATGAACTCGGCAGCGCCTTGCGTTCAATCGAAAGGCTGGCCGTTTAAGCAGCCGAAGTGATCGGTCGATCACTTTCGCGATAGAAAACAGACGCGCTCGTTCGCCTCGATCGATGGCGCGTCAGCCGCCCCGATCGCCGTAGGCGCTCTGTCTGCGTGCGGCGTTGGCGTCAGCCGCCGCGCGCAGATGCTTCTTTAAGGCGGCGAGTTCGTCGTCGGACCAGTTCTGAACATCGGTGACCGCGACCCAGGCGTCGACATAATGCTCCGGTGCGAAGACATGGCCGTAGCCCATCGGGGTTGTCGTCGCCATCGCCATGTCCAGACCGATCTGCAAGGTGGTGACAATCGGATACCAACGGAACTCCGGTGAGACATCCGGCCCGCGCGGATCGAGCCAGGCCGGACGTTGGTAGAAACCGTGTGGATCGAAGAAAGTCACAGCGTCGCTGGCGTATTGCAGATAGACGATCCGCAGCGGCCCCCAGGGCGTTCCGCGTGGGACGCGTGAGCCATCTTGATTCATGAATCGCACGGCGCGGCTGTCACGATACGTCGGCAGCCACGCCGGCGTGCCGGGTGCGCGACCATCCGTAAAGGCGCGCCACAGTCTGCTGCCGAACGGCGGGCCGCTCCAAAGCGCGCCGTTGATCGGATCACCGATCATATCGAGAAGCTCCACCGATCTTTCCGAATTCATCGCGCCGAGGCTGAGCCCATGCAGATAAAGCCGCGGCCGCTGATCTTTCGGAAGCGTGGTCCAGTAATCGTAGACGGCGGAGAAGAGGGCACGTGCCGTTGCCGATCCATACTCGGGTTGGAGGAGCAGCGATAACGGGCTCGACATATAAGAGTATTGAACGGCGACACTTGCGACGTCGCCTTGGTGTAGATATTCGAGCGCATCCATTGCGGACGGATCGACCCAGCCGGTGCCTGTCGGCGTGATCACAACCAGGACCGCACGCTGAAAGGCTTTGACGCGTTTCAACTCCGCCAGAGCCAATTCGGCCCGCGCTTTGACGCTCTCCGCTCCGCGCAAGCCGACATAGACACGGATCGGTTCGCGTGCCGCCTTCTTGGTGAAAGCCGTGATTTCGGCCGCGCTCGGACCCGATGCGATGAACTCCCGCCCGGCCCGGCCGAGCTCGTCCCATTTGAGCAGCGACGCCACGCTTCCCGCCCTTGCCGGGTCCGTCGGCTGGGGACGCTCCGGCTCGATCAAGGCGTCGAGTTCGCGAAACGTCGATTCGACGAACTGGAACGTCGTGCGCAAGAGAACGCCGCTGGCAAGCGACCAGAACAGGAAGATCGCGGCGGAATAGCCGATGACAATGGCAACCCGCCTTGGAACGAACCGGCTCGCTCGCGCCGACAGCGCACGCGCCGCATACGCGAACAAACGCGCCAGCAGGATCAAGACGGCAAAGGTGACGAGCGCGGCGGCGCAGACCGTGAACGGATGCGCGCTACTGACCGGCTCGAGCTGCATCAAGGCGCGAATGGAATTCTGCCATTCCGCCGCCCGCCAGAGATAGATGATGCAGATCACGAGGCACAATGCGGCGAGCAGCAAGACGCCGGTACGCCGCCGGCGCTCCGCAATTCTCGGCAGCTCCAAATACGTCCAGAGCCAGTTTCCCAGCACACCAAGACCGTATCCAGCGCCGAACGAGACGCCCGCCAAGACGCCCTGAGTCAAATAGGTGCGGGGAACAAGCGTCGGCGTCAGCGACGCCGCGAAGAAGAGCGTGCCGAGCGCCAGCCCAACGCCACATAGTTTACTAAATTGGAGGCGCAAGAGGCCGGCGGCGCTTGCCAAAACACTCGCCACGACAACCTCATGTGACAATTTCTCTCGGAACGCGCACATCGCGCGCTCGCACTAAGTAATCACGCGGCACAACTCGGATGCAAGCCATGCCGCGACCACGCGCTCCCCATGCAGAGGAGCGCACGGGCTTATGCCGACAAGCGGGGGCTCACTTGGGAAGTGTATTCTTGTACGTCTTCCCGTCCTTCATGATCACCATGAAATTCTTGTCGGGATCGGCGATGAGGTCGATGTTCTCCAACGGGTTTCCATCGACCAAGAGCAAGTCCGCAAACGCGCCCTGCTCCACAACGCCGAGCTTTCCGGGGTAGGGGCTGCGCTTTCCTGACAAGGTGAGGAGTTCGGCATTGGTCCCTGTCGCCATGACAAGCGCCTCGGCGGGCGTGTACCAGCGCGCAAGCGAGGCCAGAATGGCTCCCTGGCGCTTCGCGAGGGCATGCGAGAAAAGGATGTCGGTGCCCCAGGCCGTTTTCAGCTTGTACTTCTTCGCGAGTTCGTATGTCCGGCCGATCCCTGGCCAGACCTCGTCGGCCTTCTCTCGTTGAACGCTGCCGACAGGAAGGCCGGTGCGCATTTCCTCGGGAAGTGGCTGCGTGCTGAGCCAGATGCCTTTCTCCGCCATCAGACGGGCGGTCGCCTCATCCATCAGGAATCCATGCTCGATGCACTTCACACCGGCGGCGATCGAACGCTGTATCGCGGCCGACGTGAAGGCGTGAACGGTGACATATGTCCCCCAGTTTTCCGCGGCCTCGACGGCCGCGCGGAGTTCTTCCTCGGTGAACGTCATCACGTCGATCGGACTGAAGGGCGACGACACGCCGCCGCCCGCCGTGAGCTTGATCTGCGACGCGCCTAGCATGAGCTGTTCGCGAACGCGCACGCGGACCTCGTCCGGGCTGTCGGCGACCATGCTGCCGCCGATACGCTCCATGCGGGAGAGCATGCCGCCGATCGTGCGAGGCAACTCGGTGCGCTGCCGGAAGTCGCCGTGGCCGCTTGTCACCGTGATCATCGCACCGGAGGGAAAAAAACGTGGTCCCGGAACGATTCCTTCGTCGATCGCCTGCTTGAGCCCGAAGGACGGCCCGCCGACGTCGCGCACGGTTGTAAAGCCGCGCATCAGCGTGTCGGTTGCTTCGGCGGCTGCGGCGATATTGTTGTAACCGAGATCGCCGTCGATGGCCTGCGCGGGATTGGGGCGGATCAGCATCGCATGCCAATGAGCATCGATCAGGCCGGGCATCAGCGTCCGCCCGCCTCCTGCAATCACTTGTGTCCCGGACTCGGCGTTGATCGTTTCCGTCGAGATCCGTTCAATGATGTGGCCCTTCACGAGCACGTTGGAGGCAGGGGAAAGGGATCCGTTTTTGCCGTCGAAGATTCGGACGTTCTGGAAAAGCGTGGAGCCCGCCGGCGGCGGCGTTGTCTGCGCCTGCGCGACGGCCGTTGCCGAAAGGGCCAAGAGCACGGCTGTAGTGATTAATCGGGATGTCATGGATGCTCCTCCACAGGTTCGTCGCATCGACAAGCTCTCGCAGCAACGGGCAATGCGCTGCGCGGTTTGCTCCCCGCCATCAGGCCAACGCGCGCTCATGTCGCGTCACGGATGCGCGTCGTTCTCGGCCAGATCGACGGAATAAAAATACAAATGGAACCGTACGGCACGACACCGACCTCGCCGCCGCGCCGCACGAAATTTTTCGCTGAGATCCGCGCTTCAGATCATCGACGACTATCGCTTCCGGGCCGTCCACCGCCTCCGCCGGGCCGGCTCGGCCGTCCGCCACCTCCGCCAGGCCGGCCAGCGTGAGGAGGCCTACCAGCACTCGGTGGCCTGCCGGCGTGGGGCGGGCGTCCGGCATGGGGCGGCCTGCCAGCATGCGGCGGGCGGCCGGCGTGGGGAGGCCTCACTCCTGGCCGCCGCGGGGGATGCCATCCATGCCAGCCGGAGCCGCCGCCCCAGCCGAACCCGCGCCGCATCCGATAACCGCACCAGTACCAGCCTGGGCCGCGCCATCCGTCGAAGTACCAGCAATATTGCCGACCGCGCCAGAAGCGCGCTTGAACATCGACAATGTTGCCGACGTCGCCGGCCGCGTTCCGAATGGCATCGGGCGAGATAGGGACTGTCGCCTTCGCGGGGGTGGCTAGAAAGAGAGTTCCGAGAATCAGAGGCAAGGCGGCTCGTATCTTGAGACCAGTCATCTGTTCCTCCTTCAGTGCACCAACGTTACGAACGAAGTTGTCTGGACTGCTTTCACTCCACGGGTGTCTTTCTCCGGCGACGCATCACGTATCGCTGTGGCCTTCTCCTATGCGAAGTACAAAATTTCAGCCCTGTGAGACCCACACGTCGCCGGGGCAATGGCCTTCCGCCAACGGGTCATCCGGATCGATGAAAACATTGTAGAGGCCGGTGACCCAAGCTCTTCCGGAGATCTCTGGATAGATCGCGGGCAGGCCGCCAACGGTCGTCTCGCCGAGAATCCGGCCGCGATAATTGGTTCCGAAGATCGAGTGGTGGATGACGGCCTCCCCGACATCCAGAACGCCGTCCTGCAGCAGAAGTGCCATGCGCGCGGAGACGCCGGTTCCACAGGGCGAGCGATCCAACCTACCATTTCCGATCACCGTGGCGCTCACCGTTTCCAACGCTCCGGAGGCGCCCCGCTTCATCTTGCCTGCAATGATGACATTTGCAACGCGCCTGATCTTCGGATTCTCCGGATGAACCGCATCGATCGTGCGATTGACGGCATCCCGTATCGAGACGCCGGCGGTCGCAAGGTCTCTTGCCGATTGGGCATTGAGTTTGAGGCCCAAAGCCTCCGCATCCACGATAGCATAGAATATCCCGCCGTAGGCGACCGTGACGCTAAGGGTGCCGTAACCTTCGACGTCGACGGAAACGTTTTTCTCCAGGACAAAGGACGGCAACATGCGAAGCGTGACGCGCTCGACTTTCCCGTCATGGCAGGTGCACCGCGCCTCGATGAGTCCGCCCGGAGACTCGAGGACCAGCTTCGTCTCCGGCTCGATCATGGGGCGAATGCCCGTCTCGAGAATGACCGTCGCAACACACATGGTGTTGGAGCCGGACATCGCCGGATATTTCGTCGCCTCCATGATGACGAAGGCCATGTCCGCGTTCGGATTTGCGGTCGGCAGGAGAACGTTGACGGCCTGACAAAGCGAGCCGCGCGGCTCGAACAGGATCGCCCGCCGCAAGCTGTCGTTCGAATCCCGCAAGTATTCCATCTTCTCGAACGCGGTGCGGCCGGGCACATCGATGATGCCGCCGACGAGCACGTTGCCGACTTCGCCTTCCGCGTGCGCCGTGACGAGCGATACCGTTTGCTTGACCCTCATATTCAAAACCTTGTCGCAAGAATGCGCGTAGCGAAGTGCGACCTGGGCAGCGCGAGATGCCCTAGCTCAGCGCGCGGTCGATCCTGTCTTGGATTCCTTTCCAGCCGACCATGATGGCCATGCTTGGCGGATAAAGAAAATGAAACGGGATCGGCTCGAGCGCGGACACCGGCAGCACCAGATCCTGCGGGGCGGTCCCCTGCACCCGTTCGGCCAACACTTTTCCCAGCGCCGTCGACAACGCGATTCCGCGTCCGTTGCATCCCAGCGCCATAAGCAGATTGGGTTGCGGCTCGTAGAGATGCGGCAGCTTGTCGGTCGTCACGGCAAAAAGGCCGCTCCAAAAATAATCCCACTGCAACGCGCCGAAGTGCCCGAAGAGATCACGCCCGGCGCGATGAATGCTGTCGCGGATGGCGGTCGTTTCCGGCCCGCTGCTCGCCGTCGTGCCGCCCATCATGAGCCGGCCGTCGGGCGTGATCCGGAACGATGCGAGAAGGCGGCGCCAATCCGACACAGGCTGCCGGCCGGGGAGAATCTTCGACAGCATCTCGTCGTTCAGCGGCTTCGTCGCGACCTCGCCGAGCCGAACGGCGGCGATCGTTTTACGCAGGCCCGGCACCAGGTCTCCGCAATAGGCGCCCGTCGCCACGATCACATGGTCGGCGGTGAATAAAGCATCCGGCGTGGCGACGTTCCAGAGGTTGCCGTTCCGCGTGAGCGTCTTCGCCGGCGTGGATGTGAAAATCGTCGCGCCCACATCGAGGGCCGCCTTGGCCAACCCGCGGCAATAAGCGAGCGGGTTGATCGACCCTGCCCGCCTGTCGATCCAGGCGCCGACATATTTCGGTGTTCCGAGAATCTCGGGCAGCTTCGCGCGGTCGAGCATTTCGACCGGTGCGCCGCGTTCCTGCCACTGCCGGCAGCGCGACTCGATGATCTTGAGGCTCGCCTTGGTATAGGCCGGTTGAATCCAACCGTTGCGGACCGGGCTGCAATCGATATCGAACTGCCGGATAAGATCGAACACCAGGTCCGGCGCGGCCCCGGCCCACTCAACGATGCGCTTGCCGCGCTCCTGACCGAGAACGCGCAGCACGTCCTCCGGATCGATTTTCAGCCCGGGAATAACCTGCCCGCCGTTTCGCCCCGACGCACCCCAACCCGACTCGGCCGCTTCGATCACGGCGATCTTGACGCGGGCCTGAGCCAGATGGATCGCGGCCGATAAACCCGTATATCCGGCGCCGATGATTACGACATCGACCCGCGCGTCCTCGACCGCGCGTGCCGTCGGAGGCGCAGGAGGCGAGATCTGCGCCCAGAGGGATCGCGGCAACGAAGCGGGCTGCCGCCGCTCCTCATCCCACGGATCATTCTCGCCCATGGTCGATGTCCACGAAGCTGAGACGAGCTCCGCATGCCTGGTTCGGATCGACGACGAACGCCCCGCCGTCGAGATGGAAGCCCACTCCGTTTTCCTTCAGCACCGACTGGAGCGTGTCGAAGTTGCGAACATTGATCTCCAGCGAGGCCATATAGTTCGTGCCGCGCTTCGGCTGGTCGATGCGACGCTCTTCCGCCGTCGCAGGCGTGATCAGCTCAACCGGCGCGCCGATAGGGAAGCGAAGCCAGACGGCGTCTCCGCTGCGCGACACGATGCCTTTGCCGAAGAGAGTTTCATACTTCGTCTGAGCATTGCCGAGATCGTCGACGACCCCGACGATCTTCCCCGCGGACACGGCCGTGTTGGGATGGTCGAGCCAGCCCGGCTGGCGGAGTTCGTCAAAGGTCAGGTGCTGGCAAAAATTGGCATGGAAGAATCCGGGATGGTCTTCCGGATGCAGCATGACGTTGCGAAAGCGCGGGTTGATGGCGTTGCCGTTGGGAAGTTCCAGACGCCGCTGGAGGCCCCGCGGCTCCATCGCCGCGACGCCCGCCTCCTGCAAAGCCCGATAACGCTCGTCCGCCGACGGCGTCCCGAACGCGACGCCGATCAAACCTTCTCCGTCAGCGAGGAATTCCTCCAGCCCAGCCAGATAGCGGCTGCGATCCGCGATGCCGCGGATCTCGAGATAATCGCGCGCGAACATGATGCAGATGTTGCCGGTGCCCCATTCCTGGTGCTTGCCGATCGGAGGCACCACGAAGCCAAGTTTTCGAAACGCATCACCGGCGACGTTCAGATCGTTCACCGCAAATACGGGGTGATCGACGCATTCAAACTTTGCAGACATCTCGCGGCTTCCATTGATTAAAGAGACACCGAATCTATCGGCAAGCGTCACACGCGCTATTTGAGAATCTTGCCGAGGAAATCGCGCGCGCGTTCGGTTTGCGGATTCGTGAAGAAGGCTTCAGGCGGAGCCTCCTCGACAATCTGCCCGGTATCCATGAAGACCACGCGATGGGCGACGCGGCGGGCGAATCCCATCTCGTGGGTCACGACGAGCATCGTCATCCCGTCGCGCGCGAGCTGCGTCATGACCTCCAGCACCTCGTTGACCATCTCCGGGTCCAGCGCCGAAGTGGGCTCGTCGAACAGAATCGCCTTCGGGCGCATGGCGAGCGCCCGCGCAATGGCCGCCCTCTGCTGTTGGCCGCCTGAGAGTTGCGCCGGGTATTTTTCCGCTTGATCGCCGATGCCCACGCGGACCAAAAGGTCACGCGCCTGCTGATGCGCCTCCGCCTTGGGCTGTCTGCGCACCTTCATCGGCCCGAGCGCAACGTTGTCGAGAATGTTGAGGTGGGAGAAAAGATTGAATTGCTGAAAAACCATCGCAACTTCAGAGCGCAGCTTCGCAAGTTCCCGCCCCTCGGCGGGAAGAGGCTCGCCGTTCACGAAGATCGTGCCGTTGTCGATCGTCTCCAGCCGATTGATGGTTCTGCACATCGTCGACTTACCCGAACCGGATGGCCCGGCAACGACAACCACCTCCCCCGCTTTCACGCTGAGATTGATGTCACGCAGAGCATGCAGCCCGCCGAACCACTTATTGACCTTGTCCAGCACGATGAGCGAATCCGGCATGACCTGGGCTCCTTGTGTATCGGTCAACGGGATTCGATCGTCACAGCATCGCCGGCTGTAACGACTTTCTGGCTCAACGTTCGCTTCTGCCGCTCGCCGAGATAGGTGCTTGCCTCCGACAAGACCGAATTGACGAGGATGTAGACCACGCCGACGACGACGTAAGTCTGCAGCGGATTGTTGAAGAGCAGCGCTGCCGACTGCGCCTGCGCGGTGAGCTCTTGATATCCGACGATGAAGCCGAGCGCGCTATCCTTGATCAGAACGACCAACTGGCTGATCAGGCTCGGAAGCATGATCCTCAAGGCTTGCGGTAGGAGGACGAGCCGCATCGTCTGCGTCCCCGTCAGGCCTATCGCAAAGGCAGCCTCGCGCTGGCCCTTCGGGAGCGTGAGCACGCCCGCGCGTACGATCTCCGCGATGACCGCGCCGTTGTAGAGCACGAGCGCCAGCACGACCGTCCAGAACGCCGGCAGGTCGATGTGAAAGGCGAGCGGGAATGCAAGAAAGAGGAACAGCATACTGAGCAGCACGGGCAAGCCGCGCCCCAGCTCCACGATCGCCACGCAGGGCATACGTATGATCGCCGTTCGGGTCAGGCGTCCGACCCCGAGAGCAATCCCCAAAACAAGCGCGAGCCCGAGAGAAACGACGGCCGCTCCGGCCGTGTAAGCAAGCCCGTGCAGCAGGAACTTGATCAGATCGTACTTCAAAAACGGCGACCATTTCGCCGCGCTGAGTTGCCCTTTGGCGGACAGTTCCATCAAGACGTAAACGATAAGGGCGACAGCAAACACGGCCGCAACACCGCTGCCAATGATCGTGCGCCGGACTGCTCTCGGCCCCGGCGCGTCGAAGAGATGGCTGTCCGCACCCGTCATCGGACGATCAACGCCTTTCGCTCCAACCAGGCAAACGCCCGCCCAAAGAGCAGCGCAAAAGCGATGTAAATGATGGCCGTCGCACCCATGACCCACAGCACGATCGTGCTGTGCACGTTCACCATGTTCGTCATGGTGCCGATCGCTTCCGCCACGCCGAACGCGCTGGCGATCGACGTATTTTTGAAGAGAGCGATGAAGACGCTCGCGAGCGGCGGCACGACGCTGCGCAAAGCTTGCGGAAGAACGACGTAACGCAGAACTTGGATGAATGTCAGGCCCGTGGCGCGGGCAGCCTCGATCTGCCCGATGGGAATCGCCTGGATGCCGGCGCGCAGCGTCTCGGCAACGAAAGTGCCCGTGTAGAGCGTGAGCGCCAAAAGCGCGAACGCGAAAAACGAAAAGTTTATGCCGACCTGCGGCAGACCGAACACCGTGATGAAGAACACGATGGTGAGCGGCGTATTGCGGACAAAGCGGACATAGACCGAGACAGCCCAACGTAGCGGCGGCACCGGCGACACGCGCATGGCGGCCGCGATGATTCCGACGACGAGCGACGTCAGCGCAGCCAGAAATGTGAGTTCGAGAGTCGTGACGAATGCGTGCAGAAGTATCGGGAGGGCGCCAATGAGCTCATTCAAAACGATAACCTCGCAACGATTGTGGTTATCCGCTCGCCTGACAAGCGGCGACGTGATTGCACGTCATCACATCGCCGCTTCGGCTTTCGAGCCTACATCACGCTCATCTATGCGTCACGCCGTAGGCGTCCCTTGACTTAGCCCGGGCAGGAACCGCCAACCTCCGGCGGCTTCGGCGCACCGCCCGGGACGACCGTGCCGATCGTCTCGTTGTAGGCCTTCGCCCAGGAGCCATCTTTTTCAAGCTCGACCAACGTCTTGTTGATCCACTTACAGAACGTCTTGTCCTCGGTCTTGGTCAGGCCGATGCCGTAAAGCGACATGTCGTAGTTGATACCGAGAACTTGCAGCTGCCCTTCATTTTGTTTCGCCAGCGCCGCAAGGATCGCCACTTCGGTCGTCGACGCGTCGGCCTGACCGTTGATGACCGCTTGCGCGCACTTGGCGCTGGAGTCGAACAGCACCATGGTCTTTCGCACTTCGGGGAAGTGCGCACTGATGAACGATTCCTGATTGCTTCCGCTCGGCCCGCACAATTTCTTGCCGATCAAGTCGTCCATTGATTTGATGCCGAGCGGATTGCCCTTCTTCACCATGACGCCGCTTGGAGACGGCAGATAAGGTCCGGCGAAGTCGATGACCTTCTCGCGATTGGGCGTGATGCTGTAGGCCGCAATCACCATGTCGACCTTTTGCTGCTCCAGGAACGGCTCGCGCGTCGGCGTCGTCACCGGGACAAACTCGATGTTCTCGTTCTTGATGCCGAGCTTCGCGGCGAGCAGCCTGGCGATATCGACGTCGAAGCCTTCGTAGCCCGACAGCGTCTTCATGCCGATCAGCGGATACTGCGTCTGGACGCCGACTTTGATTTTCCCGGCCTTGGCGAGCTCAGCCATCTTCGAGCCGGCCGGAAATTCGGCTGCGCCGGCCGAACTGACCGCTGCAAACGCTATCGCCACGCCGATTGCTGTTACCAGCTTATTGAGTTTGCTCATGTGACCTCCCTTTCCTTTTGATTGTTGCGTTAAGTTGACGCGACCCAGATGGCATTTAACGGGCGCTGATTTCGGTCGTGATCGTCCCGATATGTTTCCGCGGGCCTCAGCCTTTGCGTTTGGAATTCTACAAAGTGCCGTGCAACCCGTATCGAGCTCCACTTCTCATTGTCGTCACACGTAGGCTCAAAGGCCAATCACGACCGCGCGGTCGCTGCATTAATGCATAGTCTCGTATTCGAATTTTGCAAATCGGATACTATTATGTCAAGAAATAATATGAGCCGCTCGAATACCCTTTGCCGCTGCGGTCTTGCCGTGAGCAAATGAATGCGCAGCGTCTTTCAGAATTTGAATCCTGTCGGAAACGGATCGGACGGATCGATGACGAATTCTGATGCCCCCGTGATCCAGGCACGGCCTTTGATTTGAGGAACGACCGCGGTCATTCGTCCGACTTTTGTTTCCTCGATAAGCTTGCCCTCGAAAGCGGTGCCGAGAATGGATTCGTGCAGGAAGGCTTGCCGAAGCCCGAGTCTCCCTTTGCGATACTCCAAGGCCATCCGCGCTGATGTGCCGGTGCCGCAAGGTGAACGGTCGAAGTAACGCGGCTCCTTCACCATCAGGTTTTTTGCCGGCGCCGTGGCGGTTGCGGCCTCGGTCAAAACGGCGGCTTTCAGCACGCTCGCTTGCGTGTCGTCGGGATGAATTATCGGCACGGATTCGCGCGCGGCTCTGATGGCTGCGAGACCGAGATCCATGAGTTCCGGCAATGCGTCGATCGACAGGGATTTTCCGAGCTGCGCCACATCGAGGATCACGTAGAAATTTCCGCCATAGGCGACGTCGACCGTCGCGGCGCCGAAATTTGGAATGTCGAGGCGGACGTCCTCGGCAGCAACGAAGGATGGAACGTTGGTCATCGTGACCGCGCGCGATTTGCCGGATGCGACCTCGACGCTTGCGAGAACGAGTCCCACCGGCGTGTCCAGGCGCACCTCCGTCACCGGCTCGCGAACGCTCACCATCCCCTTCTCGACGAGCGCCGTCGCGAGGCCGATCGTTCCATGCCCGCACATCGGCACGAAGCCGCTTGCGCTCATGTAGATGACGCCGCAATCCGCATCCGCGCGCGCCGCGGGAACAAGCAATGCGCCGAACATCGCCGCATGTCCTCTCGGCTCGTTCATCAACAGTCCACGCAGATTATGCAGATGCCGATCCGCGAAGGCGAAGCGCTCGCGCATCGTCGCCCCAGGAATGGCCGGCGCTCCGCCGACGATGATGCGGGTCGGCATCCCCTCCGTGTGGGTTTCAATCGTCCGAATGGCATCGCTCGACGACATTCGCAGCTCCTTCCCCGACAGATGCTGTCAGTTCAGCTAACTTATCCTCTATTGACACAAACGTATACGCTCAAAGATAATCTTATCTCCAGCGAACGCGCTTGCGGTGACGTCTCTCGAATCTACAAAGCGAAACAACGATGAAGACGGACGTAGCGATCATCGGCGGCGGTGCGATTGGCTCGAGCGTCGCCTACTTCCTGAGAACGATGGCGCCGACGCTTGGGGTCACGGTCATCGAGCGCGATCCGACATACGCGCTTGCGTCGTCGCCCCGTGCGTCAGGCGGCTTTCGGCGACTGTTCTCGCTGCCGGAAAATATCGCGCTGTCGAATTTCTCCATCCCCTTCTTCGCCAGTTTCCCCGAGGCGATGGCGGTGAACGGCGTTCCGGCGGAGATCGGTTTCAAGAAGAACGGCTACATATTCATCGTGCCGCCGAGTGCGATCGACACGCTCAAGGCAAACTACGACACCGAACGGTCGATGGGCTGCAACGTGATCTGGCTTGCGCCCAACGAGATCAAGCATCGCTTCCCTTCGATGAAGGTCGACGATCTCGGCGCGGCCGTGCTGTCGCCGGATGATGGCTGGCTCGACCCGCATTCCGTGCTCATGGGTTTCCGCAAGAAAGCGCAATCGCTGGGCGCGACGTTCCTTGCCGAAGAAGTCACCGGCATGGAGCGCAACGGCGCGCAGGTCACAGCGACGGTGACGAGCAGGGGCACCCGTATCGAGGCTACGCACTACATCAACGCCGCCGGGGCATGGGCCAAGACCATCTGCGCGATGCTCGGCTTCGCGGTGCCGATCGAACCGCTGCGCCGCTATGAGCACTATTTCGAGTGCGAGGACGAGATCGAACCGCTGCCCCTTCTCAAAGACGTCAATCGCCTAGCGTTCCGGCCGGAGGGAAAGGGCTATTCCGGCGGCGTCCCGACGCTGCAAGAGCCGCGTGGCTTCAACTTCGACGTCGACCACGACTACTTCGAGAACGTCGTGTGGCCAGCCCTCGCGCACCGCTTCCCGCAATTCGAGCGCACGAAGTGCAAGGCGACTTTGCCTGGGCTCTATGACCAGAACGATTTCGACGGCAACGTCGTTATCGGGCCCGGCGCCGATGGCCTCGGCAACTTCCACATGCTGGCGGGCTTCTCCGGCCACGGCCTGATGCATTCCCCGGGTTGCGGTCTGGCGATGGCCGAACTCATTCTCAAAGGACGTTTCGAGACGATCGATCTCACGCGCCTTGGTTGGCAGCGCATCAAAGACGGCACGCCGCTGCCTGAACGCGGTATCATTTGAACTGCTCCGATCCGTCACGCTCCTATCCGCGTAATCGAAAAAGGATACGCCCATGCCTCACGTCCACATCGCGCTCTCGAGCGGACGCACGATCGAGCAAAAGCGCAAGGCCGCGGCGGCCATAACCGATGCGATGGTCCGCGAACTCAGCTGCACGCGCGAGAGCGTCAGCCTCGTCTTCAGCGATGTCGACGACCATAACTGGGCGTCCGGCGGAAAACTGCTCGGCGACGTGAAGGCCGCCAAAAGCGCATCCGGTTCAAGCGCGTGAAGCTCACCCGCATCCGCGTTTATCGGACCTTCATCTGACAGCTGTCATCAGCTGCTCGTCACAACACGCCTTTGTCGGTGTCGAGCAATGACGCCATCATCTGCGCGTTCGCATAGCGCGCCATCGAGAAGCCATCCGCATAGGCGGGGCGCGGTGCGTTCGCGATCCAAGCCGCACAAAGTTCGCCGGCGGCGCAAGCCGACATCGTGCCATAGCCCGACAGCGCGCAGTTCATGAACGCGCCTTCCGGACCCATCGGCCCAATGAGCGGCCAGTTTTCCTTCGTCATCGTGTAATAGCCGCCGTAATGATGCATGCCGCGCGGCAGCCGCCCGTAATAGGTCTTCAGCGCCGGCGTCAGCCGCGACGCACCGCGCAGAACGATGTCCGGGAAATTGTCATCGAACGCGGGCTCCCAACGCGCTTCGCTCGGCGTGTTGTTGAAAGCCCAGCCGAGCTTGATCCACTTGCCGCCGTCACCACCATCGGGACGGCAATGGATCGATCCCGGCATCTTCTCCGCCATCCATGCAGCGTCCGCATCCTGCCGGAGCATTGCGCGCTCTTCATCGGTCCAATCGATAAGCTGTGGATCGAGGTCGATCGAAAACGGCTGTGCGCGCGGAACCGCTCCGGCGCTATCTTCGAAGGAAATTTTTTGCTGCAACACGTTCTGCAACGGCAGATCGACGCCGAGCATGGCGGCGATTTTCCCGGCAAAGGGACCGGCGGCGTTGACGATCCGATCGGCCTGAAGTTGCTTGACACCATCCGTTGTCGAGACCTCGACGCGAAAGCCATTGCCCGCCGCGATGCTTTTAACTTCGCCAATGACGCGGGAAGCGCCTGCCTCGCGCAGATACTCCAACATATACATGCCGAGCTGCTGGCCGCTGATGTCGCCGCCACGACGCACATGAATGATCGAGCGGATCGCGTGATCGAAGCTCGGGAAGCGGCTGCGGATCAAATCCTGGTTTTGCACGATGTCGACGCCATCCGGCACGCCTTCCCAGTCCGGCTTCTCAAACGGGTAATAGGTCGACGCGCTGCCACCGGTATGGAATCGCAACAGCGCATCGACCTTGTCGCCGAAACCTTTGCGCAGCTCCGCGACCAGCGTGTCGATGTCGCTTTCGCGCGTCGCAAGGGCGTAGCCGCGCCGTGTCATGTTGATCCGGTTGCCGCTGTCGCGCGCGATCTCTTCAAGCAGCGCGATGCTGCGATTGGTGAAGTCGACCATGGTCGGATGCGACCACCAATTGCGATAATTCTCGCCGGACTGCGCCGACGTGAAGGTCATCGGTTGGGAGCGATCTACCAGCGTGATGTTGCCCTGCCCGTGCTGCTTGGCCAGGTAATACGCGGTCGCGATGCCGACGATGCCCGTTCCAACGACGGCGGTGGTGGGTGAAGACATGGCAGGCTGTTCCCCGCTGCGAGCGTCCGGTTTGCTCGGATTATTCGTATCCGTTAATAATATGATCGTATACTAAACTCAATGCCGAAATCCGTGGCAGCTTGGGGGCTTCGATGCAGGACAAGACCCAGATCAGCCTCGACGCGCTCGATCGTCTCGTTCGCTTGGCGCTGCAACGGGCCGGAATGTCCGAGGCTAACGCCGCGCCGGTGGCCGACCGAATGGTGTCCTGCGAGCGAGACGCGGTCAAAGGTCACGGCCTTCTGCGGCTCGATGGCTTCGTGACGTCGCTCCGGCTTGGCTGGGCGGATGGCAAAGCCGAACCCAAACTGATCTCGGAAACGCCGAGTTTGCTTTGCGTCGACGCCGGCAGCGGATTTGTCCAGGTCGTGCTCAATCGTTTCCGCGACCGGCTGACGGCGCGCACGCGCGACACCGGAATCGCCGTTCTGCAGATTCGAAACTCCCACCACTTCTCGGCGCTCTGGCCTGACATCGAGCCGTTTGCGACGGAAGGCTTCGTCGCCTACGCCTGCGTGAACTCGAAAAAGCGCATGGCGGCGTGGAGCGGCGGGCATGCGGTGCTCGGCACGAATGCGATGGCTTTCGCCGTGCCGCGCAGAAATGCGCTGCCGATGATCTGGGATCAATCGTCGAGCGTCATGTCGCAAGGCGACATCCTGCATGCCGTGCGGCGCGGCGATGAGATCCCGATCGGCGTCGGCGTCGATGGCGACGGCGAACCAACGACGGATCCCGCGGCAATCCTCGAAGGCGGCGCGCTGCTTCCGTTCGGCGGACCGAAAGGCGCTTCGTTGGCCGTGATGGTCGAAATCCTCGCCGCCGGTTTGAGCGGCGGCGAGTTCGGTTTTCAAGACGCCTCGCCAGGGCAGACGGCAACGACCTCGCGCGGCGGCTATTTCCTCCTGCTTATCGATCCTTCGAAGTCGACGCCGGATTTCCTGGAGCGGATGGAGTTGCTCTATGCAGCTCTGGCGAAAGCAGGGTCGGAACGGCTGCCGGGCGAGCGCCGCTACGCCGCGCGCAAGGTGTCGATGAAAGAGGGCGTGTGGTTGGAAGCCGCCATGTTCGCCAAGCTTCTAAAGCTTGCCGGTGAAAGTTGACTTTCGGCGTCCCGACGCTCCGCCGCGTCAGGCCTTCGCATCGGCCAATTCCGTGCGCGTCGCGCGACGGCGCAGCGCGGCCGCTGTTTCCTTCTTGGTCGTCTCGATGTGACGGCGGAGAATTTCCACCGCGCCTTGAACGTCGCCGGCTTCGCAGGCCTTCAACATCTGCTGATGTTCCGCATGCGGCCTGTCCCGGCCGCGTGTTTCGGTCAACATGAGGCGGGTGAAGGGTCCCATGCGCTCACGCACATCGCTGATCATCTCAAGCAGAGGCACGTTGCCGCACGGCTCATACAACGCCTGATGGAATCGCACATTCAGCCGGCTCCATTCAGCCGTCTCGGTTTCGGCCCCGTATTCGTTGAGGATCGTCTTCGCCTCGGCGAAATCCGCTTCGATCATGTTTGGAATGGCAAGCTCCAGAGCCTTGCATTCCAGCGCCACGCGGATGTCGAGCAGCGCGAGGATCTCCTCAGCCGACAGTTCGCGGACGGACGCCCCCTTGTTCTTGCGAAAGGTCACGAAGCCGTCGACTTCGAGACGAAGCAAGGCCTCGCGAACCGGAATTTTGCTGACGCCATGGGCGCGCGCGATGTCGTCCTGGCGCAACGGCTCACCCGGGGCAAAATCGCCGGCAATAATGGCGGCCTTAATCGCCTCGTAGATCGGTTCCGCCGTGAGCTGATTGTCCTTGACGTCGGGCATGCTGAGTCCTCGAAACAACTTCGTATAATATCACATAGAATAGAATACTCTCTGGCCAAAAGCCGAGATGCGAGCCGGGACAGAAGAAATATCCACCGGGCTTTCAGGGCAGGTCCGGAAATTCCGGATTTCAGCCGCGCTCAACGCTTGGCACAGCGTCGGTTGACGTAGGGTCGACGGCGCGGCGTCAATAACCTCAGTCGTCGGCGCGGCTTTCAAGTCTCGCGAAAGATGAGCTGTACGTCGCGGTCCCACGACACGGTGACGCTATCACCGCTTTCCGCCACCTTCGCCTCCCGTTGCATCGCGTTCGATACAGACGCAACCACCGGCCCGATATCCGTTTGCGCGTAAACGTTCAGCGTTTGGCCGACCGCGGCCGATGCCGAAAAAGGGCAACGCGCCGAAATCCGGCAGCCTTTAGCGGCGTCGCGTCTCCGCTTTGGCTGCTCCCCCCCGCACTAGGCCATCGAGAGAAGAGCCCGCCCGATTGCGCAGAGGACGACAACAAGCCACGGCGGCGTGCGCCACATGAACAGCAGCAGGAACGCCGCGCCCGCAAGGGCAAAGTCGCCGGCATTCATAATGCCCGACGTCCAGACAGGGTTGTAGAACGCCGCGAGAAGAAGGCCGACCACGGCCGCGTTCACACCGCGAAGTGTGGCTTGGGCGAGCGTGCCGCGCCGCAGAACATCCCAGAACGGAAGCGCCCCGATCACCAGGAGGAATGACGGCAAGAACACCGCGACCAGGCAGATGATCGCGCCCACCAAGCCGTTCGGCTGGGGCGTCATCACCGCGCCAAGGTAGGCGGCGAACGTGAAGAGCGGTCCCGGCACGGCTTGTGCCGCGCCATAGCCTGCTAAAAACGCGTCGTTCGTCACCCAACCGGGCGGAACGACCGCGCCTTGAAGCAACGGAAGAACGACGTGCCCGCCACCGAACACGAGTGAACCTGCGCGATAGAACACGTCGAAGAGTTTTAGCGCCTGCGACGGCAGCACAGTGGCGGCAAGCGGTAACCCGACGAGCAGAAGAAAGAAGATCGCGAGCGCTGCAACACCTGTCGTCCGCTTTACATCGAGCGGCAGCGGCGCGCCGTCTGCCGACGGCTCCGCGCGCAGAAACGCGGCGCCGAAAACGCCGCCGAGGATAATCGCACCGACCTGGCCCCACGCGCTCGGCACCGTGAGAGCGACAGCCGCCGCCACGACAGCGACGGTTGCGCGCTCACGATCGGGCGTAAGCGATCGCATCATGCCCAAGACGGCTTGCGCGACGACGGCGACCGCCGCGACTTTGAGGCCGTGAACCCATCCCGCATTGCTGACATCGCCCAGCAGGCTTACGCCATAGGCAAACAGGACAAGCGCAATGGCCGACGGCAACGTGAAGCCTGTCCACGCCGCAAGCGCGCCCGGATAGCTGGCACGGGAGAGACCGATGGCGATGCCGACCTGGCTCGACGCCGGGCCCGGAAGGAATTGGCACAGCGCGACCAGATCTGCGTAGGCGCGGTCATCCAGCCATCGTCGACGCGCGACAAACTCTTCGCGAAAATAGCCGAGATGCGCGACGGGGCCGCCGAACGACGTGAGGCCTAGCTTTAGGAAGGCGGCAAAAACCTCAAAGACGCTCCCGCGACGCTTTTCGTGCAGTGCCATGCCGCCCCCAATGCTCGGCGGGCGCAGAGAATGACCGCGGAGCGAACGCGCTGCCTCTGAGCTTACACGGCGCTCCCAACAATTCCTTCATAAGCGAGCCCTTCGCCCACTCATTTTCTTTGCGCTCAGACGCGCAAGACGACCCCAAAAATTTCTTGGGCAATCAGAAGGCGGTGTAGCCGCCATCGACGAGCAGATCCGTGCCGGTCATGAAGCTTGAGGCCTCGCTCGCGAGGAAAAGCGCCGCAGTCGCCATTTCCATCGGCTGCCCCAGGCGGTTGAGCAGGTGCTTCGGCGCGTTGTAGCGGACGGCATCCTCCATATCGCCGTGCCGCAACACCATGCGCCGCGTCTGCGTCGCACCCGGTGAGAGCGTGTTGACGCGGACATTGTCGTCGGCGTGGTCGACGGCCATGGCCTTGGCAAGCTGCAGCAGCGCGCCTTTGGCAGCGCAATAACCGGGCCTGCCCCGTGCGCCGACACGCGCCATCTGCGACGCGATGTGAATAATGCTGCCACCGCCGGCGGCGACGATTGCGGGCAGCGCGGCGCGGCTCATCAAGTATGCGCCGGTCACATGCACAGCAAAAATCTTCGCCCATTCGTCAGGCTTCAGGACAGTGATGTCGCCCGTCGGATCGTCGTTCGATGCGCCATTGACGAGCACATGAATCGCCGACCACGTCTGCAGCGTGGATTTCACCGCCGCGACGGTCTGCTTTTCATCGGATACGTCGCAGGCGAGCGCGACCGCTTGCCCTCCCTCCGAACGGATGCGCGCGGCGACATCTTCCGGCGCCCGCAAGTCGACGCAAGCAACGCGAGCGCCAGCGCGCGCCAGCACATCGGCAATGGCGCTGCCGATGCCGCCCCCTGCGCCGGTGACGACGGCGACCTTACCGTCCAAGCGGAACGCTGCGTCGAGTGTCGTGTTCGGGCTCACAGGATGCTCCTCAGTGTCGACGATAACGACGAAAGTCTCTCGCACCTTAACCGCGCCGACCTTCCAGTCGAACGCAGCGCGAGTGATCAACCGTCAATCGCCCTTGGCGGTGTGCCATTTGACGTAGTCGGCGAAAGCCTCGGCCGGGCCGAAGCGCGGCGCGAATCCGGTATCTTCGCGCAAACGCACGGTCGAGAATAGCGGGCGACGGCGCGGAGCCGGCACGCCGATGTCGGCATCGGCGTCCTCCTCCACAAGCTCGAACGCAAAGCGAGGAAATGCACCTTTCAGCCTCTCGCACCAATCCGCGATCGACCAGCGCCGCCCGGCGGAGACATGATAGAGTGGCTGAAGCTTAGCCGCGCCAAGCAAGCGCACGATGGCGTCGGCGACATCGGTGGCATAGACCCAGTCGTCCGGCAGAATGCGCCGCACCCGGACGGTCCTGCCCGCCTCTGCCGCGTGCAGGAGCTGGAACGGCACGCTCAGCGTATCGCGAACGCCGGTGTCGTATTCATAACGGCCGAACACGACGCCGAGCCGCGCCACGCAGAGATCGAGGCCGCGGGTGTCGCGATAACGGATGGCGGTCCGCTCGGCGGCGTACTTGCTGATGCCGTAGAGGTTTTCGGGCACAGGGCTGTCGCGCTGCTCGTCGAGATCAGGGCCGTCCGGATCGTGCGTTCCGAACACCGAGCCGGTGCCGAGCGCGACGATGCGGGAGATTCCGTGCTGAAGCGCGGCGTCGAGCACTTCGATCGTGCCGCCGACATTCACGTCGACGATGGTGCGCGCCTGCGTCCGTTCGCGATCAAGGCTCGCGGTCACCGCCGCGCCGTGGATAATCTTATCAACCTTGTGCCGGGACAAGATGTCGCGAAGCTGCGCACCGTCGCGAATATCGCCGGTCTCGATCGCGAGCGTGCCCGACCGCTTACGCAACGGCGCGACCAACGGTTCGGGTGGAAGCGCCTGCCCGAAGATGACGACATCGGTGCCTGCCGAAAGAAGCGCATCAGCGACGTTGAGCCCAACGAATCCCGTTCCGCCGGTAATGAGTATAGGCATGCTTCTTTCCTCAAAAACGCTGAAACACCGATCATAAGCCGATGTCGCGATACCGCCGACGATTGCCGGTTGTCTGGCTGCAGTAATTACTCCGTCAGGATCGACGGGCTGTCGAGCGACCAATGCACGACGACCTCCGACCCCGGTTGATAGTGCGGCTGACTGCCGGTGTTCGCGGTGTCTGAGATCAATTCGCCAACACCCGGAATATTCACACGCCGGCGGATCGTGGCGCCCATATAGGTCTCTTCGAGCAGCGTTGCTTTCGTCGCCGTTCGTCCCGGCGTCGCCCCGCCCGGCGCGACTTCAACCTTTTCATGGCGCAAGGCAACGGTGACGGGCCGGCCGGCTGCAAGCGCGGCCGGGATACGCCCCACCAGTGCGCCGTCCTTGATTTTCACGCGGCCGACGCCGTCGGCATCGATGTGCTCGACCGTGCCCTCAAGGAAGTTGGAGTGCCCCATGAACTGCGCGACGAAGCGGGTCGTCGGATGCTCATAGACGTCGCGCGGCGTGCCGATCTGCAGGATCTTGCCTTCGCTCATCACGGCGATGCGGTCCGACAGTGAAATCGCTTCGCCCTGGTCGTGCGTCACGAAGATGAAGGTGCCGCCGATCGCGCGATGCAGCCGCTGCAATTCATCCTGCATCTGCAAGCGAAGCTGCAGATCGAGCGCACTGAGCGGCTCATCCAAAAGCAGCACTTCAGGATCATTCACGAGAGCACGAGCCATCGCGATGCGCTGACGCTGCCCTCCGGAGAGCTGATCGATGCGGCGGTCGCCGTAGCCCGGCAGCCGGACGAGCGCGAGCGCGTCTTTCACCTTGGTGCGGATCGTATCAACCGACACCCTCTTCATCTCCAGGCCGAACGCGATGTTCTCCGCGACGGTGAGGTGCGGGAAAAGCGCGCCGTGCTGGAACACCATGTTCGTGCGGCGCTGGTACGGCATGTCGTCGACCACGCTGCGGCCGCCGATCAGCAGGTCGCCATCGGTCGGCGACTCGAAGCCGCCGATGATCCGCAGAAGCGTCGTCTTTCCGCAGCCGGACGGACCGAGCAGGGAGAAGAACTCGCCCTTGCGGATGTCGAGCGAGGCGGCGTCGAGCGCGACAGTCGTGCCGAAGCGCTTGGTGATGCCGCGAATGGAGACCGCGATATCGGCCTTCGCATCCGCGGGTTTGTGCCCCGGCGTTGCCGCCGAGGCACGGGTATCTGTCGTTGTCTGCGACATCAATCTCAGGCGCTCTTCACCCGGCTCCAGGTCTCGATCCAGGCATTCATGCTGGTCGGGAACTTGAGCTGGTAGTGCTTCACCGATCCGTCAAAGATGCCGTACCCGTACTTCTTCTTGTCGGCATCCGACAGCCCTTCCTGCGCGAAGGTCGAGGCGGACAGATAGCCGCTGCCATTCGCAAGCTCCTGCGCGTAGGTCTTGCCCAACATGACGTCGATCATGGCATGCGCCATCTTCACGTTGCGGGATTCCTTCGGAATGTAGGATGCGCTGATGAGAGAGAGGACGCCTTCCTTCGGCCAGGCACCGGCGATGTTGAAACCGCGCTTCTGCAGGTCGTTGCGCATCGGCACGATGCCGTAGCAGACGTCGATCTCGCCGCCGCTCAGCAGGTTCGAGCCCTGCGCGAAGGTGCCGAAGAAGGTGCGCACGTTCTTTTTCTTCTTGATGAGGAAGTTGCCGACTTCCGTGAGCTGCGCGCGGTCCATCTTCTCGGGCTCCTTGTGCCCGAGATAAAGCCCGGCGGCCATCAGCATCTGGTGCGCGACGTCCCACCAGCCGATACGGCCGGCATACTTGTCTTCGAACAGCAGCGACCACGAATGCGTGTACGGATCGTCATCCGGAACGACGGCGCGGTTGTACAGGATCGAGTCGTAGCCCCAGCTATGCGGGATCATGAAGACCTTGCCGTCACGCTGGCCGATCCCCTCTTTCGAAGGCTCGTTGATGTATTTCATGTTGGGAATTTGCGAGACGTCGATCGCCTGCACGCGCTCAGCGCCCGCCTTCGCTCCCATCACAACCGGGCTCGAGAACGCAAAGGAGCTGTTCATCAGGTCATAGCGGGCGCCGCCCGGCGCCGTCAGCCGCGAGACCGTGTCCGTACCGGACATGAAGGGCCCGTCGATGAGCTTGACCTCAAGTTCCTTCTCCAAGATCGCCTTCAGCGTCGGGCTGACCATGGCGTTGACCATCAGCACTTCGAGCTGACCGTTCTTCTGCGCGTAAACGGCGTTTGGCGCGAGGCTGAGACCGCCGGCGAGCGAAAGGCTGGCCGCCCCCCCCAGAATCTGCCGGCGGCTAAGCCCCGGCATCTGATGCAACCTGGATTTATTATCGTCAGTCATTGCGTCTTCCTCTCGGCTTTCTGATCGCCGCACACGCGGCTTGGATCACGTAACCTTTGCGCGTCCGCGATCGGCTTGCGCGGAGAGCACGAAGCCGATGAGCGAAGCGAAAATCGATACCGCCATGATCACGACGCCGACTGCCGGCAGGAACGGCGCCGCCTGATCCGACAGCAGCGTCCACAGATGCACCGGCACCGTGCGGTCGCTGCCGATCACGAAAAGCGTGCGGATGAACTCTTCGAACGACAGCGTGAAGGAGAACATCGCGGTGGCGATGACGCCCGGCTTGATCAGCGGAAATATCACCCGGCGGAATGCGACAAACGGTGTCGCGCCGAGATCGGTCGCGGCTTCCTCCAGGCTCGGATCCAGCCCATGCACGCGCGGGAAAAGCGTGAGGAAGGCGAACGGCAGCACCCAGGTGATGTGCACCGGCAGCGTGCTCGTCCAAACGCCGAACGGCATCCCGCCGTAGCCGAATGTCACGAGATACACGACGCCACCGACGATTCCGGGAATGAGGATCGGCAGCAGCAACATCCGCATCACCCACGCTTTCATGGGAAAATCGGTGCGGAATCCCAGTGCGAGAAGCAGCGCAAGCGTCGTCGCCACGATCGCGCTGACGGTCCCGAGAAGCGCACTGTTGACGATCGAGCGGATGAGGTCGGCAGAGCCGAACACCTCGTTGTACCAGCGCAACGTGACCCCACGCAGCGGCAGCCCGACAACGTCCGAATTATTGAAGGACAGGACGATCAAGAGCGCGATGGGCACATACAAGAACGCGTAGAAGAAGCCCACATAGCTCCACAACGCTATCTTTCGCGTCCGCTCGCGCCGTTGCCGCTTGGACAGTCTCTGCCGCGGCGGTGTGAGTGCATCCGCCATCACTTAAGTCCGTATGAAGATGTCGCTGATGCGGGCGCGGCGACCAAAGATCGCGAGGCAGAGCCCGACCACAAGAATGAGAACGACCGACAGCGCCGCGCCGAGCGCCCAGTTGTTCGTCGTCGTGTACTGGGTGGCGATGAGGTTGCCGAACATGATGCCCGTGGTGCCGCCGAGGAGTTGCGGCGTGACGTAGGCGCCGCAGCCGAGCAGGAACACCATCACGCAGCCGGATATGACGCCCGGCATACTGAGCGGCAGAATGACGCGAAAGAACGTCCTGATGGGCCCGGCGCCGAGATCGGCCGCCGCCTCGATCAGGTTCGGATCCATCCGGTCGAGCGACAGATAGATCGGGAGCGTCATGAACAGCGTGTAGACGTAGACGAGGCCGATATGCGTCGCGCCCTCGTTGTAGAGAAGCCAGTCGAGCGGTGCGTCGGTCACGCCGATCGCCATCAGGAACGAGTTTACGAGGCCGTTGCGGCCAAGCATCGGCAGCCAGACGAAGGTGCGGACGACGTAGCTGCTCCAGAAAGGCAGGAAGAGGACGATGATGAAGATCGTCTTGCTCAGCCCTTTCAGCGACGCGAGAAAATACGCGATCGGGTACGAGACCAGCAACGAGATCAGCGTCACCGTCGCCGCAATACGCAGCGTCTGCAGCAGGATCAGCAGATAGATCGGATCCTCGGTGACAACTTTATAGTTCTCGAGAGTGAAGTCCGGCTCGGTGCCGAAAATCGACGACGTCCAGAACGACATCGCGAACAGGAGCACAACCGGCGCGACTGCGAACACGAGCAGCCAGATCGTTGCAGGAAGCACAAGCAGCGGTCCCAACCGCCTGCGACCGCGCCTCGAACGAGGGCTGCTCCTAGAAGTCACCGTGCTCATTAACGCCCGCATCGAACGGCAGCGCCGTTCACCCTCGCCTGCACCGCGTCAATGCTGCGCGTTCCAAGCCGCCCGTTTCCATTTCCCGAAATCTCTTTCGGGCGGGCGCATACTAAGCGCTTTGTCTGGCGGCGGAATTAGAATATAGCGAAGCCTGATTTCGCAAAATTTGAAACCGGAGACATTTTGGGGCGATGCTTCGAAATGAGATTGAAAGTCACGACATCAAGACGCTGACCCTTTTTGTCGCATGCTGTGAACTGCAGAACGTCAGCAAAGCCGCCGCGCATCTCAATATGGCCGTCTCCGCCGCAAGCCGGCGCATCCGCATGCTGGAGAACAGCGTCAAGATTCCGCTGCTGTCGCGCCGACCGCACGGCGTCGAGCCGACCGCCGCCGGCTTGACGGTGCTGCACTATGCGCGGGACGTCCTGCGGCTGACGCATCAGATGGAAGGCCTGATCACCGAGCATCGATCGGGGATCCGTGGATACGTGCGGATCAGTTCGTCGAGTTCAGTGCTGATCGGGCGTCTCGCGGCGGATCTTTCGATCTTCGCCAAGAAGGAGCCCGATATCAAAGTCGATCTGGAAGAGCGGCCCACGCACGAAACGCTCGATTCGTTGCTGACGAAACGGGTCGATATCGGCGCGATCGTCGGCGGCACGGAGAGGGGCCGCATTGAAACGTTCCCGTATGGCGGCGACCGGCTTTGCGTCGCGGTCCATGCGCGCCATCCTCTCGCCAAGTGCGTGCGGGTCAGTTTTTCCGACATTGCCCGCTACGATCTCATCACTCTCGATCACAGCACGGCACTGCGCCGTTTGCTCGCTGACCGGGCGCGTGTTCTTGGCACTTATTTAAACGTGCGCGTTCAGGTGACGAGCTTTCAAGTGATGGGATTGATGGTCAGCAAAGGCATCGGCATCGGCATTCTGCCGGAAAGCGCCATCTCCGCGGTGGCGGATTCCTGGGCGCTTCGCCTCATCGAACTCAATGAGCCTTGGGCGCAACGAGGATTCATGCTTTGCGTGCGCTCGTCGGAAACGCTTGATCGGCCGGCCACGCGTCTTCTGCGTTTTCTCGTCGATCAAAGCACGGTCTCGCCCCATGCGGATCAGCCTGTCGTCGCCTGACGACAGTGCCGGGCGCAATTATCCGACCCCACTTCACTAAAAGTTGTCGGCAAGCGATCTTGCATGCAAGACAACGCGCCGGCATGCGCGCCTCGTTTGCGTGCGGCGCCGTGCGGCAATAAGAAGCGCCTGCTTCTCACAGCATCGCAGCTATGAGGACATCCGATTGCGACCCGCGCGCAAGTTCACGTTCGCGCGCTGCCGTCACCCCTCAACTCGGACCCAAAAATATAAGGTCTTCAACAATGACTCGGACTTCCGTGCCCCGCCTGGACCGCGACCTTTTCGGGATCGGCCACTACATCTGTCCGGCAAAGGTCTCGCTGATCGAATTTCTCGATGCGGCGGCAGCGCGCGGCTTTTCGGGCATCGGCCTCACCGAAAGGGCGCTGGAGGAAATGCCGGCCGCCTCGATACGGAACGAATTGAAGGCGCGCGGCCTGCGTGTCACCTCGGTCAACAGCGCCGGATATTTTCTCAAGAGCGGAAGTGACGCGGAGCGGCAGAACGCCCGCAATCAGTGGATCCTCGAATGCGCCGCGGAGCTTGGCGACGCGCCGGTCAATGTGATCGTCGGCGGCATCGGGCAAGGTCTCGGCCTCAATCTCGAGGCGGCGCGCGTCCGCGCGACCGAGGCGCTGCATGCCTTGCATGCGAACGCCGCATCCCTCGGGCTGCACATGATTGTCGAGCCCGTGCATCCGAACGGAATCTGGCAAAAGGGATGCCTCAATTCATTGCGTCAGGTGGAGCAAGCAATCTCCGGCCTTTCGAACACGACAATCAATCTCGACATCTTCCATTCATGGTGGGACGCCGATATCGGCTCCGTGATCGCCGATGACAGCCGGCCACTCGGCATGTTCCAGATGTGCGACGTGGGCGCGTTCACGCAGGACGGCGTCGGCCAGCGCCTGCCCCTCGGCGAGGGCATTGTCGACGTTCCGAGCCTGCTTGACATGTGCCTGCGCCGGAAGCGGCGGCCGCTGTTCGAGGTGGAACTGTTCGCAATACAGCTTCCCGATCGCGCCCTGACCGACCTTCTCGATCAGAGCGTGCAATACCTGAACGCGCTCAATCGATAGCATCGTTGCCGGCAGGCGCTAAAGACGCGCTGCTTTTCTGTCGGCGCGTTGCGAACGGCGAAGGCTTGCCGCAAATTCTCGTGCGTCGCATCGATCCATGAGAAGACGGAAAGCCCAAATGGCCGAACCGAAGCGCTGGCACCTCGACCTTCCGGGCACGCGTATCGACGATGCACCCTGGCGCATCGAGGTTCTCGAATTCTCGGGATCGAAGCCAGGCCCGGCAACCGCCGTACTGTCCGGCCTGACGGGAGACAAGCCGCTCGGCATCCTCGCGATGCATGATCTCGCACGTGATCTCACCGCGCGCGACATCGCCGGCACGGTTCTCGTCATTCCCTGCATCAACCCGTTCGGCTTTCAGGCCGGCACGCGACACAACCCCGACCTCGTCGAACTCAATCGCCGCTTTCCGGGCGTACCGCACGGGCTTCTGTCCGATCAATTCGCCTATGCAATCATGCGAATGCTTGTGGACCGTGTCGAAGCGGTGATCGACGTTCACTCCGGCACAGCTGTGCGAACCACCGAATACATCTACGATTACGGCAACCTGGAGCTGTCCGCCTCGTTCGCCTACCTCCCGGTGATGGTGAACCGCGCGATCCCTGGGCAGCTTTGCACAGCGGCCAAAGCCGCCGGTCTCGATGCGGCGCTGGTGGAGTTCGGCGGGCCGGATCGCAATTCCACGCGGAAAGCTGTCGATGGATGTCTCAACATGCTGCGCTATCGCGGACATTTCGCCGATGCCGCGACAGGGCCCGACGACGTTGCAATTCTCTCGCCGGTGCAAGCGATCGTTGCGTCTTGCGACGGCATCCTCGAAAGCGTTGTGGGGCCGCAAGACGTCGGAAACCCCATCCGCACCGGCGTTATCGGCCATCTCACCGGCGCCGTGAGCGGCGCGCGGCTGGAGGAGTATGTCGTCGAGAAACCGCTCGACGCGGACACCAGCGCAACGTTGGATGAAGCGCCGATCTTGATGCTCGCGCAGACAACGCCGTCACTTGTGCGTCCGGGCAATCTTCTTTTCATGATCGGCTGGCCATTAGAGCGCATCCGCACCCCGCGCCGCGCATAGCTCAAGCGTTGACATTACGCATGCGCGACGTCGAAAATTGCGAGCGGGCGGGGGCTGCAAATGCACGACATCATTGACGCCGATCAAGCTGAACATCCGGCCGATGCGCTGGGTGTCCCGCCCGCTATCTAGCTTCGACACAACGCTCGCAACTTTCCAACGTTGAGGAGGCCGGAATGGCTTTGTCGATCGACGCGGCGGGGGCCGCGACGAAATCGGAGCGAGATGTCATGCTGAAGCGCGCGATTATCTCGTGCGCTGTCGGGCAGATCTTCGAAATTTACGACTTCGTCATTTACGGCTTCATGGCGGCGGCGATCGCAAAGGCATTCTTTCCTGCGGCAGACCCCGTCGCGGCGCTGCTCAGCACATTCGCGACATTCGCGGTCGGCTTCCTGTTCCGGCCGCTCGGCGGCCTTGTCATCGGATCGTTCGGCGACCGCTATGGCCGGCGTCAAGCACTGGTCCTCACCATCAGCATGATGGCAATCGCCACGGGTGCGATGGGCCTGATCCCGACCTACGCCACCATCGGCATTCTCGCACCGATCCTGCTGGTGATCTGCCGTGCGTTCCAAGGCTTCTCCACCGGCGGCGAATGGGGCGGCGCAGCGGCCTTTCTCGTGGAATATGCGCCAACGAAACATCGCGGCTTCATCAGCAGCTTCCAGCAGGCGGGTACCGCGCTTGGTCTCTTGCTTGGGACGTTGATCGCTGGCCTCTTGACCTACTTCCTCGATGCCGAATCCTTCCAGTCGTGGGGATGGCGCATTCCCTTCCTGCTCGGATTCGTGCTCGGGCCGATCGGCCACTATCTGCGTACGCACGTTGCGGAAACGCCGGCATTCAAGCAGACGGTTGCCACCGAGGCGGTCGCCAAGACGCCGCTGCGCGATGCCTTCACGACACAGAAAGGCAATCTCCTCGTCGCCTTCGCGTTCAGCATCTCGCCTTGCGTGATCTACTGGACGTTCCTGGTCTATATGCCGACCTTCGCGCAACAGCAGTTGCAGATCAGCCCGTCGACGACACTGTTCTCGACAACGTTCGCCGGCATCGTCTACCTCATCCTCGCGCCCATCGTCGGCGCGCTCTCGGACCGCGTCGGACGCAAGCCGCTCCTCTACGTGTCGTTCGTCAGCGCCGCCGTTCTCGGCTATCCGTTGTTCTGGTACCTAGTGTCGGCGCGCAGCGTGGCCGCTCTGGTCATCGTGCAAACCGCCGCCGCGATCATCCTGACGCTCTGCGCCGGCGTGATCTGTGCTGTGCTGTCGGAAATCTTCCCGACACGCATTCGCTACACGGCGCTGTCGATCGGTTACGGCCTATCCGTCGCGATCTTCGGCGGGTTTGCAGCGCTGATCGCAACCGCGCTCATCCGCTACACTGGCGATCCGCTTGCGCCGGCCTACTATGTGATCTTCGGCGGCGTCGCGAGCTTGATCGCCACCCTCTTCATCGTCGAACGGGCCGGAAAGCCATTGCCCGAATAACGTCCGGCCTCGCGGCCGTGCGTCAAAGCCTCGGTTCCGATGGAGTCGGAACCGAGGCTTTATGTTTGTCCTAAACGCGCCCGCCGTCGACGGGCAGGACCTGTCCTGTGATCCAGTTTGCTTGCTCGCTCGCCAGAAAAAGCACCGCCGTCGCGATATCTTCCGCCTTGCCGAGCCGCCGCGTGTGCAACTGCGCGATGATGCGCTCCTGCACTTCGGTGCCGTAGCGCGCCCATTGCTTGATCGTTTCCGGGTTCGATGGAATGAGACCCGGCGCGACCGAATTGACGGTGGTGCCGTGCGGGGCGAGTTCCGACGACATCTGCTTGGTCAAACCGACGAGAGCGTGCTTGGCCGCGGTGTAAGCATGAATTCCGGTCAAGCTCGGCCGCAATCCTGCGGACGAGGAAATCGTGACGATCCGCCCCCATCCGGCCTTGCGAAAATGCGGGGTCGCCGCCTGTATCAGATAAAATGCGCCGTCGACGTTGGCGCGGAAAAGCGCATGCCAATCCTCTTGCGAAATGTCTTCGATCGGACGTCCGACCTGACCGCGCACACCGCCGGCGGCGAGCGCCATCACGTCGAGGCGCCCTTCTTCGCGCAGGATCGTTTCGATCAGGCGAGCCGCAACGTCACGGTCGGAAAGGTCGGCAACATGCGCCTTGGCGCCGACTTCCTCGGCGGTACGGCGCACGCCATCGCCATCGATGTCGGCCACGTGCACGCGCGCGCCGCCTTCGACAAACGCCCGGCCGATGGCGCGACCGATCCCCTGCGCCGCGCCTGTGACCAAGACCACGCGGCCGTCAAAACGAATATCCATGCGGAAGAACCTCGAATCGTCAGGAGAGAACATGCCTCTCCATGAGTTCATGTCATTGAACGATGTTCAGATATCGGCATTATAAAGAAACTGGCAGCCGCTGCCACTCGTAAGCTTGAAACCAGCGCGCAGGCCGGTGATAGCTCTTCTCAAAGTTGTGATCAGAAGCGCCCCCTTTGCTCTCGCGGCATCGGGGTCGTGGGGCGAGACGGACGATGAGCAATGCAGACGTTCAATCCGTAAAATCGGGGGCGCGGATCCTCGATCTCATGGAACTCATCGCATCGAAAGATGATGCGGTCGGATTGGCCGAAGTCGTCACAACGCTCGGTATTCCCAAGAGCAGCGCGCTCATGTTGCTGCGCACGCTTGTCGCCAAGCATTACGTTGAACGAGAAGCCGACGGGCGCTACCGCCTTGGTCGAGCCTATCGCGCATCCAACAACGACTGGGTTGGCGGACGGACCGCCATTCTGCGCCGCGTCGCCCGGCCGCTGATGGAGGAGCTCTGCCAAGTGGTGCAGGAGACCGTGGTCGTCGCGATCCTGACGCCCGCGATCGAGATCCAGATCATCGAGAAGGTGCGCAGCCCTCAGCCGGTGCGGTACGAAATCGAGGTCGGCGTTCCCTACCCCGCCTATTGCACGGCGATCGGGCGCGCGATCCTCGGCTTCTCCGACCCGGCCCTCGTCGAGCACTATCTGCGCACGGCCTCGCTGGTCAAATGCACCGATCGAACGGCGACCGATATCGGCCAATTGCGGAAAATCCTCGCGCGCGTCCGCGAGCAAGGCTACGCCATCAACATTGAGGAGCACATCCAGGGCGCGTCCTCCATCGCCGCCCCGCTGCGCAACGCGACCGGCGAAGTGCTGGGCGCCTTGAATATCGGCTGCGTGACGGCGCATTTCTCGAACAATGAACAAGCGATCACCGACGCGCTCGTGGCGACGACGGCGCGTCTGAACGACAAGCTTCGAAGCCTCGCATGAGGCGCGCAGACGCCTAGCGTCCTACGCCTAGCGTCCTACTTGGCGGCCAGCAGAGCGTTGAGGTTGGCGTCTTCCTGCGGACGCTTGCCGTCCTCGATCTCATGGATCATCGCCACGAGATTCTTCAGCGCCGGGCAGGCAATGCCGTAGCGGGCGCCGATCTCGGCGATCGGCGCGATCTGGAAGTCGACCTCGGTCCGCCGCTTGCGCACGGCGAGGTCACGCCAAATTCCCGAATGCGTTTTCGCGTTAGGCCGATTAAAGGCGACCATCGCGTCGACGCAGCGGCGTGCATCGTCTTCCGTCGCGCCGGGCATGAAGGCTTTCGGATCGAAGCCATTGAATCCCAGCGGCTCGATCTTCTGGGCTGCCGCGACCTGAAGCGTCTCACCTGCCAGACGCCGCCACAGCGGCAACAGTTCGGGCCGCGCCAGGCAATCGGCGATGCCGACCTGGCCGAGCGCCTGCGCAAAGAGAAGCGAGGCATAGGCAAGCTTCCCCCACAGGTAGGAGAAGATGCGATCGGTCATAATCGCTTCGGGTTCGAAATCGCGCATTACGGCATGCAGCGCTGCGAGGCGCGGCGTCATTGCGCCATCGAGCTCGCCGAGCACCACCGCGCCCCGGTTGCCGTACAAGATCTCGCCGGGTCCGTGCCAATCCGCTCCGTAATTGATGAAGGCACCCATGGTGCGTTCGCGGCCCACGATCTTCTCGATCTCGAGTTCGCACAGCCCGTTCTGTAGCGAGAGGACATAGCCGTCGTCCGATAGATGCGGTTTCAGCGCCGTCGCCGCCGCGCCGGTATGCTGCGATTTCACGGCGAGATAGACGTGCTGCCAGGTGCCTTTCACCTGGTCCGGCGTGAAAGCCGGCACCTTGATGGTAAAATTATCGACGGGCCCCGTGATCTGCAGGCCATGGTCGCGCACGCGCGCGACATGATCCGCGACGACGTCGACCAAGGTCACGTCATGCCCCGCACGCGCCAGATACGCACCGGCCGTGCCCCCGATCGCGCCGGCGCCCCAGATCAGAATACGATCGCTCATCGGATCACCTTGTGGTCACGGAGAAGAACGCTTACGCCGCGAGAGCGGCGCAAGCTCCGTCAATGGCGTGGCGTGCACGGTTGCACGCGCGTATGGCGCCGACTGTGAGAAAACGCGCCGCATCGCTGCCGGCCGTTGCGCCAGCGAGTCGCCGCACCGGATCAAGCACCGGATACGGCGTCAGCGCCAACGCAGGCTCTTGTCCGAAGCGATCGCCGCTCGTGTAATCGATCGGAACCAGATGCCGTGAAACCGTCATCAACACGGCCTGCAGTGCGGCGGCATCGCTGTCTTTCGCTTTCGCCACCCGCGCGTTGAAGGCCGCCGCCTTGCTTTTCAGATCGCGCGCAGCATCAAGCAATGGCGTCACGTCGACGCCGTTGGCGCTCGCCGGCTTCAGCGCCTCGAGCTCCTTGATCAGCGCGTCGGCATAGGCCGTGTAGTCGAGCGGAACGACCACATCCGTCAGCAGCCGCCAAAGTGCGTGCACATAGACGCGCGTGTCACGCACCAGGAGTTCGGGATCGATCTTGTCGATCGTATCGTCCGGCGTGTGCCACCACCAACCGAAGCCCGCACCCTTGCGCGTAGCCCCGCCGAAGATCGCGGCGGCGACATTGACGCCCCCCGCCGCAGGCTGCTCGCCGCCACCCATGAAGAGCGAAGGAATGCCGATGCCCCAGAAGGATTGATCGCCGGCGCGGCTCATCCGCTCGCCGGAGAGTTCCTGCTGGCCTTGCGTCTGCACCGCTTCGGAAGCAAGCGCGCGCAACTCCGTCGACGACGGCATGTCGGCGAGAACCGTGTTGCCGCGCCCGCCCGTCGAGTCGACGTTGACATGCACGACGCAGCGCCGCGCGAGCTCTGCCCAATGCGTGTCGGCGTACCAGGTCGATCCGGAATAGCGACCATGCGAATGGCCGGACCAGAAACACAACCGCAAGCCCCGCCGGAACTCCGCCCGCCGCTCCACGAACAGGCGCGCGATCTCCAGCATCGTCGCGTTGGCCGCGCCGTTATCCATCACGCCGTAGTACCAAGTGTCGTGATGGCCAGAGAACATGACGAACGGCTCGTCCGCTCCACCGTTCGCAGTCGCAATCTCTGCGGTCAGGATCGGCGTCTTGCGCCAGCGCGTGTCGACTTCGGCGTAGAGCGTCACATCCTTCTCGCCACGCGCGATGCGCGCCTTGAGCCGGTCGCCGTCATCCTTGTTGACGGTCAACACCACGGTCTTCGGCAGGAACTCGACGGTCACCTCCGTGGGGCTGCCCCACACCGGCGAGATGCACATCTCGTGCTTGTGCTCGTGCACCATCGCATGAATCTGCCCAAGCGCGCCGGCACGTGTCGCGCGCAGGCTGACCGCGGGAGACGCCAAGCCATCGACGAGGACGATCTTGCCGCGCACGCCCTGCTTGGCGAAATCGGCTTCGCTGCCCGCGCCCACATAGACGAGATCGCCGGAAACGCCGTCCGGCCCCGACGAACGCGAGAACGAATGCGTGATGCAATCAAGCTGATCGGCGCCGGCTGTCAGCTTCGCCTTTCCCGGCAGGCTGATATAGGCGTCGTGGAGAATCAGATCGGTCTTGAAGCCGTAGCCGTCGAGCGTCTTCTGCAGATATTTGAAGCTCTCGAGTTCTTCAGGCGTTCCGGAAAGCTTCACCCGGCGTGCGAACTCCTCCAGATGCCGCATCATCGTGTCGGCCTGAACCGCCGAACAAAGCTGCTCGATCGTCGTCATCGGCGTCCCTTTCGATTTTCTTGGCCTTGGTCGGCGGAAGTTTTGGCGTGAGGGCTATTTGCTTTCCGAGCGGATCAGCGGGCGGCCGGTCAGGAAGCCTCCGTCCACTGCGATGCATTCACCGTTGATGTAGTCGGCGTCGTCCGAAAGCAGGAACGCCACCGTACCAGCGATGTCAGGCGCGCGGCCCGTGCGTCCACGTGGAATCATGGTGAGGTAATGGTCGCGATACGCGTCGGACACCTGATCCTTGCGCACTTCGATCAGCCCCGGCGCCACCGCGTTGACGCGAATGCCAAGTGGCCCGAACTCGAGCGCCGCCGCTTTCGTGAACATCACGACGCCAGCCTTGGAGGTGCTGTAGTGCACTGCCCCGGCACGCGCGGAAAAGGCCGCAGCGGAGGCGAGGTTGACGATGGCGCCGCTGCCGCTCTGGCCACGCAGGCGCGCGAACACCTGCGTACACAAGAACGTCCCCCGCAGGTTGACCGCCATGACCTGGTCCCATGCCTCTACCGGCATGTCGAGCAGCGCATGGTCGGGATAGATGCCGGCGTTGTTGACCAGCGCGGTCGGCACGCCGAGATCGGACGCGACGGCCGCGAAGGTTTTGACCACATCCTCGGAGGACGAGACGTCGTTGGCGACTTCCGTCGCCGCCGCACCATCGCGGTCGATCACGGCGACGGAATATCCGTCGCCGTGCAGCCGCTCCGCCGTTGCCTTGCCGAGGCTGCGGCCAGCACCCGTAACAATCGCAACCCTGCTTTCCGTTTTTGTCATTCGTTGATCGCCTTAAGGAGAGCTGATTTCGCGGTTCCAGCGTTGGGTCCACTGCGGCCGCACCGTCGTGACGTAATCCCAATCGGCCATCTTGAGCTTTTCAAGAACGCCCTCACCCACAGGCAGCTTTGCCGCGACGTCCGGCGGCAGCTTCACTTCCTTGTTCACCGGAGCGAGGTAGGTGTGGCGGGCATTCGCCGCTTGCGCTTCGACGCTCAGCGCGAAGTTCACGTATTTCTGCGCCGCCTCGAGATTCTTGGTGCCCTTGGCGATGCCGATCGTCGAGTCGATGATGTAGGCGCTTTCCTTTGGGATCGTCCAAGCAAGCGGCGCGCCGCCGTCGATCGCAGCCTGCCCACGATCCGACGTCCAGCTCGACATCACCACGTCACCTTGCGTGAAGAGCTGCGCAAGCTGCGCATGCTGCGTGTAGAACGTGAGGATATTCGGCTTGAGCTTTTTCAGGAGCTCGAACCCCGGATCGACGTTCTTCACGTTTCCGCCCGCCATATCGGCGGCGGTGAGCAGAAAGAAGGCGCCGTGCGACGTCGTGATGTCCGGCACGGCGATCTTGCCCTTGTACTTCGGGTCCCACATCGCCATCCACGAGTCGGGCTTCTGCTTGATGATGTCCTTGTTGTAGACGAGCGCCTGCGCGACATACATGAACTTGGTGTAGGGGTCGCCCTTGATCCGGAACTGCGGATAGAGCTGATTCATGTTCGGGATCTTGGCCGCATCGAGCGGCAGATAGAGGCCTTCGGCATTCGCCTGCGCAGCACCGACCTCGTCCATCATGATGACGTCGATCTTCACGTCATCCTTCTGCGCGCGCATCATTGCGACCGTCTGCATCGTGAGGCCGGTCGCGATCTTGACCTTGATGCCCGGATTGGCCTTCTCGAACGGCTCGATGACGGCCTTCTTCCAGCCCGCCTCGAACGATCCGCCATAGACGATGACGGTCAGCTCGGTCTGCGCGAGCGCGGTGCCCGCACTAAGCGCGAAAGCCAAACCAGCGGCGAGAGCGGTGAAACATCGTTTCGGTGACATTCTGTTCTCCTCTGCTTCTCTTTTCCCCAACAGACTCAAAGTGACTTAAGGCAGCAGCCGCGCGTCCGCGCGCGACCACAACAAACCGACCTGACCGCCCACCTCATGGTTGTTTCGGTCTGATCGGTTTTGCTTCTGCACGACCAGTGTGTCGCCGGAGGCCAACGTCACGGCGTACTCCACGGTGCTGCCGAGCTTGGTCACGCGCGTGATCGTCGCCACAACGCTTTCCGGCGTTTCCGGCGCGACCATGTCGATCTTCTCCGGCCGCAGCGACAGAACGATTTCGTTGGCGCTCGCCTGCGCACCGTCGGGCAAAGGAAGCTCGAACCCGCGCGTCGAGCGGAACCGCCCATCGGCAACCTGGCCCGGAATAAGGTTCGCAGTGCCGATGAAGTCGGCGACAAAGCGGGTCTGCGGTGCGTCGTAAATTTCGTCCGGCGTTCCCGCCTGCTCGATACGCCCCACATTCATCACCACGATGCGGTCGGCGATGGTCATCGCCTCCTCCTGGTCGTGGGTGACGAAAAGCGAGGTGATTCCGACTTCCTTTTGCAGGCTGCGAATCTCGTGACGCATCTGCACGCGCAGCTTCGCATCGAGGTTCGACAACGGCTCATCGAACAACAGCAGCTTCGGCCGCAACGCGAGCACGCGCGCCAACGCCACGCGCTGCTGCTGCCCGCCGGAGAGCTCGCGCGGATAGCGTTCCTCGTAGCCGGACAGACCGACGAGCTTCAAAGCGTCGGCAATGCGTGATGGCACTTCGGCCGCGTTGACGTGCCGCGCCTTCAAGCCGAAAGCGACGTTGCCGCGGACCGTCATGTGCGGAAACAGCGCGTAGCTCTGGAACACCATGCCCATATCGCGACGGTTCGGCGGCAGATCGGTGATGTCGGCGCCGCCGACGCGAATGGTTCCGGCTGTCGGCGAGACGAACCCCGCCACCATCCGCAAGGTTGTCGTCTTTCCGCACCCCGAGGGTCCGAGAAATGCGACCATTTCCCCGTCGCGCACGTCGAGACTGAGGTTCTCGACGGCGACGTTGGTGCCGTAAGTCTTGCGGAGGCCTTGAAGCTGAAGGTCGCTCATCGTCCCGTTATTTGTGCCGGATGGAAAGGAAGCGCGCGTAGACAGGAACGCCGATCGCAACCCACGCGACAATCAGCACTGTCGCGATGGCCGAGATCGTCGGCGCGCTGGAGTATTCGACAAAGGTGTAGATGCGGATCGGCAGTGTCTGCATGCCCGGGCCCGCGAGGAAGAGTGTGATCACCAGCTCGTCGAACGAGAGGATGAACGCGAAGATCGCGCCTGCGAGAACGCCCGGCCGGATCAGCGGCAAAGTCACGAGGAAGAATGTGCGCCACCAGCCGGCGCCGAGATTGCGCGCCGCCTCCTCGACCGAAGGATCAAACTCGGCCAGTCCCGCCAAGACGAGGCGAATGACGAAAGGCGTGGTCACAACGCTGTGCGCGATGACAAGGCCGATGAACGTTCCAGAGAGGCCGACACGGCTATAGAACACCAGCAGCGCGAGGCCGAGCACGATCGTCGGGAACAGGATCGGCGACAGCATGAACATCGTCACCGCCTGCTGCCCGCGGCCTCGCCAACGCGCGAGCGCAAGCGCACTCAAGGTGCCGAGCGCGGTGGAAAGCAGCGTGCTCACCGTCGCGAGGACGGCGCTGCGCTGCGTCGCATCGGTGAAGTCGGTGTTGGATAGAAATTCGTGGAACCACTTGAAGGTGAAGCCGACCGGCGGAAAGACCGGATAGTTCGTGGTCGTGAAGGCGGTGGCCACGACGACGATCATCGGCGCGAGAAGGAAGAGCCCAATCAGCAGGTTGGCGGCCGCGAGGATCATCGTGCCGCCCTCCTTCCGCGCCCAGCGATTGCCAACGCGAGGCCGAGGATCGACAGCAGAACGGCCAGAAGGACGAACGAAATGGCCCCGCCGAACGGCCAATTCAGCAGCGCAATGCCTTGCTGATAGATCAACGTCGCCATCACAGGAATGCGCGGACCGCCGATCAGGGCCGGCGTCACGAAAGCTGAAATCGCAAGCGTGAAGACGAGGATCGATCCGGAAACGATGCCGGGAAGCGCGAGCGGAAGCGTCACCTGGAAAAAGATGCGCGCCGCGCCGGCACCAAGGTTGCGCGCCGCGTCATAGAGCTGACGATCGATGTTGAGCAGCGCGGCGTCGAGCGCCAGGATCATGAACGGCAGCAGCACCTGCACCAGCGCGATGACGATGCCGGTCATGCGATACATCATCGGGATCGGCATTTCGATCAATCCGATGTTCATCAAGGTCTTGTTGATGAAGCCGTTGTTGGAGAGAAGGATCATCCAGCCGAAGGTGCGCACGACGGCGCTGGTCAGCAGCGGCGCGAGGACGACGAAATACAACACCGCCCGCTTCCAACCACGCACGCGCGACAACGCATAGGCGAAGGGGAAACCGAGCAGCAGACACCACAGCGTCACATAGAGCGACATCAGCAGCGACCGCACCAGGATGTCGAGGAAGAAGCGGTCGGTGAGGAAGGCCTTGTAGTGGGTCAGTTCCCACGTCGGCAGGATGCCGCGGCCGCCAGCCTCGTAGCCGTGCAGGCTCATGATGGCGAGCGTGACGAGCGCACCAGTCATGAACAAAAGCAACCAGATCAGGTTCGGCGCTGCCAGCAGCAGCGGCGACCAATCCCGGCGCTCCGGCCGCTCAGCGGCGGCCAACTCAGACGTCGCTTGGCTCATCCAGGCTCGGCCTTCTCAACAGATATCACTCGCGGCCGACACCGCTACGAAATGCGTCAATTTACGTACTGACCACCGTCGACGTCGATGACCTCGCCGGTGATGAAGTTGGGCGACACCGTCGCCAGGAATGCAACGACCTCGGCAATATCCTCCGGCGTCCCGATGCGGCCAAGCGGAATGGATTCGATCACTTCCTTCTGGCGCGCGTCGAACAGCTTGCTGGTCAGCGCCGTGCGCACCGCGCCAGGGCAAATGGCATTGACGGTAATATGCGGCGCAAGTTCCTTGCAGAGCGCGCGCGTTAGCCCGAGGACGCCGGCTTTCGCCGTGACATAGGCAAAGCGGCTCACCGCATTGAGATTGGCGCCCATATGCGCGCTGACCGACGAGATATTGACGATACGGCCGCTTTTGCGCTCGAGCATCGCCGGCGCCACCGCCTTGCACCAATTGAAAACGCCTTTGAGATTGATGGCGATGGTCTCGTCGTACTCCTGCTCGGAAATCTCAACGAGTGTTTTCGGCTGAGACACGCCGGCGTTGTTGACGAGGACATCGACGCGGCCGAAATGCTTCAGCACCGCTTGCCCGTTCGCCATCACGCCCTGGAAATCCGCGACACTGCCTTCCAGAGACAGAACATCGCGGCCAAGGGCCCGAATCTCCTTCTCCGTCGACGCCAATTCGTCATGCAGCCGGTCGGCGAGCGCGAGCGAAAAGCCACGCTTCGCCAAGGCGACGGCCGAGGCGCGACCAATGCCGCGCGCAGCGCCGGTGACGACAGCAACGGGAGCTTCAGACGGCATGGGAGACGACTCGGCGGGCGCGGAGCCGCCCCTCGCACAAAGCGCGGGCGCGTTCGTTCCGCTTCAAGTCAAAGCAATGCCGCACGTAGAAAAGATTTTGGCCCATTGTTCCCCTCAACGGCCCTCATGCTGTGGCAACATCGAAAGCAAGTCAACGAAATCGTTCACAACCGCGAATGCCGGTCATGGATTTGATCGACATTGGGACATAGCCCAGAACCGGTCCGCCGTCGCGGCAATATCGTACGTGCGACAAAGAGCGCAGACGGCGACCATAGTCGGGCCGATCGGGACCTCCGCTCAGCAATCGCGGAATGCCGCCGCGATGCGATCGTGATCGAAGCCAGCCGCGAGACAGAGGCTGAGAAGGATCCGCGCTTTCTGCGGGCTGAAATCTTCACCTGCGATGATGCCGCTTTCGGCAAGTGCGCGACGGCGCGCGACCCGCCCGGCAGCGCGGCTTGCCTGGATGACGACGACGCCTGCGGCCAGCGCGGCATTCAGGCGATCCCGCTCCGCCGGCGTTGGAATTCCCGGCGCAAAGCCGGCCGAGACAATGCCACGCGCACCGGCTTTCACCGCCGCATCGACCATCATGCCGTCCGCTCCCGCATAGGAGTAGACGACATCGACGCGCGGCCAGGCAGCGATCGTTTGCTGCGCGATCGTGTTCGAAAAAATTCCACCGGCGTTCACCGGCGTCCGGCGGAAGAAGACGCCGTCGCCGTCCACGCAACCGATCGGCCCGAGGCCGGGGGCCTGGAAGGTCTGCAGGCGGAATGTCGACGTCTTGACGACATCGCGCGCGGGAAAGATCTCGTCGTTGAGGACGACCATCACGCCCTTGCCGCGGCTTGCCGGATCGGCCGCGACGCGCAGGGATGAAATCAGATTCATTCCCGCGTCGGAACTCACCGCGCTCGGCGGACGCTGCGCGCCGGTGAGCACAATCGGCACCGCACCCGACCAGACGAGATGCAGGAAGAACGCCGTCTCCTCGAGCGTGCCGGTGCCGTGCAGGACGACGATGCCCTGCGCGCCCTCATGCACGAGCCGTTCGATCGTTGCGCGCAGTTCGAGCCATTCGGCTGGGCCGATCGCGGAACTGCTCACGGCGCTGAAATCGACGCCCTGGACACCCGCGATCCGCGCTGCTTCCGGCACGCGCGCAAGCAGCGCCGCCACCGGCACCTTCTTGCCCTGTTCGGGATAGTCAACGACGTCAAGCGTATCGGGGCTGACCGAACCGATCGTGCCGCCGCAAGCAATGACAGCAATTTTGGGCAGAGATTTCGCCGCTTTCTCGATCATGGATCGCACCCGCTCTCAACGCTGATGCGGATGCGTCTCGTACCAGTGCCTGGCGATGTCAAGGCGGCGGCATACCCAGACGTCGCGATGCTTGGCGACATGATCGAGGAAGCGCGCCAGACCCGCGGCGCGGCCGGGATGACCGGTGAGGCGCAGATGCAGGCCGACCGACATCATCTTCGGCTGCGTCGCGCCTTCGCCGTAGAGCACGTCGAAGGTGTCGCGCAGATAGTCGAAGAAATCGTCGCCCGTCGCCATCGCACCACGGCTGAGCTTCCCGTCGTTGGTCGCGAGGCTGTAGGGAATGACGAGATGCGATTTGCCGCCGACATCGACCCAATAGGGAAGTTCGTCGTTGTAGGCGTCGGAATCGTAGAGAAAGCCGCCATGCTCGACCAGCAGGCGGCGCGTATGGATCGTCGGCGCGTAGCGGCAGTACCAGCCGAGCGGGCGCTCACCCATATGATTAGCGAGCGAAGCGACCGCAGCGCGGATCTCCGCCGCCTCCTCCTGCTCCGATAATGTCTGATGGCGCACCCAGCGGCGGCCATGGCTGCACACGTCGTAGCCCGCCTCGCGAACCGCTTGCACCACCGCCGGATTGCGGTCGAAAGCGACGGCGCAGGCGAACACCGTCGCCATCATCTCCCGCTCGCGCAGCATCCGCAGCACGCGCCAGATGCCGACGCGGCTGCCGTATTCGAACATCGACTCGGCGCCGAGGTCGCGGCCGGTGAACCCGCCCGAGCCGCCTTCCGTCAGCCCGGATTCGGTTGTCGCGTCGCCGTCGGGGATCGAAGGCTCCGAGCCTTCCTCGTAGTTGAGCACGATGTTGAGCGCGAGCCGCGCCCCACCCGGCCAGCGCGGATCAGGCGGGACGGGACCGTAACCAACGAAATCGCGTGAAGGACCACTCATTGCACACTCGCCATCGCATGCGCCGTATCGATCGGAATCGCCGGCGCGATCTCGGTGACGATGAAATCGTCAGGCCGATCGGTAAGCCCCATAAGAACCAGCACATCGTTCTCCCGATCAAGGGCCGTGAACGCAAAATGCCAGATATTGGGACGATAGATCACACCCTGTCCCGGCTGCGTCACGAACGCCTTGAGGCTCGCGATGTCCGGCTCGCCCTGAGCGTTCGGCATGGCGACGACCGCAAGACAGCGGCCGGGCAGAAGCGGAACGAACGTCTGCGGCGAATGCGGGTGACGCTCCATCTTGTCGACCGTAACTGCGCCTTGTGGGTGCTGACCGATGCGATTGATCCACATCATCGGCTTCGCCGACGGCTCGGTATAAGCGTAGGCGCCCGGAACATCGTAACGCTTCTCGGCCCCGAGATGCTGCACAAGCTCGCCGTACGGCGCACAAGCGTGCGCCGTCAAAGGCTGCGGGCCCAGGGAAGTAGATGAGGATCGCCACGAAAATCAGCATCGCGGCAACAAACGGCACAACGCCGATAAACACGTCGTTGATGTTGCCTTTCGTGATCCGGATGTTCTGCACGACGTAAAGGTTAAGGCCGACCGGCGGCGTGATGAGCGCGAGTTCCATCATCAGCGTCATGAAGATCCCGAACCAAAGCGAATCGAATCCGAGGCTGACGACAAGCGGAACGACGATGCCGACCGTCGTCACCATCATCGCGATCGCTTCCAGGAAGCAACCCAGGATCAGATAGAAGAGGACGAGCACCCAGATGGTCACCATCGGCGACCAGTGCAGGTCGCGGATATAGGTCGAGATCTGTTGCGGTAGCCCGCTCAGACTGAGCGCGAAGTTCAACGCGAAGGCAGCGGTGATCACGAGAATGACCATCGCCGTCGTGCGCACGGAGGAGAGAAACGCCTCGTGCAGCATGCGTATCGACAGCGTGCCGTTTGCCGCCGCGATGGCCAGCGCGCCGACGATGCCGATCGCAGCCGCTTCGGTTGGCGTCGCCCAGCCGAGATAGATGCTCCCCATGACGAGCAGGAAAATGAAGAGAACCGGCACGACATTGAGCAAGAGACGGAGACGCGCGACCAGCGCCGGCGTCGGCTCCTTGCGCGCGCTCGCGCCGCCGCGCCAGATCGACATCACGACGATCATCAGCGACATCGTCAGCGCCAGCAGGATGCCCGGGATGATGCCGGCGGCGAAAAGCTTGCCGACCGAGACATTGGTCAGCGCGCCGTAGACGATCATATTGATGCTCGGCGGGATAAGAATCCCGAGCGTGCCGCCCGCCGCGATCGAGCCCAGCACCATGCGGTCGTTATAGCCGAGGGTCTTCAACGTCGGCTGCGCGACCGTTCCGATCGTCGCTGCGGTTGCAACACTCGATCCCGAGGTCGCGGCGAACAGTGCGCAGGTGAGAATGTTCGTGTGAAGAAGTCCGCCCGGGAGCCAGTTCATCCACACGGCAAGCGCGCGGTACATCCGGTCGGCGACCCCGCTGCGCGTCAATAGCTCGCCCAACAAGATGAACAGCGGAATCGCCACCAGCAGGAACTCGTTCATCGTGTTCCAGGTGATGTTTCCGACCATGGACGGCAGGACGCCCATGGTGAGCGCATCGCTGACATAGGCGGTCAGAAAAATCGCGCTCGCGACATGCAGGCCGGCAAAAAGGAAAAACAGGAGGCCGGCGAAGAAAAGGATGCCCAACATCATGAGCGAGCACCCTTTTCATCCTTAGCCGACAGCCCCATGCGGAAGCGGGCGGCCTGCAGTTCCTGTTCAACCTCCTGATCGATTTCCGGCACGCCGAGACGCTCACCAATACCGAGCCAATCGCGTCGCATAATCGCGACAAGCGCATAGAGCATCTGGAACGCCAGAAC
>JAFKKS010000164.1:53984-54932 GCA_017304555.1 Hyphomicrobiales bacterium
AGAACCAAAACAGCGCAGCGGCCCAGATGCCCTGCGGCACGACAAGCGGCGTGCGCAACGGACTTGTGGCCAACGCCCCCATGCCGAATGACGTCATCGCCACATTCAGGGCGCGGAAAGCGATCGTCCACGCCATGAAACTGAGCGCGGCCAGGGCAATGACGTCGAATATCGCGCGCAGCGGCAAGGGAAGAAGCCGTGTCACCACGTCGATGCGCACATGCGCCCGGTCGAAAGCGGCCTGTGCAAATCCGATCGTCGCGACGACGGCCAGGCAATAGCCGCCGTATTCATCGACGCCCTGAAACGAGATGCTGAAGAACTTCCGCAGCATCACGTTGACGACGATCCAAATCGCCAACGCAAGGAGAGCCCAACCCGCCGCCAAAGATGTCGCGAAGCTTGCCGGCGCGGGCGCGCATCATGCGCCGCATCACCTCGGTGCGGTTGTGCGCCATCTGGATGGCATAGCGGCGCATTTCACGCCCGGTCATGCCGGCGGCATAGCCCGCGCCGATAATGGCGCCGATCGAGGTGCCCGCGATCGCGACCGGCTTCACCCCGATCTCGTCCAACGCTTCAGCAACGACGATATGGGCAAGCCCACGCGCCCCGCCGCCGCCGAGCGCGAGCGCAACCGATTTCATCGGGCACCTGCCTCGCGCGCAAAGCGCCAGCCGATTTCCGCCAGCGGTCGCACCATCTGCGCCTTGGCGGCAGCATGCTCGCTTGTCGCCGTGCCGTCGCGCACGCGGCCGGCGATGCCTTGCAGGATCGCGGCAATGCGGAAGAAATTGTAGGCGAGGTAGGCTGCCAGATGCGGCCGCGGATCAAGCCCGGTGCGCACCCGATACATCTCGACATAGTCCGCGAGTGATGGGATGCCGAGCGCGGCGAGATCGAAACCGACCAGCGATCCGGTCCCCGCGCCGGCGTCGTCCTGCGGCA
>JAFKKS010000165.1:0-7586 GCA_017304555.1 Hyphomicrobiales bacterium
GTTCTCCTGGCGTGGCCTTGGCTCTCCGGCGATGTCACAATTCCCTGGGACGCCAAGTCACAATTCCTTCCGCCGGTTCAATTTCTCGCCGCGTCCCTGGCGAGTGGTCAGTCGCCGTTCTGGACACCCAACATATTCGCTGGTTGGCCGCTCATTTCCGACCCGCAGTCGCTGATCTTCTCGCCGCTGCATTTCCTGCTCGCGTATTTCGATCCAACGCCAAGCTTTCGCGCCGTCGACAGTTTGACTTTCGCGTATCTGATGCTCGGCAGCGTCGGGATTATTCTCTACTTCCGCGATCGGGGCTGGCATGCCGCGGGAGCGCTCGTTGCCGCACTCGCTTTCGCTTTCGGCGGCTCGGCCAGTGCCCGATTGCAGCATACCGGCCAGATCATCAGCCTTTCGTATTTTCCTCTGACGCTCTGGATGCTTTCGCGCGCCCTCGAGCGATCGTCCTGGCGCGCGGGCGCGATTGCCGGACTCTTCGGTGGGCTGGTCGCGGTGGGGCGAGATCAGGTTGCGCTGATCTTCCTCTATGTCCTTATCGGCTTTGTCATCGCGCATTGGGCCGGAGGCGGTGACTGGCGAGAACGCACGCGCGCGAGCGTCAAGCCACTCGCTGCCGGCTGCCTTACTGGGACACTAGTCGCCGCCGTGCCGCTCATCATGACGGCGCTGCTCGCCGCTCGCTCGAATCGATCTGAGATCACTTGGATGGCCACGGCGCGGGGTTCGTTGCATCCGGCCGATCTGCTGACGTTCGTCTTTCCCAACCTCTATGGTGCGATGAAGCCCAGCGACTTGGCTTATTGGGGGCCAGGGACAATGCCGTGGAAGGCTGCGCTCGGAGGCGGCGAGATCAATCTCACCAAGAACATGGGGCTGATCTACGCGGGTGCTTTACCGCTCATTGCCGTCATCTCTTTTGGGGTCATTCGTGGGTTCGCCTGGTCGCGTGACATCCGCTTCTTCTCGATCGCAGTAGGAGTTGTGCTGCTCTACGCGGTCGGATGGTACACGCCCGCCTTTCGGATCATGTACGACCTTGTGCCAGGCGTAATGCTGTTTCGGCGGCCGGCCGATGAGACATTCGTACTCGGTGCACTACTTGCAATCATCACCGGCTATCTTGTGCATCGATGGCTGGAGGGCTTGGTACCTCGACCCACCTGGACGCAACGGGCGATCGAACTGGCCGTTCCAATTGCGCTCGTCGCGATCGCCTTGTGGCTTGCTCAAAGGGTCGTGACGATTCAATCCGCGACCTTGCCGGTCGTTGCAGCGCTGGTGTTTGCAGCCAGTGCAATCGCAACGCTTTTCCTCGCGCGTCGGCTGAATCCTCTTTCATCCCTGATTCCCATGCTGCTGCTTACGGGCTTCATGGCTGCCGACCTCGGCTGGAATAATGCACCGCACATGTCGACGGGCTTGGCTCCGGAAAAGTTTGACGCGCTACGTCTCGACACCAAGAACGAGACGGTCGCGCTTCTGAAATCCAAACTCGCAGCGACAGCGACGCCCGAGCGGCGTGATCGTGTCGAACTGACTGACATTGGTTATCATTGGCCGAACCTGTGCATGATCCATGGTTGCGATCACGTGTTCGGGCATAATCCTGTGCGATTCACGGGGTTCTATGAAGCGACTGGTGTCGGTGACACCGTCGCGTATTTGGATCAGCGCAATTTCTCGCCGCTGTTTCCTTCCTACCGGTCGGCATTTGCCGACCTCTTCGGCCTGCGTTTTATCGCAGTGGGTGTCCCTATCGAGCAGATCGACCCGTCCCTGCGGCCCGGCGATGTTACGCTTATCGCGCACACTAAGGAGGCGTACGTCTATGAGAATCCTCGTGCTTTGCCACGTGTGATGTTTCTGACCGATTGGCGCGTTGTCGATTTCGATCGGCTTCTCGTTGATGGTTGGCCGGCCGATGTCGATCCTCGCCGCACGGTTCTTCTGAAGAAAGCGCCTACAATTTCGCATACGCTCGAGTCAGGTGTGGCAACCGGCGAAGCGTGGCTGACCCGTTATGCCAACAGTGAGGTCGACGTCAGTGTCGATGCGCCGTCGGGCGGCATTCTGCTTCTGAACGACGTGTGGCATCCATGGTGGCGTGTCACGGTGGATGGCAAGCCGAGCGATATCCTCAAGGCCAACGTGATATTCCGCGCCGTCGCAGTGCCGCCAGGAGAGCATGTGGTGCGGTTCACGTTCCATCCATTTGCGGGAGCTGTCGCCGAGCTTGCGGAGAAGTTCCGGCACGTTCGCTGATCCGCGCCGCACAAGATGAAGTCGCCGCCTTCCCGGTATCGATGCCGCCGGATAGCTGCGCGCGATTTTGCTGAGCGAAGCTTCTGAGAAGTTCCCTGCAAGTCGCGCCCAGCGATTGACCGACGTGCCGTACTTTTGAGTATTGGGTAACCTACCCGTTTGAGACTAAACGACTTTCCAGGTCTGCGGATCGCTCCGCGGCAACCAAGCAGCTGCACATCCGAAGTACATGAAACGGCCTCGTTTGGCGGGCAGTTTTCCTGCATTTGCAGGATATGTGGCGCCGTTCAGGGAGCGAATCACGATGAGAAAAATGACTGCGGTTGCTGCACTGACGTTGGCGCTTGCCCCGGCGGCTGCAGCGGCACAGGAGCGTGCGGCGCCAGCCGCAATTGGCGCCGTGTCTGGCGCCCTTGTGCTTGGGCCGATAGGTGCAGTCGCCGGCGCTGTTGTCGGCTACGCCGCCGGGCCTGAGATCTCTCGCTCACTCGGGGCTAAGCGGTCGTCGGCAGACCGTCGTATTCGCAAGTCATCCTCGCGCAACGCCAAACGCAAGGCGCAAGTCAAAAAACACCGCGCCACTCCAGCCCCGGCGCCTGTGGCCATGGAATCTCAGCCTGAGTCGGCTAAAGCCGCAGCAGATCCACCTCCGACGACAGGGGCTTCCTTGGTGCTAGTGCCTGCCCAGGGGCTCGAATAGAGTCACTGGAGTCGAGGTATCCTCGCGTTAGAGGCCGCTTGGCACGCGCGGCGAATGTCTCCGTCGCGTAAGGTGATGGCCTCGTTCATCTCCGCTTCGCCGGCGTCGCACTTCAAGCTGGCTTCAAGGTCAGCGCGCTCAACAACACCGGCTCGATATCTTTCTCCCACTGTGTGGCTTCCTGCCGCGGCGTGTACCGCAGTTATGCTGCGCGAGATCATCTCGTTTGACCGTCTTGATAGATACGCCGCATGGGCGTTGCCCAGGCAGCGATAGACGCGAGGCTTGTAAGCAGTGCGATTACGGCAAACGCATCACGGAATCCAGTTAATAGAACGGTGGTGATTTCGCGCTGCGACTCGAGTGCTAATGGTGACAGTGCAGCGGGGCCCTGCTCCAGGAGTAAGCGGAAGTTCGAAAGAATAGTCGTGTCGGCGTTGGCGAGGCCCAAGAATAGTGCCGTGCTAACGATCAAGGTGCCACTGGCTGCGCCTAGTGAGCGGGAGAATTGAACGATGCTCGATGCTGCGCCGCGACCTTCCGGGCCCGCCGCGTGCTGAACCGTGACCTGAAGCACACCCATCACAGACCCAAAGCATAGGGCGAGAATGCCGTAGAGGGCTTGTAGCGGAACGCGATCAACGGCTGTGAATGTCGTGGCGAGGAAAACCACGCCAGTGGCAGCGAAGGTCATAGCCAAAGATGGAAATAACATGGTGCGGCCTGTGCGGGTGACCAGCCGCCCGCAAAGAAACGAACCAACGCCTGCGCCAGTTGTCAGAGTGAACAGAAGCACACCAATTTCCGACGACGAGAAGCCGCGTACGGCGCGTAAATAGATGGGTGTGAACGTTACGAGCGATACAAAGGCCGCACCATAGAATCCTGCGACCAGTGCACATCGCCAGATGGTAGGCTGGGACAGGAGCGCGCCAGAAAAGAGGGGAGTCGGAAAGCGACGTTCATGACGGATCAGAGCAACAAACGCGACGGCAGAGATACCGAGAAGCAGGAAGGCTAGCTTGGTTCCCTCTCGCCCAGGGATCGGAACGAACTGCATGCCCGTCATCAGCGGAACGAGCGTGAACGAAAATAGCATTACGCCGATAAAATCAAACTGCCTCATAGACTTGGATGCGCTTTGCGCGCCGGGCAATCGGGTGGCGAGAGCAAGGGCGATCAAGGCAAACGGCGGCGTTGACAGAAAAACTGCTCGCCACCCGAGAAGCCCTGAAACAACGCCCCCAGCCAGAGGCCCGAAGGTGGTAGCGCATACCATGACCGAGCCCAGGTATCCCTGATAGCGGCCACGTTCACGCAACGGCACGGAGTCGCCGATCAGCGCATGCGACAAAGTCATAAGACCGCCGGCACCGAGGCCTTGCAGGGCACGGGCGGCAATGAGGATGTCAAAGCGCGGCGACGCTGCGCATGTGAGTGCGCCGCCAACAAAAATGATCAGCGCCACCATCAGCATGCGTCGACGTCCGATAACGTCACCAAGGCATCCGTAAATGGGAGCCGCCAGCGTGCTTGCGATCAAATAGGCGATCACGACCCAAGAGACGAATTGAACGTGACCGAGATCGCCGGCGATGAGAGGGAGCGCCGTGGCCACCAATGTCTGGTCGGAGACAGCAAGAAAAATAGGAAGAGCAACAGACGGGAAGACGCGTAAGAAGAGTGCGTCTTTCACAGACGAGATGATTGCCGAATCAAATCGGCAATCCCTTTGGTAGTAATGAAAGCCGGCGTGTTGATGTTGCTACCCATTGGCATCGGCATGATCGGTACATCAACGACTATAGTCCTTCGGCATCGATGGTCGATACCGCAAGCTTAAGAGTGAGCCGCCAGCCGCATAAGCGCATCGACAGCGACAACGCCCGCTCCTTGCCGACGCACGATGACCGGGTTCACTTCGGCTTCCGTTATGCGCGGTTCGACTTCGCCGATCATCGAAAACTGGACGATGGCTTGGGCAAGAGCGTCGAGGTCGCCTTTTTCATGGCCGCGAAACCCTCTCATCGTCTCGAACCCTTTGACCTCCGCGATCATGGCTCGCGCGACGTCAAGCGTAACCGGTGCGAGTCGAAGAGCCCGGTCTTTGTAAATTTCAGTCGTCGTTCCACCGGCGGCGACGATCACTACCGGCCCGACCTGAGGATCGATGCGATAACCGATTAGCGCTTCACCGACACCTTTTTCCATCGGCTGAACCAGAACATGATCGGCGTTCGACGTCATACGAGTGGCTGCCACGCGGCGGCGAATTTGCTCGGCCGCGGTCTGTAAAGCTTGAGCATCTGCAATGTTGAGCACGACGCCACCGATATCGCTTTTGTGGGCGATATCGCGAGACAGCACCTTTGCGACGACCGGATAGGAAAACGGGATCGACGGCAGCCGCTTGTCCGGCGCCAGGACAACCGTCGGCGCCCGGGCAATGTCTAGTCGATCACAGAGCGCGTATGCCTCCCGCTCGTCAATCGCGAAGCCTTCAATAGAATGAATCCGAATCTCTCGGGCGCGCGGCGTTTCCCGCGCAAACGCGGCCCGGATCGCGTCCGCACAAGACTCTGGCGTGCGAAACCCCGGAACGTCGTTACGGGTCAACATTTCGAGTGCGGCCGGAGCGTCCGGTACAATAAAGGCTGCGAGCGGCGTTCCATCCTCCGCCATCTCGATAATGGGAGCGACGGCGAGCTCAGGATGATTGCGGGCCGATGAGCCCACGACCGCGACGATGAGGTCGTACTCGCCCGACAGCGCGCCCTTCATGATATCTGCGCGTGTGCCGGCGAGCGTCAGGTCGATCACGCGCGCGCTCTATCGGGACGTACGCGTTGATTGCGTCAGCCAATTTGGAGGAGGGCGAGGATACCGAAATGCCCCGCACGCCAAGCTGGTCAACCACCATAGCTGCGCCGCCACCTGTGGTCGTGACGACGCCGATGTGTGGTTTCGTGCCTGAGGGCAGCATTGGAGCTCGACGGAGCAGCGGCATCGACTCGATGAATCCGTCGAGCGTCTCCACGCGCGCAATGCCGCATTCGCGTAGAAAAGCGTCGGCGATGTCGTCGTCTCCTGCGAGCGCACCGGTATGAGATGTTGCGAGTTCCGCCGCCTCCGTCGATCGTCCGAGCTTATAGGCTAAGACGATGGGCGTCGAGCGCAAACTGGCGCAGCCGATCGGCGTTTCCTTCGACATCGATGCCCTCGACCCATCCTTCGCGCCCGGCACCGGCACCCCCGAGATCGGCGGAATCACCACACGCGAAGCGCAGGCTATGATCCGTCTGCTCGACGGCGTCGACGTAATCGGTGCCGACCTCGTCGAGGTTTCGCCGCCACTCGACCCTTCAAGCGTCGCCGCGCTGACCGGCGCGACCCTCATGTTCGAGTTGCTGTGCGCCATGGTGAACTGCTTGCGTCCAAAGGCGCCTTGAAATCTGGCCCCGCTGGCACACAACGCCACTTTATCAGTGGTCCTGACACTGCTCAGCATCAGGCTGGGCGGGCGCGCCGGTTCACGCTGTTCGCCTCTGCCAGTTGCATGCCAGAGATGCCACTTCAGGTGGCGGTCCCGCCGGCACTTGCGCGCGCTGGTTGGAGCCAGCCACCGTTGTCTAAGGCCCATAGGAGTACTAAAATAATGGAGTGCTAGCTGACATCCACGGCCTTGAGAGGCAAAGGGATGGGCGCGGCGCTTATACTCGTCTTGGTCGCAGTGGGCTCGGTGTTGTTTCACCTTCTGAGCCCGTGGTGGTGGACGCCGATTGCCTCAAACTGGCAGTACATCGATCACACGATCAACCTTACGTTCTGGATTACCGGCTTCGTTTTCACAGCCATCGTTTTGTTTACGGCCTATTGCGTATTCCGCTTCCGTCATCAGCCGGGGCGGCTGGCGATTTACAATCCGGAGAACAAAAAGCTCGAGTGGTGGCTCACCATCGGAACCGCAGTGGGCGTCGTGGCCATGCTGGCGCCCGGCCTGTTCGTATGGAATCAGTTCGTCACCGTGCCGCACGGCGCGTCTGAGATCGAACTCGTCGGTCAGCAGTGGCAATGGAGCTTCCGCCTGCCTGGAGAAGACGGTCGGCTGGGCAAATCCGACCCCCGTAATGTGAGTCCTGAAAACCCTCTGGGCTTGTCGCCGAACGACCCAGACGCGCGCGACGACATCATCATCGAAGCTGACGAACTGCATCTGCCCATCGGTAAGCCGATCAAGGTGCTGCTCCGCTCGATCGATGTCGTGCACGGCTTCTATGTCCCGGAGTTCCGGACCAAGATGGATCTGGTCCCCGGCATGGTGAGTTATGTCTGGTTCACGCCCATTCGAACTGGGCCTTTCGAAATTCTCTGCGCCGAGCTCTGCGGTTCCGGCCATTCAAACATGCGCGGCAAGGTCGTGGTCGACGAGGAGAGGGAATACAAAGCGTGGCTGCAAAAACAGAAAACGTTCGCGCAATCGCTAAAGCAGACCAAGCAGGCGGAGGCTGCGCGATAGACCCCGATTTGACGACAGCGAAGAAAACGCCCGGCGATACGGGAGAAGACACGATCCGGACGATGAGACTTATGCTCATCGGGCCTCATCGCAAAAGAG
>JAFKKS010000165.1:7604-52522 GCA_017304555.1 Hyphomicrobiales bacterium
CATTCCAATGGTCGACACGACGATCGGCGCAGCCGGCGCCGTCCCTCCGGCGGAAGTCAAAGACGTAGAACTCTATCATCCCAAGAGTTGGGTGACGAAATATGTCTTCTCCCAGGACGCCAAAATTATTGCGATCCAGTATTCGATCACCGCGCTGTCCATTGGATTTGTAGCGCTGGTGTTGTCGTGGCTGATGCGGTTGCAACTGGCCTTCCCGAGCGCTTTCTCGTTCATCGGTCCCAGCGAGTATCTGCAATTCATCACCATGCACGGCATGATCATGGTGATCTATCTGCTCACTGCGCTGTTCCTCGGAGGTTTCGGAAACTATCTGATCCCGCTGATGGTCGGCGCCCGGGACATGGTGTTCCCCTACGTGAACATGCTGAGCTACTGGGTCTATCTGCTTGCTGTGCTGGTTCTGGCGTCGAGCTTCTTCTCCCCGGGAGGTCCCACAGGCGCTGGCTGGACCTTGTACCCACCGCAAGCCATCCTCTCCGGCACTCCGGGACAGCAGGGGGGCATCATTCTGATGCTCTCGTCCCTGATTTTGTTCATCATCGGCTTCACCATGGGTGGGCTGAACTACGTTGTGACGGTGCTGCAGGCCCGCGCACGCGGGATGACATTGATGCGCCTGCCGCTGACGGTATGGGGCATCTTCACGGCCACCGTCATCGCACTGTTGGCTTTCCCGGCCTTGTTCGTCGGCGCTGTGATGCTGCTGTTCGACAAGATTCTGGGAACCAGCTTTTTCATGCCGACCATCGTCGAGATGGGGCAGCACTTAAAGTACCGCGGCGGAAGCCCGCTGCTGTTCCAGCACCTGTTCTGGTTCTTCGGCCATCCCGAAGTCTACATCGTTGCCCTGCCCGCGTTCGGAATCGTCTCCGATCTGATCAGCACGCATGCAAGAAAAAATATCTTCGGCTATCGCATGATGGTTTGGGCGATCATCGCCATCGGCGCTCTAAGCTTCGTTGTTTGGGCGCACCACATGTATGTCAGCGGCATGAATCCGTATTTCGGATTCTTCTTCGCAACAACCACACTCATTATCGCCATCCCGACCGCCATCAAGGTCTACAACTGGGTGCTGACCTTGTGGCGCGGCGATATCCATTTGACCGTCCCGATGCTGTTCGCGCTCGCGTTCATCGTCACGTTCGTGAACGGGGGCTGACCGGCCTGTTTCTCGGCAACGTCGTCGTCGACGTCCCGCTCTCCGACACCATGTTCGTCGTCGCTCATTTCCACATGGTGATGGGTATGGCGCCGATTTTCGTGATCTTCGGCGCGATCTACCATTGGTATCCGAAGGTGACCGGGCGAATGCTGAATGATGTGCTCGGTCAATTTCACTTCTGGGTTACATTCCTCGGCGCCTACTCGATCTACTTTCCAATGCACTATTTGGGCCTGCTGGGCGTGCCGCGGCGATACTTCGAGCTCGGCGAAACGGCTTTCATTCCGCCATCGGCGGCGACGCTGAATATCTTCATCACCGTCGCAGCGCTGGTCGTCGGCTTCGCCCAGATGGTGTTCCTGTTCAACCTGATCTGGAGCCTGTTCAGGGGCAAATTGGCCGGCAGCAATCCGTGGAATGCCACCACGCTCGAGTGGCAGACACCCGAAACTCCGCCGAGCCACGGCAATTGGGGCAAGGAATTGCCGGTGGTCTATCGCTGGGCCTACGATTACAGCGTGCCGGGCGCTGCGCGCGATTTCATACCGCAGAACCAGCCCCCGGCCGCGCGAGCCGCGTAGGAGAACGCACCGTGAGCATCACGGTCATCATCCTGGCTGTGATCGGCGTCATCGTCGCATGGTGGCTGTCGCAGCAAAGGTTGATGTCCAAGCCGTGGCTGGAGGTCGGGGCGCTTGGCGAAGCTCCCGGTACTGGCGCAGTGTCCTTGCCCGCAGCGACGATCGGACTGGGCGTGTTCCTTGCCGTCGTCAGTTCGTTGTTCGGGCTGTTGATCAGCGCCTATCTCATGCGAATGCGCCTGACGGATTGGGCGCAACTGCCGGCGCCGAAGCTGTTGTGGTTCAACACAGGCGTGCTGATCTTGAGCAGCGTCGCATTGCAATACGCGCAGGTTGCGGCACGCAAGGGCCAGATGGAAAGCGTCGGCGACGGCCTGATTGCAGGCGGTCTCTTCACTTTGACGTTTCTGGTTGGACAATTGCTGGCGTGGCAACAGCTGAACGCCGCAGGCTATTTCCTCGCGGCCAACCCGGCCAACGCGTTCTTTTATCTTCTCACCGGCGCACACGGCCTGCACCTGTTGGGTGGCGTCGTGGCGCTGGGACGGTCCATCGCGAAGCTATGGCGAGGCGTTGACGTGCAGCAGATGCGCTTAAGCGTGCGGCTGTGCGCCACCTATTGGCATTTCCTGCTCGCGCTCTGGCTCATCTTATTCAGTGCGCTGACACCATGGGTGGGCGACTTCGCGGCCATCTGCCGCACGTTGCTGACCTGAGGAGGTCTCGACAAATGGCAGACGCAACGCTGGCAAATTCGAGTGTAGCCGCCACGCGGCCGTCAGGCTGGCGAGGCATCGCCGCGGACTGGTCGTCGGATCAGCAGGCGTTCAAGAATGTCTCCTGGGGAAAGGCCATGATGTGGATCTTCCTCCTGAGCGACACCTTCATCTTCAGCTGCTTCTTGCTGTCGTACATGACGGTGCGGATGTCGACGACCGTGCCTTGGCCGAATCCGAGTGAAGTTTTCGCCTTGACGATCGGCGGCACGTCAATCCCGCTCATCCTGATCGCCATCATGACCTTCATCTTGATCAGCAGCAGCGGGACGATGGCGATGGCCGTCAATTTCGGCTACCGCCACGATCGAGTCAGATCGGCCGCGTTGATGCTCGCGACGGCGGCGTTCGGCACCGCATTCGTTGGCATGCAGGCGTTCGAGTGGACCAAGCTGATCATGGAAGGGGTACGGCCTTGGCGCAATCCGTGGGGTGCGGACCAATTTGGATCGAGCTTCTTCATGATCACCGGTTTCCACGGCACCCACGTGACGATCGGCGTGATCTTCTTGGCCATCGTTGCGCGAAAAGTGCTGCGGGGAGATTTCGATTGCGAAGCGCGAGGCTTTTTCACGAGCCGGAAAGGACACTACGAGGTCGTCGAGATCATGGGCCTGTACTGGCATTTCGTCGATCTGGTGTGGGTCTTCATCTTTGCCCTCTTCTATCTCTGGTGAGGAGAATATGGCACAGGCAGCGGCACACGTTGAAGGGCAACAACACCCGATCAAGCTTTATCTCGTGGTCTGGGGATGGCTGTTCATTCTCAGCACGTGCTCTTATCTCGTCGACTACTTCGGCTTCCATGGATACATCAGATGGTCGCTGATCCTGCTGTTCATGATTTTGAAGGCAGGCCTGATTGTCGCGGTCTTCATGCACATGGCTTGGGAGCGGCTGGCGTTGATGTACGCCATTCTGGTTCCGCCGGTGTTGGTGTTGGTGTTTGTAGGAATCATGGTGTTCGAATCGAATCACACGCTTTTCACGCGGATCATATTTTTTGGGGCCGGGACATAGAGCGCGTACTCCGCCACAAACTTCTCCGGTTGCTTCCGGCTCGTTGCCGTGCGGGACTCACACCCACTGGAAAGCGTCCGTGTCGATACAACGCTGACGCCGCTTTCTGACCGGTGCAGCAAGCCCACCAAGATTAAGCTTTCGGCTCGTCCTCGTGCGTCCAGGGGAAGAGAACGGCTGGAAAATCTGCAGCGTAGCGACGCGCTTTCGGCCGGATGGGACGGTCTTGCCGCGGGGTCGGGTCCGGTTCCACGGCCTTGCGGTAGAGATGCCAGGTCGAATGGGCGAGCACCGGGATCACCACCGCGAGCCCAACAAAGAGCGGCAACGAGCCGATCACCAGCGCGACGGCGACGAGGAGGCCCCATGCCGCCATCATCAGCGGATTGCGAAGAACGGCCCTAACCGACGTTTGCATGGCGACGATCGCGCCGACATCCCGATCCAGCAGCAGCGGGAAGGAAACGACGCTGATCGTCAGCACGAAAACGGCGAACAGGAAGCCGATGCCGTTTCCAACGATGATGAGGGTCCATCCCGCGGGGGTCGTCAAGATGTCGCTAACGAACTGCCCAACCGATTCCGGCGAACCGTAGCCGAACAGCGCCTGATAGAGCGCCTGCGCGACCGCGAGCCAGATCAGGAACACGACCATCAGGACCATTCCGAGCGCGGCGATAGAATCGAGGGAAGGGCATCGCAGCAGCCCGAAAGCGTGCCTCCACGTGACATCAACGCCATGTTCGCGCTGCCGGCTCATTTCGTAGAGGCCGATGGCCGCGAATGGGCCGATCAACGCGAAGCCCGCCGCGAGTGGAAAGAGGAGCGGCATCACGCCGTAGCCGAATGTCATGCGGGCCAGAAACAGGCCGATAACGGGATAGATGATGGCGAGGAAAATGACATGGGTCGGCATCGACCAGAAGTCATCGATGCCTTTCGCCACCGCGTCCTTCAAATCCGCAAATCCGATCTTGCGGACAATAGGGTGAGCCGGACTCTCGCCCGCGCCGGTCATCACATGGAGATTTGACATAACGAGCCTCCGTCAGCCGTTCTTCGAACGGTCGCGAGGCTCAAGGTGACGCAATGCTTCCACTTCCGGTGCTGGTCACGTAGGCGCCGCGACCTTGCTGAGGGCAAGTATAGCGCGGCGGACGGGGATTGTCCCACAACATCGGACACACAAATGTCGGTAGGCTTCTCTCCACGCCGTCCTCGTGCATGAAGCCGAAAGCGGCGGGAATTGGAGCGGGCCTTGGTGCGCCGTTCGCTTTTCCCTGACCTGATCCGGCTGCGGCCAGCCTTCCTCATCTATCGGATCATACGCACCAGCGCGGGTGTCTCGTTCCTTGCCCATCTGCTCGCTCCCGCGTTCAAATAGAAGCAACAACGGAGCGGCATGGACGTTCCCCGGAGGTGGGTCTGCGTCGACCAATCTCCAAAACTGAGACCGGCGTTGAGGAACTTGGAGTTCATACCTCCGTTGGTTTTTCAACAGGAGGCGCGGCGGATGGGCCACCTACCGAGAGGATTGTTCGTTCAAAGGACACAGTCGGTGCCAAAGGCTCAAGAACTTCGGGACCACGCCGCACAGTGCTTACGATTGGCAGAAGAGCACCCTGAAGAACGAGATCTTTGGGTCGGGCTGGCCGAAAGGTGGAACGCCCTAGCCGACACGCTCGCCGAAGACGAGCCGCCCGAGCCGACCCGTTAAGGGGCCATATTTGCAGTCGAGTGCTCTTCGTCCCGTGTGTCGAGATATTCTCGATTATCTGCAAGCCCGTCGAACGCTTTGAGATCTTGAGATCGCGGACGCGTTCATTGCGGGCGCGACCAGGCTCGGTCACGTGAACTCGCGCCCGTGCAGCGTTCCGCAACGCTGCCGGCGAGGTTGGCCTATCAATGTACCGTGCCCCCTGTGTACAGGCTTGAGCTCGACCGGTCTCCCAGCCACCGACGGCCTGCGAGCAGGGTTGCTGTCGGTGATCCCTCAAGTCTGTATCTTTAGACTAAAGCGGCGAGTCCAAAATGGACCGGCCAGGCGCGCGAGGGTCGGCAAGAGATGGTGACTGGCAGCGGACCGGGGTGCATTATGAAACCTCCGCCGCGCGGGGGACGCGCCCATGAAATCCGTTCTGCCAATTTATCTTTTTGAGTCCTTCACATCCGAAATGGTGGCCACAATGCAAGCTGCCTTCGATGAGGCGTGCGGGCTTGCTGGAAGCAAGGACGATGACGAGGCCAGGAGGTAATTGGACTTCACATCATCGAGGGCGCGCAGCGCAGCGTCGCGGGGTCACGCAGCTGCAAGACGCGGCAGAGAGCAGGCGGGTAAGACGAATGGACCCTGCATCATATTCGGGTCGCGCGAACGAAGCAGAAAATAAATAGCCAAGCTACCGAGGCAATTTCAAAGACGCGGCGAATGTCGAAGTGGGTAGAGATCAATATCCGCCCAAAAGCCGGTTCAGCGATGCTCCAGTAAAGCGCAACGAAAAAGAATACACCGCATCCATCTAGCGCTAGACTCCGTCGCGAACTCGCAAGCTCAAGCTGGAAGCGTGTTCGCTCCTCCAGGTCAATTAGGAGGCGATAGGCGGTGTAGGCAACCAATGCACCGAGCGCTATGCTTAGAATGTGCGCCATGACGACGCTTCCTATCGAAGTATCTGGTCCCTAATTGAGCGATTTGCCGACTTAGCGTTACGTTTGAAAGCTTAGCCTAACGCTGGTTTGCCCATGGTGGGTTATAATGGTGCAGCTCTAAATAGACTTAGATTCACCGATTCCTATCGCCGGGCCGGCCTGCCCCAGTTAGAGGTGTTTGCTGGTGGAGGGATCTGACTAGACGTTTTTCGTGCGCGTGCCAGGGTGACGTCGTCGGCGCGTCGTTTTGACACGCGCTTCCGTCCGCGTCGCGGGCCGCGTCCCGCCGGAGCCTCCTCAAGCGTTCTCAATGACTTGAGTCGCAGGAACGGGTCGTTCCTTGCAAGTGATGCGCGAGCGCGCGCAGCAATACGCCTCGATCTCATAATCATCAAAGTCGAGCCACAACGCGAGCACACCAGCGCCCAAGTCGTTAAGAAAATTCCGCCGGCCCGCGCAAGGCAAGACGCACTGCGTGGACGAAAGCGCGGGCGCTTAACTTAGTGTCGCCGACCTCGGTTGGGTTGTGACGCGAGCGTGCGTCGTTGCGCCATGCAGCGGCGGCCATCGACTCTCGGTGGCGTATTCGAACTCAGCATCCATTCACGGGATAATAGAAGGAAGGGGACATGGGTACTATTACGATTAGCCCCGGCGCCAACATCCAGAAAACAATCAACGCGGCGCCGGCCGGCACCACGATCGTGTTCAAGCCGGGCGTCTATGACGTTTCGAAAGTCATCAATCTCAAGTCCGGCGTATCGCTTCAGGGACAGGCCGGGGCCAAGCTCCAGTCCAATGGAAAGGCTGGCATCTTCCAAGGGCTTGGCGTTCACGACGTCAATATTTCCGGGTTTACTTTCGATGGCCGCAACGGCGGGCCGTCAAATTCCGGAGCGATCTATCTGGATTCCTCAACGGGAAGCGGAAGCGGGACACCGAGCAACAACATCCACATCACGAATAACACGTTCCAGAACTGGACGAATAATTCGGGATCCAATCTCTGGCTCTGGCACACGCAGAATACATACGTCCAGGGAAACACCTTCAAGAACGGCTGGGAGGCTGTTGGCTGGTCGACGGAGAAAGGCGCGCCGCCGATGAACAATCTGGTGGTGTCGAACAATGTCATCACCGGCATGAAGTACATCGGCATCGAGACCGCGTTCGACTCGACCGTCTCCAACGTCCACATCGACTACAACAAGATCAGCAATATCGGAGACATGTCGATCTCGTTTGTGGAAGGCGAGACCGGCGGCAAGGTCATGTCGGGCACCGTCAAGGGCAATCAGATCGACGGCGCCCACTCCGGAGGAACGCTGGTCGAGCTCGGTAACTACAAAGGCCCGTTCAACGTCACCGTCTCGGACAATGTCTTGTCCAACCACGAGTGGGGAATGATGTTCTCGCACACGGCCGGAATGGCGGTGCTCAACAACAAGTTCGTCAACGTCGAGAACCCCTTTTCCGACGACGGAGGGTACGACGGGACGGAATGGATCGGCACCAACACGGTCGACGGCGTGAAGCAGACCGGCTGGCCTGGCCACACGTACGGACCTCAACCGGCACTCTATTCCTCGCCGAACACAGGCGCTTACGCGGCTGCGAATGAGCCGCAATATCAGATGGCGCCGGCCGTCGGGGCGAGCGCCGTCGCGTCGTCTGACACGACGAGCCCGCAGGGCGTGACGACAACCGGCACGGTCGATATCCCCACGAAGGGTGCGGCCGATCTGCCAGTTGCGTCAGGCGACGCGCCGAGCCTCCAGCCAGTGACCGGTACGGTCGCTCTTCCGGCGAATGGCGCTGCCGATCTGCCCGCGAGCGGCGCTGCCGATGTTCCGGTGGCGCCCATCCAGCCGAGCACGCTGCTTGGCAACTTGGGAACGGGCGCAGATTTCTTGCAGCGCGGATCTCAGGATCCGGTTGGCGGTGCTTTCTCCGGCACTCTGGATCGCGACGGAGCCGGGATTCTCAGTGAGCCGGTCGGCGGATCGCTCGCGGCGGACCTCACGAATGTCGGCCGCCTTGGCGAAATGATGACCGTCGGGGATTCACGCGCCGGCATCAGCATCCAGCCCCAGCCGGCCAATGTCGGCACGGCGTTCAGCAGTTTGGATCAAAGCGTGAAGCAGCCTGACGCGTTGAGCCCCGACATGTGGCGACACGCGTAACGTCGACATGAAAACGCGGCACGCTCGTGCCGCGTGCGACGGAGCGGCGGGCTCGAAAGGTTCGCCGCTCCGCTTGCTGATTTCTTAGCGCCTCTCAAGCGTATCAAAAGTGGTGGTGGAAGTACGCGGGATTCTGCGTTTCGGCAGCCTGCTTAAGGACCATTTATGGCAGGTGAAAACGATACACTGGCTCGGACAGATTCTGCGAAGAGCGGCTATTGCGCGCTGATCGCGCGGGCGATCGCGGATGCGCCGCACGACACCGTCGATGCTCGCAATGTCATCTATGAGCGTGCGCGCGGCGTGCTGTCGACTTGGGCTGCGAAGGGCAACCCGCCTCCGGCCGGTGCGGACATCGAACGTCAGCGTCTGGCATTTGAAGAAGCGGTCTGCTGTGTCGAGGCCGAAGCAAGTCTGCGCGAGCTCGCGAAGCGCGCCGGCGCGAAGCCTGCAGACTCGCCGCGTCGTCGCACGTGGACGAAGATCTTCACTGTTCGTCCGCGATTACTCCGGAGGGCAGAAGCAAGCGAAGTGGCCGCCTCCTCGCCAGACGCCGCGGTGACGGCACAAGGCGATCGAACATCGGATCCGATCAAGCCGCCTGCACGCGGGGTGCAACCGCTTCTCGACCATATCCGCGAAGCTTACGAGAAGCGTGATCGCGCCCCCTCCATGAACGCGGGGCGGCGACACCTTCAATCCCGCCTGCAAGCGATGATTCAAGCCGCGCGCTATCACGGCATCGAGCTCGACGCGCATGAGTTTCGCCACGGCAGCGGCGAGACGACGCCGTCCGCGGCCGCGCTATCGCTGTGGGCCGAGAGCGTCGGCCTATGGTCGCGGGCGGTGCGCCTCCACTGGCGGCATTTGCTTCGCTTTAATGACACCGGGCCTGCCGTGCTGCTGTTCAAGGACGGCAGCGCTGGACTTTTGATCGGCGCGGACGCCGCGCAGAACGTCATCCTTCTGAGGGATCCGAGCGCGCCCGCAAACGCGCCGCCTGTTGCGATCGATGAGCTGAGGCTTTCGCAAGTCTGGGCAGGCGAAGCCGTGCTGCTGCGCGCGAGCCGCGGTCATGGCGCGGCGGATGCGCTCTTCAATCTGCGTTGGCTTGTCGATCTGGTGCTGCATGAGCGCAGATCGCTGCGCGACATCGGGCTCGCCTCGCTGACGATCAGCGTGCTCACCATCTTCCCGCCGCTTCTGGTGATGGCGATGGTGAACAAGGTGCTGCAATTCCACAGCAGGTCGACGCTCGTGTTGCTGTGCGTCATGCTCGGCGTCGCCGTCGCCTATGAAACGCTGCTGGGTTATGCGCGCCGGCTGATTATCGCGGTCGTCGGCGCACGGCTCGATGCCAAGCTTAACCTGCATGTCTTCAATCGCCTGCTGCGCCTGCCGCTCGATTATTTCGAACGCAACCCGGCCGGGGAGACGACGTATCGGATATCGCAGGTCTATCGCGTGCGCGAGTTTTTGACCGGCCGTTTGCTGACGACTTTTCTCGATCTGGTCACGCTTCTCGTCCTCCTCCCGTTCCTGTTCTACCTGAATGCGACGCTTGCCTGGATCGTGCTCGCCTGTGCGGTGATGATTGCGTTGATCATCGTCGCATATCTCAAACCGATGCGGGCCATGTATGGCCGCGTGGCGCTCGCTGAGAGCCACAAGTCGGCGGCGCTCGCCGAAACCATTCTCGGCATCAAGACGGTGAAAGCACTGGCATTGGAGCCGCAGCGCAAAGCGCTCTGGGACGAGAAAGTCGCCGAGACCGGCACGCAACGGCTTGCTTTTGGAAAGCTGGCCAACTGGCCGCAGACGCTGGTCAATCCCATCGAGCGCCTCATGGTCCTCGGCACCATGATGATCGGCGCCTATATGGCCATGCATGATCCGTCGGGGTATCTCGTCGGCGGTCTGTTCGCCTTCCTGATGCTGAGCCAGCGCGTGGCGCAGCCGCTGGTCGGTCTGGCGCGCCTGGTCGAGGACTACGAGGAGGTGGGTGCGGCCATCGGCGAGGCCGGGTCCGTGCTCAATCGCCCGCCGGAGTCCGCCGCCCGCTCCGCCGGACTGCGTCCTCAATTCACCGGCGCGATCGATTTCCAGAACGTGACCTTTACCTATGTCAACACCAAGGCGCCGGCGCTTGAAAAAGTGAGCTTCGCGGTGCCGGCCGGCACCATGTTGGGCATCGTCGGGCGCAGCGGCTCGGGCAAGTCGACGATCACGCGCCTCCTGCAGGGGATCAATCGCGATTACACCGGATTTCTCAAGGTCGACGGCTCGGAGTTGCGTGACGTCGATCTGCGGCATCTGCGGCAGAACCTCGGCGTCGTTCTTCAGGACAATTTCCTGTTCCGCGGCTCGGTTCGCGACAACATCATTGCGGGACGTCCGGGGCTGACACTGGCGGACGCAGTGCGCGCCGCGCGATTGGCCGGCGCCGAAGAGTTCATCGAGCGCATGCCGCAGAGCTACGAAACCTATATCGAGGAGGGCTCGCCCAATCTCTCCGGCGGGCAGCGCCAACGCCTCGCGATTGCGCGCGCTCTTATTTGCGATCCACGCATCCTGATCCTCGACGAGGCCACCAGTGCACTCGATCCGGAAAGCGAGGCGGTCGTCACGACCAATCTGCTGCGCATCGCCAGCGGGCGGACCATGATTATCGTCTCGCATCGCTTGTCATCGCTGGTGACGTGCGACCAGATCCTAGTGCTGGACCAGGGCCAAGTCGTGGGCCTCGGGCCGCACAGCGAATTGCGCGAGCGCTGCGGGATCTATCGCCAGCTATGGGCGCAGCAGAACCGTCATATCGACGCCGCCCGTCCGGCCGTCGCGCCGCGGGTGATCTCCGCCGGAGTGGCGGCATCGTGAGCAAGGACACGTCCAGGGCCCTGGCATTGATCGCCCGCCGATCCACGGCGGACGATGCGGCACTGCCGGCGATCCTCGAATTCCAATGGCCGTCCGCCGCCATCGTCAATGCGCGCATCCCACGTTCGGCGCGCGGCATCGTCTGGGTCATTGCCAGCATGGTCTTGGTCCTTATCGCTGCGATGGGGTTGATCTCCATCGATCAGGTCGTGACGGCGCGCGGCGTGGTGGTTTCAAAATCGCCGACGGTGCTGGTGCAGCCGTTGGAAACCGCGATCGTTCGCTCCATCGACGTGCGCGAAGGGCAGCATGTGCGCGCGGGCGATCTCTTGGCGCGGCTCGATCCGACCTTCGCGGCCGCCGATGCTGCGACGCTCGAGGCTCAGGTCTCGAGCCTCGATGCGGAAGTCGCGCGGTTGCAGGCGGAGGCTGAAAGCCGACCGTTCACCTACACGGGACTTGATCCCAATTGGACGCTTCAAGCGGCGATCTATGGCCATCGCAAAGCGCAGTTCGACGCGCGCGTTGACAATTACAATCACCGCATCGACGAGCTTTCCGCGACGATATCGCGATCCCGCTCCGATGCGGCGGCTTACCGCGAACGCCTCAGTTTCGCGCAAGATATCGAGCAGATGCGCAAGAAGCTCGAGTCGCTGCAGGCGGGCACGCGGCTCAACACATTGCTGGCGATGGATTCGCGCGTGGAGATGGAGCGCTCCATGGCCAACGCCGAGCAGGCGGCGGAAGCGGCCAAGCGCGATCAGGCCGCGGTGGCGGCAGAACGCGACGCCTTTGTGCGGGGCTGGCGCGCGGAGACATCGCAACGGCTCTCCGAGACGATCGGAAAAGCCAACGATGCCCGCGAGCAATTAAGCAAGGCCAAGCTGCGCAAAGGGCTGGCGGAACTGCGGAGCGAGACGGACGCCATCGTGCAGTCCGTGGCGAAAGTATCAGTGGGCTCGGTCATGCAATCGGGGCAGCAGTTCATCACGCTGGTTCCGAGCGATGCGGCGCTCGAGATCGAGGCCAATATTTCCGGCCGCGACAATGGATTTGTTCACGTCCACGATCCCGTCGCGATCAAGTTCGATACGTTCCCGTACACCCAGTACGGGATGGCTGAAGGCATGGTGCGGATCGTCAGCCCGGACAGCTTCACTGCCGAGTCGGAGGCGCGCAATGCGGGGAGCACGGTGTCGGGGTCAGGAGCGAGCGAGCCGTTCTACCGGAGCCGCATCACCCTCGATCGCGTGGCGCTCCACGACGTCCCGGCGGGTTTTCGTCTCATTCCCGGCATGCCGGTGACGGCCGACGTCAAGGTCGGGAAACGAACCGTGCTGGGCTATCTTCTCGGCTTGGTCTTGCCGGTCGCTCAGGAGGCGATGCGCGAGCCGTGATCATTGATCGATTGATTGGGCTTGCTTCGCCAACGGCGGCTCTCGATCGAGCCGTCCAACTCATCGAGCAGGAGAGATTCGCGGCTGCATTTTCGCTGCTCGCGCGTGCGGCGAAAGCTGGCATCCCGGATGCGGAGTATCGCATCGCGCGATGCTATCTCGAAGGCACGGGCGTGCCGCCCAGTCGGGCGGAGGGCGCGCGGTGGCTGGAGCGCGCCGCTTCGCATAACTGTGTCGAAGCCCAGTCGCTGCTGGCGGCGCTGCACGTGCGCGGGCTTGCCGCGGCATGCGGCACTTCGTTGGGTGACGAAGCTTATTCCAACCACCTCTTCGAAAGTGATGCGTCGGCGGAGCCGGATTTCCGATCGGCACTGAAATGGGCCCGCCAAGCGGCGGAGCGCGGCTCGCCCGAAGCGCAGGCGCTGTTGGGTTACATCCTCACTCATGGCCCTGAGTCTTTGCGCGACCAGGATGATGCGGATCGGTGGTACGAACGCTCCGCCATGGCGGGGTGCGCGCAAGGACATCTCGGCTATGCATTGTCGCTGGCGCGTCGCGCAACGAATGACAAAGATCACCGTCAGGCCGCCAATCAAATGCGCCGAGCGGCGGCGGCCAAGCTGCCGACGGCGATCTATCTCCTCGGCGTCCTGACCGAACACGGCACCGGTGTGCCGCGCGACCCAAGCCTTGCCGCTGAATATTATCGGGATGCAGCGGAGAACGGGCATGGCCCTGCGCAAATCAAATGGGGTGTCGCGCTCATCGAAGGGCGCCATGGCGAGCAGGATCTCGTCGCGGGCGAGTCGTGGCTGCGCCGCGCGGCCCTCGCTGGCAATCCGCGGGCCGCAGCGCTGCTCGGCGATTTCTATGGTCACGGCGGGCCGTTCCCGCCGAATTACGCCGAGGCCGCGAGCTGGTATCGCCGCGCCGCCGAGGCGGGCGACAAATCCGCTGCCCGGGCGTTGGGTTCGCTGTATTTGACCGGCGCGGGCGTCGCGCGAGACGACGTGGAGGCCGTCCGATGGTTTCGGAGCGCGGCCGAGCAGGTGCCGGATGCGCAATTCTTGTACGCGCGCATGCTCGCGGAAGGGCGCGGAACGCCGTCCGACTTGGCAGGAGCGCGAGCGTGGTTCGCGCGCGCCGCCGACGCCGGCCTCCCCGACGCGCAAGTCGCGCTTGCGGAAATGATGCTGAATGGCCGCGGCGGCGCGGCGTCTCCCGCCGCGGCGATCGAACTGTTCGACCAGGCCGCGGCGAAGGGGCATAGCGGAGCGATGTTCGCGCTGGGCGCGATCCACGCCGGCGGCGGTGCTGTTCCGATCGATCACGCCCGCGCGCAACGCTGGTTCCAAGCTGCCGCCGAGCTTGGTCACGGTCATGCGCAATTGATGCTCGGCCGTTATCTGGCCAACGCCGCCGCGGCAGAGTATGACGCCGACCAAGCCCGCCGCTGGTTCGAGAAGGCGCGCTCGCAAGGTATCTCCGAGGCTGAATTAGAACTCGCTGAACTCGTCGCGTCGCTGGGGCCGCAACAGCAAGGGCCGTATGCATCGTGTTGATCGGGGAAGTGCACGTATCTTCGTGCAATCAAAACCATGCGACGCGAGGTGGTAGCACGCACGTTCTCTGACGAATAAATTTAGAAGAAATGATCTTTTCCCAGGCTCGGTACAGGTGCGTGACGGTGGGGCGAGGCGAAAGTAGCCTAGCTTGGTAAAATGCCCCGCGTCCCAATTTGGGCCAAGCTCAACTTATGTGTTGCGCGACAAATGTGATAAATTAGATGCCGTCGGGTATCGACGACAGTACTCCTCATGCTCGGGCGTATGCCACCATTAGGTCGAGCTGGGGTTTTCGGGCCGTTGCCACGGCAGGCGCTGTCGTTCCTAAAGTTTAGCAGAAGACCTCGGTAGCGCCCTTCCGGATCTCGCGACTCCGGAGGCACAGCCTTTTTCTCTTATTTGCTATTGGTCCGCGGGGGCTGGTCCGGACTGGCTTTCGCTTCTTTTGTCGGCGCGCGTGGCGGACTATGCCGATCGCTAATAGGGGTGAGGAGCACGGTCATTGTGCCGCCCGTAGTTTTCCGCGCATGTAAAACGTGCCGCTTGGCCATGACGCGACATCAACTCGGTGGTATGCGTCCTGCACGCGGCCGGCTACATGCGCGGCGTCCCGGCCAGCCGCTTCTTTCGCGGGCCCGGCCGCGCATGGGCCGGCGGAAGAAACTATAGGTGTGTCGGTGCGCGGCCGCCGTCGCGAATTCTGCCGTTCCCAGCGGAGGAAAGACGAACGGGTGGAAGTTGCGTAGACATTGCCATCAGGGCAAAGGATAAGCGGGAAGGTTCTGGAGACTATCGGCGATGTGCTGCCTTGCGCCGAATTTGCGCAATGTCGGGTCGATCTCAATTGTCCAGTAGTTCTTGTCTTCGAACCACGCGCGTAGCCTGCGGTGTACCAATCGCACCCGACAAACAGCGCGTCCTGATATTTCCGATCGTTCAGAAAATACGAAAGATGATCTGCTCCAGAACGCGACGATCTTCATTCCGCAGGAACGAGGAGAGACCGAGCATGGCCCTGATCTCCCTCAGAAAGCGGCCTGCGAGCCGCGACGCCAGCGTACGCTACGGCATATTTTCGGGCGCCACGCTGGTGGAACGATGCTGAAATGCCGGACACCGTGTTTAAGCGCATCGCTCATGGCGTTCCTCAACGGCCAGCGGCTTGTGAAGGACGGCGCTTGGTGCGCCCCCGAGCATTCACCCGGAGCGCGACCCACGCGTTAGGAGCTATGGGGCGTCATCCTGGAGGGTGTCGACATGCGCCATCGCGTGGGCTCGCCGCTTGACGCGGAATTTCGAAACCTTTGGGTCAGCAATGAGGCCGGTCACGATCTGCCAACCGCGGCGATGGCGTTCGGCGTTTCGCGATTGATAGACTGTCATTCTCGAAGCGGCCCAATTGCAGGGCGGCGATAATGGCGATAGCTATCGCAGCTGAGTGACAGACCTTATCCTCGACCAACTGCGCCGTGCGCGTGCGCTTCCCGCGCGCTACCATATGGCCGCGCTGTTGCGTACCGATCTTCCTCGTGAGAGCTGCAGCGACAACGAGAAGAGCCGAAGATTGCGGCTATCGCCAAATACTGCGCGCAATTGCGTCGCACCCGTATTTCCAAGATCGGTGTGAGCCGCCGCAGCGCCGCGAACGAAGAAAGCGCTTTGGACTCGAGTGCGCGTCTGAAGTGGCCCCTCTTTCGCCTTGCCCACTTTCTGCCTCACATTGTCCATCATGCGGTCTACAAATATGCTGGCTGGTGCCTGTTGAGATGCAGACGCAGGGGAGATCGCCAAACCTGAGCATGGACTCGGGTTGAATCGATAGACGACTCGGGGAGCGGGACAATCCCAGAATCGGTGGTGCCACCAGGCCGGCCTCGCGAGAGGCGGGCGTGGCGGAAAAATTTTATCGGGGCAGCGCGGCGGGGCCTGTGGACCGGCTGCGCGATTGTTGCGGTCAGCACCTGGTCGCTTGGTCACCCGGCTCTCGCCTTCGATTTCTTCGGTCTCCTCGGTTCTGACGATCCGCCGCCCGTCAGTGCCACCACGTTACCTTATCGCATCGCGATCGAAGCGAAGACGGCGGACGGCAAAAGTGATAGCGACGCCGAACAGGCTCTGCGTGATGCCTCGGCGACATATCGCCTTCGGCAAGATGCCCCGGCCGACGGCGAAGGTCTTGCCCGCCGCCTGCAAGCCGACATCAATCCGATGCTCGACGCCCTTTGGGGGCTCGGCCGCTACAACGCTCACATCGACATAACCATCGACGGCGCGCCCGTCTCCCTCGACGAGGCCGCGCTCGCCGCCGCGGTGCGCCGCGCCGAAACCTTCCGCAATCGCGCGGCGGTTCCGGTCAAGATCGCGGTGCGGCTGGGCCCGCTTTTCAAGCTGCGAACCGTTTACGTCGATTATCCGCGCGAACTCGCGCCGGACGGGCTGCCGCGCCGCGCCTTCGATCTCAAGCCCGGAGCGCCGGCGAAATCGGCGGACGTTCGCGCCGCGCAGATAAAACTCGTCGACTGGTTCCGCAGTAACGGGCACCCGCTCGCGAAGATCGCGGACGTGAAGGCGACCGTCGATCATGCGGCCATGGCGATGGATCTCCGCATACGGGTCGATGCGGGCCCGAAGGCCGGCATCGGTGCGGTAACGATCTCGGGCGGAGATATCGATCCGCGCGTGGTCGCGACGCACGTCTATCTGCGGGAGGGAGAGCCTTATTCTCCCGAACGGCTTGCACTGACGAAAACTTCGATCGCCAAGATCCCCGCGATCGGCGGCATCCGCATCCGCGAGGGCGACAAGCTCGATTCCCACGGCAACGTGCCAATCTTCATCGACGTGACGGAGCGGCCCCGGCATGCCGCTGGCTTCTCGGCGAAATATTCCACCATCGATGGTCCCGGCGTCTCGGGTTACTACGAAGATCGGAACGCCTTTGGGAACGGCGAGCGTTTTCGGCTTGAAGCGTCCATGTCGCTTTTGCAGCGCATCGACGGAACGTCCCTCAAGGATATCGACGACCTGCGCCTTTCCGATTTCGGCGCGCGCGTCACGGCGAGCTTCATCAAGCCGGGCCTCTACGGCACGCCCAACGATCTGGTGGTCGAGGCCACGGCATTCCGTGAACGTGTCGGCAACAATATCCTCGGCGGCTACACCGACGAGACGATCCGCGGCACGATCGGCGTCATTCACCGCTTCTCGGAAGTGGCCTGGGTGCAGGCCGGTGTGCAAGTCGAGCAATCGAAATGGGAGGACGTGCTCGGGCGAGTGGATGCGACACTCGTTGGCGTCACGGCAACGGGCCGCTACGATACGACTGACAATCTGCTTGATCCGACGCGCGGTGTGCGCCTCTCCGGGACCGTCAACGCCTATCCAAAGTTCCTAGGCTCGACGATCGATCTCCTCGAAGCGCGCGCCTCGGGCTCCGTCTATTACGCGCTCGACGAGCAAGTCAACTACGTGCTGGCGGGGCGCCTGGCTGCGGGCTCGCTCACGGGCGCGTCGCTCGCGGAAATTCCGGTATCGCATCGTTTCTTTGCCGGCGGCGGCGGCTCCGTGCGCGGCTACGGCTTCAATACCATTTCGCCGATGATGTTCGGCCGCATCACCGGCGGCAGCAGTCTGCTCGAAGGTTCGGCCGAAGTGCGGGTGAAGATCACGCCGACGATCGGCATCGTGCCGTTCGTGGACTTCGGTACCGTCTCGCGCTCCTCTCTGCCGAGCTTCGACGACTATGTCGGTTATGGCGCGGGCATTGGTCTGCGTTATCTCACGCCGATAGGCCCGATCCGGTTTGATGTTGCGACGCCGCTGAATCCGCGCCCTGGTGACAGTCGCTGGGCGATCTACATCAGCGTCGGGCAGGCCTTCTGATGCGCAAGCCGCGATCCATCTTCGCCCGTTGCGCGCTCATGGCTGTGCTGCTGGTCGGCGTCGTGGTGGTCGGGCTTGCCGTTTACGCGATTGCGAGCCGGACGGACGAGAACCAGCAGGGCATGCTCGCCAGTCTGATCTCGCGCGCGCTCTCGACGCCGGCGACGCAGATCCATATCGGAGGCGTCGATGGCGCGCTCTCTTCCGACGCGACGATCCGTGATGTCAGCATCGCCGACAAGGATGGCGTCTGGCTGACGCTCGACCGCGCGCGCCTCGTGTGGCGGCGCAGCGCGCTGCTGGCGGGGCGATTGGAGATCGATCGTCTCGAGGTCGGCACGCTGGAGGTGAAGCGAAAGCCGTTGCCATCTGACGAGCCGGTCGCGGAGTCTGAGCAGCCGATCCTGCCTGAGCTTCCTGTAAAGGTGCAGGTGAAGGCGTTCGAGCTGCATTCCCTGACGCTCGGCCAATCGATTCTTGGGGAAGCTCTGAGTGTCGCTGCAACCGGCAACACCGAACTGGGCTCGCCCTCGGAAGGGCTCATCTTCAATCTCGATGCGGTCCGCAAGGATTTCCCCGGCCGGTTCAAAGCGGCGCTAGCTTTCGTTCCGCAGGGAAACGCGCTCACGCTCGACATCTCACTCGAGGAGCCGCCGCACGGCCTCTTGTCCAAGATCGGGCGTTTGCCGGGCGAGCCGCCGATCAACTTCACGCTCGGCGGCAAGGGAACTCTCGACAGTTTTCGCGGCGCCTTGAAGCTTGAGGCCGGCCCGACGATCGATGCGACTGGTGCGATCGCCCTCGACCGCAATGGTGACGGCCGGCTGCTGACGACCAGGCTTTCGAGTCATCTCGGGCCGCTGCTGCCGCCCCTTATCGCGCCGATCTTCGCCGGCGCAACCAAGCTCGACAGCACGACGCGCATCGGTGACGACGGCAGTGTCGCCTTGAACGAGCTGACGCTCACGGGCCATCTGGCGCAGCTCGACGTGAAGGGGTTGTTCGGCGCCGACAAGATGATGGACTTCACGGCCTCCATCCGTGCGCTGCCAAGTAACGGGGAGGTGAGTGAGACCGACCAGGGCTCGATCCGCAGCCTCGTCTTCGACGGACGCGTGAACGGTCCGGCCAAGGCGCCGACCGTTTCGGCCAAGCTCGCGATCGCGGAGGCGCATTTGCCAAGCGGTGACGTCGAGAAGCTCGACGCCTCGATGACCGCCGTTCCCGCCGCCGAACTCACCGATCGCGCGACGAACATCGCGCTCGACGCGAAGCTGCAGGCGTCCGGCATGGCGCTGCGCGATGCGGGGCTCGCTGCGGCGGTCGGCGACGAGGTGTCGCTGGTGCTCCATGGAAGCACGGACCTGAACGGCCAGGCGAAGGTCGAGCGGCTGCAGATCGGCACGTCGACGGTTCAGGCAACCTATGCTGGCGACGCCGGCCCCGACCGGCTGCATGGCCGCGCGACCGTTACCGCGCCTGATCTCGCCCGCTTCAGTACGCTTACAGGGCAGAAGCTTTCCGGCTCCGTGGCGTTCGATCTCGATCTCGACGGAGATCCGCGACAGGGCCGCATCGACGCCAAGCTGTCGGGCACGGGCGAGAAGTTTGCGACTGGCCTGTCGGCGCTCGACGGACTCTTGGGCGCGCGCATCGCGCTCGCTGCCGATGTCGGCGCCGATGGCAACGGCGCTTACACGGTCCGTGCGCTTTCGCTCGACGGCGCCCATGTCGCCGTGCGCGCCAAGGGAACGGCCGCCCAGGATACAAGCGATCTCTCGGCGCGTGTGGACTTGCCCGATCTCGGAGCGGCCGATGAGCGCCTCACAGGCGTAGGCGCGCTCGATGTCCGCTTGACCGACGGGCTAGCGCATCCCGGCGTTTCGCTCGCGGCGTCCGTCAATCAGGCGACGGCGATGAAGCGCTCCATTCCGCGGCTGGAGCTGACGGCAACGGTCAACGACATCAATGGACCGTGCGCCATCGAAGCCAAGTTGGACGGTTCCGTCGATGGCAAGCCGGCCCGCGGGATTGTTCAGGTCAGTCGGCGGCTCCGTGATCAAGCGCGTGGATCGCAACAATCCAGCGGCGCCAATCGCGAGCATCAAGATTCGAAGGGTCGATCGGCTCCCGCTTTTGCAGGGTGGGAGGCAAAGACACTCGACATCGCGATCGGCTCGGTCGTCTTGAAGGGCGCAGGAACGATCGATGAGAAGAATCTCGCGCAGGGACAGATCCGCTTCGCTGCCGGTTCCCTTGCCGACCTCTCGGCGCTCGCTCTTACCGAACTTGCAGGCTCGGCCTCGCTCGACCTCGCGCTTTCCGCTGACGGCGGCCGGCAATCCGTTCGCCTCGCCGGCAACGGCACGGGAATCCGCGCCGCCGGGTCTGCGGTTCGTCATTTCGAGGTGCGTGTCGACGGTGCCGATCTCTACAATCAACCGGTGCTCAACGCCGACGCCAAGGCTAACGGCATCGAAGCCGACGGCCAGACGATTACGAGCGTCAATCTGACCGCGAGAGGCGACCCCCATGCGAGCGATGTCAGCCTGTCGGCCAAGGCGGCGGGATTCGATCTCGACGCCGCAGGGGTTCTGACGCCCACGGATCAGACGCGGTTCGACCTTAGCCGCTTCACGGCGCGGCGCGGCAAGAAAGCGATCGCTCTGCAAGGCCCGGCGCGTTTCACACTCGATGACGGGACCGTGCTGATAGAGCATCTGGCGCTCAAGATCGGCAACGGCCGCTTCACGCTCGACGGAAAAGCCGGAAAGGTGCTCGACCTCAAAGCCGTCGCGAGCGCCGTTCCGTTAGGCGAGGCCGACATCGCGATGCCGGGCCTGGGGCTCGCCGGAACACTCGACGCTTCAGCGAACATCGGCGGCTCGGCCAGCGCGCCGACGGGCCAGTATAAAGTTTCAGTCAAGCGCTTCACCGCGCCGCAGAGCCGAAGCGCCGGCGTGCCGCCGATCGACGTCACTGCCGACGGGCGGCTCGACGGACGTCGCGCAAGCCTTGCCGCCACGATTGCGGCAGGGAAGGCTGGTACGATCACCGCGTCGGGCACGGTGCCGCTCGACGCGACAGGTGCGATTGCACTGACGGCGAAAGCCCGCCTCGACGCCGCGATCGCGAACGTCACGCTGGCGCCTTCCGGCCGCACCGTTTCCGGCAAAGTCCTCGTCGACGCCCGGGTGAGCGGCACGCGCGCGAAGCCGCAGGCGAGCGGCGGCGCCACCCTGAGCGGCGGCTCGTTCCGCGATAGCATGCTCGGCACGCGCCTCGATTCCATCGAAGCGAAAATCACAGCCGAGGGAGAGCGTATCTCCGTCGAGCGCCTCACGGCGGTGACGCCCAACGGCGGTACGCTGTCAGGCTCCGGTCAGGTCCGGATCGCGCCCGATGCCGGCTTCCCCGGCAAGGTCTCGATTCGCGGACAGCGCGCGACGCTCGCGGCCAGTTCGCTCGTCAACGCGCAGGCGAATCTCGCCATCGACGTCACCGGCGCGCTGGCGCGCGACCCGCGGATCGTCGGCCGCGTCGATCTCACCCGCGTGAGCGTCGACATTCCGGACCGGCTCCCTTCGACGCTGAAGCCGATCGAAGGCATCGACCACGTCAATGCTTCGGGTCAGGCGGCGGCACGCCTCGCGGCCGCGCGCAAGGCCGAAGCGGCAAAGAGTAAAAAGCGCGCCGCACTTTTCGATGCCGCGCTCGACGTCACGGTTTCGGCGCCGAACCACGTCTTCGTCCATGGTCGAGGTGTCGATGCGGAACTTGGCGGCTCCGTCCATGTGGGCGGCACCACCAACGCTCCGGTGCCGAAGGGCAGCTTCTCGCTCTACCGCGGGAAGGTGGCGGTGCTCGGAAAGACGCTGACCTTCACCAAGGGCGACCTCTCGTTCAACGGTGACCTCGCGCCCGAGCTCGACTTCGCCGCCGAGGTTCAGGCGTCCGACATCACCGCGCAGGTCGGCATCACCGGGCCGGCCGTCGCGCCGGTTTTTGCGTTCACGTCGCGGCCGGAACTGCCGCAAGACGAAATCCTGTCGCGCATCCTGTTTCAGAAAGCGGCGGGCAGCTTGACGACCGCTCAGGCTCTGCAACTCGCGCAGGCAGCGGCGCAGTTCGCCAGCGGTGGCGAGGGTGTGCTGGATCGCATGCGCCGCTCGCTCGGTGTCGACAGTTTGGATGTGAGCACGGGGTCCGGCGGCCCGATGGTCGGCGCATCACGCGCGATCGGCGACCGGTTGAGTGTTGGCGTTCGCACGGGCGCAACCCCCAGCCAATCCGGAGTCTCAGCCAATGTCGATGTGACACGCCACATCCGAGTGGAATCGGATGTCGATGCGAAAGGTTCGACATCGGTTGGTATCGGCACGCGCTTCGAATGGTGAGAGCAGACCCATCGGTCGCGTATCGCATCTTCAACCGCGTCGTTAAAAAGGGGCGGTTTAAGTCTTTTTAGGAAACCCAAATGGCCGAGAACGACGGAGAATTGGCCCCTGAGTTGTCAGGCAATAATCATTAAGTTGTTTAACTTTTGATGCGCTGATTTCATCGGCAAAATGGTAGCGCAGTCTAGGGCTTTTTTGCATTGACGCAGCGTCCCGCTGCTGTGAGAAAACTTTCGATCAGCGGCCGCTTCCGCCGTTCTGCGAGGCAGACGACGTAGGCGAGGTTGAACATCTCGACATTGCTGACATTGAGCACACGCAAGTTTTTGTGCACAGCAATCTCGGGTTCGGAAATGGCGCCGAGCCCGATGCCCTTGAGGATGGCCGCATTGACCGCCTCGCGATTATTCGTCTCCATCACCGCCCGAATATTCACGCCCGCTTTTTTGAGCGCGCGATCAAAGATCCGCCGCGTCGTCGATCCGGCGCTGCGCAAAATGAAATTCTGTCCCTCCAATTCTTCGATCTTGATCGATCGCCGCTTCGCCAGCGGGTGCTCGATATTCGCGACAATGAGAATGCGGTGCTTGTTGTAGAAGTGGCTATAGAAGCGCGCGTCTTCCGGATCATCGCCGACAACCGCGACGTCGAAATCGAACTTCAGAAGCCCGTCGAGCAGGTCGGGGCCGGAGCCAAGCGTTACCGTCAGCTTTAGATTGAGATGCTGCTTGAGAAGCGACGCGGCGATCTCCATGGCGTCCGACGGCCGGATGGAGGCGACCTTCAGCATGCCGACATCGAGGGCTTGCGCGGCGCGAAGCAGGACCGTCGCTTCCTCCTCGTGACCGAACATGCCTTGGGTGATCGTCGCGAGCAGCTTGCCGATCTCGGTCAGTTCGACGGTGCGGCCGCGCCGATGAAACAGTTCGACCCGGAAATGATCTTCGAGCGAACGCACGTGTGTCGAGATCGTCGGCTGCCCGATATTGAGGAGCTTTCCCGCGGCGGTGAACCCGCCCGAACGGGCAACGGCGTGGAACGCTGCAAGCCATCTCTGATGCATTGATCTAACCGATGGATCGTGCCGAAAACTGAATTTTACAGATAATGGCGCGCGACCTTAGCTTGGCGCAAGCGTGAAAACGGCGCTGCGTCGACGCTGCCGGCTTGGTTGAAAGCCTGCGTTCATCGGTTGCAGCGGCAGAACACCCCCGAGTGGGCGAGGGAGGAAGAAATGGCGAAGGAAGTCCGCCTCAACGGCGTGCGTTATCGTTGGCCGAAGCGGCCCGTCGTCGTGGTCTGCGTCGATGGCGGAGACCCCGCTTACTTCGACCGCGCGCTCAAGGACGGCATCATCCCGAATGTCGCGCGCTTCATGAAGCAGGGCTTCAACGGCCTCGCCGAATGCGTCATCCCGAGCTTCACCTGTCCGAACAACGTCTCGATCATCACCGGTAGTCCGCCGTCGATCCACGGCATTTCCGGCAATTTCTTTCTCGAGCCGGAGACACGCAAGGCCGTGGTGATGACCGGACCGGAGTTGATGCGCTCCAGTACGATCCTCGCCGCGTTCAGTGCGGCCGGCGCCAAGGTGATCTCGATCACCGCAAAGGACAAGCTGCGCCAGCAACTCGGCAAAGACATGGATATCGCTGCCGGCGGCATCAACTTCTCGTCCGAGAAGGCCGATAAGTGCACGATGAAAGAGAACGGCATCGAGAACGTTCTCGAATTGGTCGGGCTGCCGCTGCCGGACATGTATTCTGGCGAACTGTCACTGTTCGTGCTCGAAGCCGGGCTGAAGCTCCTGGAGCAGCGCAAGCCCGATGTCATGTATCTGTCACTCACCGACTTCATCCAGCACAAATATGCGCCGGGCGAAGCTGAGTCGGATGATTATTACCGTCGAATGGACGAGCTCTTCGGCAAGCTCGACGCAGCCGGCGCCGTTGTCGCGCTGACCGCTGACCACGGCATGAACGACAAGTCGAACTCCGATCAGTCCCCGAAGGTGGTGTGGCTGCAGGACATCCTCGACAAGGAGTTCGGAAAGGATGCCGCGACCGTTATCTGCCCGATCACCGACTATTTTGTCGCGCATCACGGCTCGTTCGGCGGCTTCGTGCGCGTCTACAGTAACGGCAAGGTCACGCCGCAGGACATCATGCGCGTCGCTCGCGCGCTCCCCGGTATCGAGATGGTGTGCGACAAGGAGGCGGCTGCGCGCATTTTCGATCTCCCGATCGACCGCGAAGGCGACGTCGTCGTCATCAGTGACGCTGATCATTGCATCGGCATGACGCCCGACAAGCACGACATGACGGGGCTGGCGGGGCACCGCCTGCGCACCCATGGCGGCCTCGCTGAGGCGACAGTGCCGTTCGTCATCAATCGCCCGCTTTATGAAAGCTACGCGGCGCGCGCGAAACGCGGAGGCTTGCGCAACTTCCACATCTTCGACTTTGCTATCAACGGAGCCGACGCCTAAGGCGCCGGAGCGACGGCTTTTCGCTGTCGAGACGATGCAGACAACATAGAAATGGAGTGAGCGCGCATGGCCCGAACGGCGAAGGCGGCGATTTACGAGGCGCCGAATACACCTTTCATCATCAAGGATTATCCGGTGCGGTCTGCGAAGCCGGGCGAGGTCCTGGTGCGCGTCACCATGTCGACAATCTGCCGTTCGGACATCCACTCCTATGAAGGGCGACGGCCGAACCCGTGCCCGGGAATCCTCGGCCATGAGATCATCGGCATCATCGAGGAGATCGGCGCCGGCATCGACAAGGACATGCGCGGCGATCCGCTCAAGGTCGGCGATCGCATCACCTGGAGCGAGTACTTCTTTCATGGTGATTGCTATTATCGTGAAGTCCACGACATGCCGCAGAAATGCAATGGCGTGCGCAAATACGGGCACGACCTGGTCGAGGAAGACCCGCATTTCCTCGGCGGATTCGCCGAGTACTGCTACATCCTCCCCGGCACGTGGATCCTCAAGCTTCCCGACGAACTGAGCGACGAGGAGGCGACCCCGCTCAATTGCGGCGTTGCCACCATGGCGTCGGTGACGGAAGCGGCCGAGATTGCGCTCGGCGACGCCGTTGTCGTGCAGGGGTTGGGTCTGCTCGGCCTCTACGGATGCGCGATGGCGAAGGCGCGCGGCGCGCGCATGGTTATCGGGCTCGACGCCGTTCCCGATCGCCTCGAGGTCGCCAAGAAGTTCGGCGCCGACCACACATTCAACATCAAGGGCATGAGCGACAAGGAGATCGTGGCCAAGATCCGCGGCCTGTGCAAGCCCGACGGCGCCGACGCGGTGATCGAGGTGTGCGGCGTTCCTGATGTGATCCCGCAAGGGTTGCAGATGCTGCGCGTCGGCGGCCGCTACGTGCTTGGCGGTCTCGTAAGCCCCGGCGCCGATGTGACGATCGACGCCAACATGCTGGTCAAGCGCTGGGTCACGATGCGCGGCATCCACAACTACCATCCGCGCCACCTCATCCAGGCGCTCGATTTCGTGATGGCGAACCGCGATCGCTTCCCCTTCAAGAGCATCGTCGACTCGAAGTTCGCGCTGAAAGACCTCGATACGGCCTTCAAGAAGGCGTCCGAGCGCACGGTCCTGCGCGCCGCGATCGTACCTTGAGGCGGGCCGTAGAAATGAGCACGCCTCAACTGAACTTCGCGCCGCGCGGCCTTTATATCGGCGGCGAGTGGGTGTCGCCGGCCGAAGGCAAGGCCTTCGCCACGATCAACCCATCCAACATGGACAAGCTTGGCGACGTTCCGGCCGCGTCGGAAGCGGACGTCGACCGCGCTGTCGCGGCCGCCAAGGAAGGCTTTCGTGAATGGTCGCGTGTACCGATCAAGGAACGCGCTCGTTGCCTGGTCAAGCTCGCCGAACGCATCGAATCCTCGGCCGACGAATTGGCGATGATGGACGCCGTCGATTCCGGCAATGCGATCGTCGGCATGCGCGGCGACATGACGTGGACCGCCGACACGCTGCGCTATTTCGCGGCGATGATTACGGAGATCAAGGGTGAGACGTCCTCGCAAGGGCCGCGCCACATGAATCTGACGCGCCGCCAGCCTTACGGCGTCGTCGCCAAGATCAACCCGTTCAATCATCCGTTCCGCTTCTGCGCCGAGAAGGCAGCGGCGCCGCTTGCCGCCGGCAACTGTGTCGTGATCAAGGGGTCGGAGCAGGCGCCGCTTTCGAGTCTGCGGCTCGGCGAACTGTGCGAAGGCATCTTTCCGCGCGGCGTCGTCAACATCATTACCGGCGACGGCGCGACTGGTTCCGCATTGGTGCGCCATCCTGACGTGCATCGCGTCGGCTTCGTCGGTTCGGTGCCGACGGGGCGTGCCATCGCGCGCGAGGCGGCCGCGACGCTCAAGCGCGTCAGCTTCGAACTCGGCGGCAAGAATCCGATCATCATCTTCCCTGACGCCGATCCCAAGAAGGCAGCCGCTGCGGCGATCAAGGGAATGAACATGAATCGTCAGGGGCAGTCGTGCTCCTCGACCTCCCGCGTTTTCGTCCATCGCTCGCTGCACGGCGCGGTGACGGAAGAACTCGTGAAGCAAGCGGAGGCGTTGCCGATCGGCGTTCCCTGGGTGAAGGAAAACGACGTTGGGCCGATTGTCTCGGAGCGCCAGTTCGATCGCATCATGGGTTTCATCGATTCAGCCAAATCCGAGGGCGCGAAGCTGCTCACGGGTGGCGGGCGGCCGGACGACCCTGTGCTGCGCCGCGGGCTCTTCATCGCGCCGACCGTGTTCGATCAGGTGACGCCGGCGATGCGGATCGGGCGCGAGGAGATTTTCGGACCGGTCATGTCCGTTCTGACCTGGGACGACTACGAGGACATGATCGCGAAGGCGAACGGCCTGGAATACGGTCTGACGGCGTCGATCGTCACGAACGATCTCGCCAAGGCGATGGAAACCGCCGATCGCATCGAAGCCGGTTACGTCTGGATCAATTCAAACGGCCGCTATCTCGGCGCGCCCTACGGCGGATGGAAGCAGAGCGGGATCGGCGAAGAGGAATGCTTCTCCGAACTGCTGAGCTACACGCAAGTCAAGAACATCAACATGCGTTGGTGAGGGCAGGGCATCTATCGATAGGATCGATGGTTGGTCGGAATAATCCGATTTGGGCGATGGGAGGAGAAGAGATATCGTTGCAGAAGGAGCGGCACACGATGTCGCCGACGACGCGAAGCCGACGCGAGTGCGGCTTCGATAGAAGGAACGATAAGGAGACGTCAAGGCACGCATCTGAAATGTGACCATCACAGGCTGCAGATAAACAGCCAGGTCAAAACGGGGAGGTTGGAAATGCACGCACTGAAGAAGCTTGTCGTCGCGGCTGCATTGACGCTGTGTGCGTCATCCGCTTGGGCGCAACCTAACGATCCAGCTAAATCGGGGGTCTTGCGCATCGGCTTTATTCCCGCCGAGGATTCGCGCGCCATGGTGCGCCAGTCGCAGGCTATTCTCGACATCGTCGCTAAAGGCACGGGCATGAAGATCGAAGCCTTCGTCGGCTCCGATTACAACGGCACGATCGAGGCGCTACGCAACGGCCATGTCGACGTGGCGCTGCTTGGACCGTTCTCCTACGTGCTGGCAACGACGCAGGCGCCCGTCGAGGCATTCGCCGTGACGGTGATCGCAAAAACGATGCAGCCGAGCTACCGCGCGATCATCATCGCGCGCGAAGACAGTCCGGTGAAATCGTTCGAGACCATCAAGGGCCATACCTTCGCCTTCGTCGATCCGGGTTCCACCTCCGGCTACATGGTGCCCGCTGCGGCGTTCAAGAAAGCCGGCATCACGCCCGAGAAGGATTTCAAGCAGGTGATGTATTCGGGCGGGCATGACGCCACAATCGTTGCCGTCGGCGAAGGCAAGGTGAATGCCGGCGCCGTCGCCGATCGCATCTATGAGCGCGGCTGCGCGAAGGGCCTCGCTGACTGCAGCAAGATCAAGGTCATCTGGAAGTCGGATCAGATCTGGAACGATCCGGTTCTCTACCGCAAGACGCTTCCCGAAGACATCAAGAAGAAGATTCGCGAAGCATTCTACAGCGTCAAGAACCTTCCGTTCGGTGAAATGGGAACGGTCGCTCGTTTCGATCCGATCACCGACAAGGACTACGATGCCTTGCGCGAAATCGCCAAGACGCTGAACCTCGATCTGACGAAGATGAAGTGACGGCCAACCAAAGCCGAGGCTGCCGGTTTGACCGGCAGCCTCGCGTCTTGGATTGCGTCGTCGCCTGACCCCTTACGTCGTCCGCTGGGAGACATTCCCGGTGGACGATGCGGCCCCGTCAAACGAGAGTCGCCGTGTCCCTTGACGTGCAGAGGCAAACCCAGTCGCTCCTTGATGAGCTTGCGGCGCGGCAGCGCTGGCATTTTCACCATATCCTCATCGTCGCATTGATTATCGCGTTCCTGGTCTGGTGCGCCAACGGCGTCGATCTGCGGCCGCGCGAGACGTTCAGCGCGGTGCCGGTGATCGCCGACTATTTCGGACGCATGTGGCCGCCCAAATGGAGCTTCTTCTCCGAGATTTGGAAGCCGGCGATCGAGACGCTGTATGTCGCGCTATGGGGCAACGTGCTGGCGACGATCGTCGGTGTGCCCCTCGGCCTGCTCGCGGCGAGCCACGTCTCGTCGTCGCGCATCGTGCGCAGCAGCGCGATGGGGATCCTCAATGTCTTCCGCAGCATTTCGGAACTGATCTGGGCGATCCTGTTTGTGGCTGCGGTTGGCCTCGGTCCGTTTCCGGGCGCGCTCGCGCTCGGCATGAACTACGGCGGCATTCTCGGTCGGCTCTATGCCGAAGCTATCGAGAACGTCGACAAGGGGCCGATCGAGGCCATGGAGGCCACCGGCGCGAGCAAACTTCAAGTCATCATGTTCGCGATCATCCCGCAGGTCTTGCCGCAATTCGTCTCGTACAATCTCTACTGGTTCGAAGTCGGCGTGCGCTCGGCAACCGTCCTCGGCATGGTTGGCGCTGGCGGCATCGGCTTCGAGCTCATCACCGCCATTCGCCTGTTCGAATGGCGCGAGGTTGGGCTCATTCTGCTTTTCATTCTCGCCATGGTCACCGTCATCGACCTCGCCTCGACTTATATCCGCAGCCGCATGTACTAGCCGCAGGTCTGGAACACTCATGCTCATGCCAAACGCGCAAAACACCACGACGATGCTTTCGGTGCGAGGACTCACCAAAAGCTACGGCGGCACCATCCATGCGCTGCGCGGGATCGATATGGAGGTCAAGAAAGGCGAGTTCCTCGTCATTCTCGGGCCGAGCGGTGCCGGCAAGTCGACGTTGCTGCGCTGTCTCAATCGCCTCGTCGAACCGACCGAAGGGCAGATCTTCCACAATGACGTGCAGATCACCGGCAATCGCCGCAATCTGCGCGCCGTCCGCCGCGACTTCGGAATGGTGTTCCAGCAATTTAACCTGGTGCGCCGCCTCTCGGTGCTCACGAACGTGCTCACCGGTCGTCTTGCCTATCGCAGCAGTTGGCGCAGCCTGTTCTACAATTTTCCTCAGGAGGACAAACGCATCGCCATCGAGTGTCTTGCGCGCGTCAACATGGATCACAAGGCTTTCCAGCGGGCCGACACGCTCAGCGGCGGCGAGCAGCAACGCGTCGCTATTGCCCGGGCGCTGGCGCAGCAACCGACGGTCATCCTGGCGGACGAGCCGGTGGCGAGTCTCGATCCGAAAATTGCGCGGCAGGTGCTCACTTATCTGCGCGAAGTCGCGCATGAGCTCGGCATCACCGTGCTGTGCAATCTTCATCAGGTCGAATACACGCGCGAATATGCCGAACGGATTGTCGGCATGAGCAAGGGCCGCATCGTGTTCGATGGGACCGGTGCGGAACTCACGGACGACGTCATCCACCGCATCTACTACCGTGACCCCGACGAGGAAACGGCGGAGGAGAAGTGATGACCGCGGTCTCGTTCGAAACGGCGGTCTCCGCGGGGCTTGCGCGCGAAGCGCAAGTGCGGCACCGGCGTTACATCAAGCAGGCGGTGTGGGGCGCCATTGCGATTGCCGTCCTTTGGTATGCCGCGCACCAGATCAAATTCAGCCCGTATGCAGTGGCCGCGGGCGTCCCCTTCATGTGGGATTTTCTCACGCGGCTGTTCCCGCCCGATCTCTCTTATATGTCCGTGCTTGGGTCCGCGACGATCGAAACCATACAGATTGCGATCTGGGGTACGCTCCTCGCCATCATTCTCTCGATACCTTTTTCGCTCTTGGGGGCGCGGAACACGACGCCGCACATCATCGTGTTTCACGCCACCCGTGTCTTTCTGAACGCCCTGCGTGCCATCAACGAGCTCGTCTTCGCCCTTATTTTTGTCAGCGCCGTCGGTCTAGGCCCGTTCGCCGGCGTCCTCGCGATCGCACTTCATGCGACCGGCATGCTTGCGAAATTCGTCGCGGAGGAGATCGAAAGCGTCGACAAGGGGCAGATCGAGGCGCAGCTTTCCACCGGCGCATCGCGCATGCAGGTGATCCTGTTCGGAGTCATTCCTCAGGTCATCCCATCCTTCGTCGGATATTCGATCTATCGTCTGGACGTATCCATCCGTTCTGCAACGGTCCTTGGGTTGGTGGGTGCAGGCGGTCTCGGATTCTCTCTTATCCAGACGATGAAGCTCTTCAAATATCATCAGACCGCGACCTGCATCCTCGTGATCTTTCTGCTTGTCCTTGTGTCGGACTGGATTTGCGGGAAGCTGCGACGCAAGGTCATTTGAGGTGACGGCCGGCGCGTGCGAAAGTTGCGCGGGGGCTGGCGTCGGCTGAGACTAGTGAGGTTCCTATGCGCGCGCGTTTCGTTGCCGTCCTCGGTGCCGTACTTCTTCTGGCCGCCTGCGGTGACGATGCGAAGAAGGCGGCGGAGCATCTCGCCGCCGGCCAGGCACTGCTCGACAAGGGCCAATACGACAAGGCCTTGCCTGAGTTGCAGCAGGCCGTGGAGTTGGACAAGCAATCGATTCCGGCTCAAGTCGCTCTTGGAAACGCCTATCGCGGCTTGAAAAGATACGATGACGCGCTGGATACCTTTCGCGCGGCAAAGAAGATCGACCGCTATGTCGTCAGTCCGCATATTGCCAGCGCTCTTACCCGTGTGGAGACGGGCCAGATCGACATGGCTGTCGACGAGCTCAATCATGTGATCGAGCTCGAGCCGCAAAACCTGCGCGCCAAGATACTGCTGGGGCGCGTCTCGATGATGCCGCATCGGCTTCCCGACGGCACTGTCGGCGTTTCGGAAGCTGGACTGGAACGCGCCATCATGAATCTTGAAGGGGCGGTCCAAAGCGAGCCGAAGAACGTCGAGGCGCAGCGCGAGCTGGCGACGGCTTACGAAAAAGCCGGCAAGACGGATCTTGCGAAAAAGACGTGGACGACGGTCCAGGCCCTGGCGAAGGGCGCGCCTACGAACGCCAAGGCGGCGCAGCAGGCCGAAGAGGCTCTTACGCGGTTGAAATAGCCGATGAGGGCCGGCTGCGATGCTTCCCCTGTTAACCTCTTACGGCGATTGGCTTGCATAGCCGCTGGCCGAATGAGCACTTGGTAATTTTCGGCGGAGTGCACCGCGCACTCTGATCCAGACCAGCGCCGCGCCTCTGGAGCGCTGGCGCCTGCCTTTGCTTCAAGCGAGCGATTTTTGGCATACTGACCTCTACAGCGGCCGCCGACACGGTGTGAGAAGCCTCTCGTGAACATGCTTTATCTCGTGGCGTTTCGAGCCGTCATGCTGACCGGAACGGTCAGCGCGGCAGCCGAGCTTATGGGGCGCAGCCAACCTGCGGTCAGTCGTCTGCTCGACAAGCTCGAGGACGAGTTGGGAGTGACGCTGTTCGAGCGGCGGCGGGGGCGGGTTAATCCGACGCCGGTGGCGCATCTGTTGCTCGACGAGGTCGAGCGCGCTTTCGCCTCGCTGGACTCGCTGAAAGGTTTCGCGCGGCGGATTGCGGAAGGCGAGAGCAGCCGTATCGCGACGGCCGTTATGCCGGCGCTCGGCATCAGCTTCATCCCTCAGCTCTTGGCTGCCTTTCGGCGTGAGTGGCCCCACACGAAGGTGCTGCTCAATGTGCGGCTATCGGTGAAGATCGAAGAATGGGCGGCGGCGCAGCAGATCGATTTCGGCATGGCGGAGGCCCCGCTCAGACGCTCCGGCTTCAGCACGACGATGTTCAGCGATGCGCCGTATATCGCGGCGATCCCGCGGCACCATCCCTTGGCCGATCGGGCGCGCATCGGTCCGGCCGATTTGCAGGGAACGCCGTTCATCGCGTGGGCTTCGTTCACGGCGGCCGGGCAACTCGTGGCGCAGGCGTTCCGCTCGAGCGGCGTCAAGTACGACGCTGATTTCGAGACGACTGTCTCGGCCACGGCTTATGAGATGGTCAAGCAAGACATCGGCATCGCGCTGATCGATCCTTACACCGCAGTGACCCAACTCGATAAGCGCGTCAGGCTTGTCCCCTTCGCTCCGGTCATTCCTTTCAACGTTGCCGTACTGCGGCCTGAATCGCGCCCCGCCAACCGCGCTGTCGATGCTCTCCTCGACCTGATGGCGACGGAACGAGACAGAATCCTGGCGGCGCTCCCGCGCTGATCGCGCAATATACGTTTCTTGCATAACGATCGCCGATGTTTTCATTTTGAGCATTTCTGCATCGGCGCTTAACTCAATGGATTGCGGCCATTGAGAGCGTGATGAATATCAGTCTCAAGCCTTCGACCACCTCGGCAGGCCTCTACGACGTCATCGTCATTGGCGGCGGGGTCAACGGCACAAGTGCAGCGCGCGAGCTTTCCGCCGCCGGCTATGCCGTCCTGCTTGCCGAGCAGGCTGATTTTGCGAACGGCGCCTCCGGCCGGTCCTCGCGCATCCTCCATTGCGGTTTGCGTTATTTCGAGACGCGCCATCCGGTGCGGACTTTTGCGTTCTCGCCGCGTAAATTTCTCGGTGCGGCGCGGATGGCGAAGGCCGCGATGGAAGCGCGCGCCGAACTGGTCGACCTCCAGCCAGAACGCTGCAAGCCGTTCACGATGTGCTTTCCTCTCTACCGCGATGGAGATGTGCGCGGCTGGCATCTCGATCTCGGCTTCGCGCTTTTGAAGCGGATGGGTCCGGCCACCCCGCCGCTCGACTACGCGAGACGAACGGCGGAGTTCGACCGCGCGTTGCCTTTTGCGACCGATCTTCGCGACCGGAGCGATTTGCAATCGATCGCGACCTATCGCGAATACATCATGGACTGGCCGGACCGCTTCTGCGTCGAGGCCGCGCTAGCGGCGGAGCGCCATGGCGCGGACGTCCGCTTGTTCACCGAGGCGAGGCTCGGTCAACGGTCGTCGAACGGCGCTTGGACTGTCACACTTGTCGACAAGCGCAGCCATCAAGTCGAAACGGTGCAGGCGCCGATCGTCCTCAACATGGCGGGGACGTGGATCGATCAAATAATCGGAAGGGGGAAGGGCGACGCAAGTCCTCCTTTGGTGCTTGGCACGAAAGGCGCACACATCGTCGTGCGGTTGCCGGATCGATATCGCGGTTTCGGATTGGCGACGCTGCATCGCGGCGGCATGCCGTTCTACTGCCTGCCGCTCGACGATGACTTATTTTACTTCGGCCCGACCGAAACGCGCTACGATGGCGACGCGACAGGCCTTGTCACGACCGACGACGACATCGCGTTTCTGTTGGCCGAAGCGAATTTCCTTCTGCCGGGCCTCGGGCTTGGTCGCAAGAATGTGGAGTTCGCGTGGAGTGGAGTTCGTCCGCTGACCTATGATCGGGACCTCCCGATGGGGCGCAGGACGCGTGAAGTTCACGATCTCTCGGGCCGAGGAATGCCCGGCGTCTTTGCGATGACGGCCGGTCCGGTGATGTCTCACCGCAGCGCCGGCCGCGACATCCTGGGCGTTGTCTCGCGCGTTCTGCCGCCACCGACGCGCGGCATAAAATCCGCTCCGGCCGAGGCTTGCTCTATCGTCGATTCTTCGTCGTTCGACGCAGTCTGCCGCCACGCTGTTGCCGTCGAGCACGCCCGCGACCTCAAGGGCATCCTCTACACCCGCACCGGTCGCGGTTGGGGGCGCTATCTCGATCGCGAAACGGTCGAGCACGCCGCCGCCAGCGTTGCCGATCTGCTGGACTGGTCCTCGGCGCAGGTCGCCGAGGAAGTGTCTGATTTCTTGCACTATCAGGAGACGGTGCATCGCGCCGTGCCGTCGCCTGCGATTTCTGATCGGGTCAATCAAGCGAAGAAAATGGGAGAGGGAGACAAATGGACTTTGCACACACACTGAAGCATGCCGCCTTGACGGCGACGCTCGCCTTCGCGGTTGCCGCGCCGTCCTTCACCGCAGCCCAAGCTGCCGATAACAAGCTCAAGGAAATCCTTGACCGTGGCACCGTGCGGGTTGGCGTGCAGGGCGCATTCAAGCCGTGGTCGTTTCCGGCGCCTGACGGAACGATGCAGGGCATCGAAGTCGACCTCGGCAAGAGCGTCGCCGATGCGCTCGGCGTCAAATTCGAGCCGGTGATCATCACCTCCGCCAACCGCATGCAATTCCTGCAGCAAGGCAAGATCGATCTGATCATCGGCGGAATGTACGACACGGCGGAGCGGCGCAAGATCGTCGGGATGATCGAGCCGGCTTACTGGACCTCCGGCCCCACGCTCATGGCCAAGAAGGGCGTCATCAAGAGTTGGAAGGACATCGCCAACAAGCCGGTGTGTGGCAAGCAGGGAAATTATTACAACAAGCAGGTCGAGACGGAGCTGCACGCCAACCTTGTCTCGTTCACCGGCAATACGGAAGCGAAGGAGGCTTTGCGCGCCGGCAAGTGTATCGCCTGGCTCTATGACGATGTGAGCATCATGGCGGATCTCACGCTTCCCGAATGGAAGGACTACGAGATGCCGGTGCCCGTTCTTTACAACAATCCCTGGGCGGCGGCTGTGCCGATCGAGGATGTGGACAAGGGATGGGGCGCGTTCATGGCGGGCATGGCCTATCGCTGGCAGGCCGATGGCAAGCTGCTCGAGCTTGCGAAGAAATGGAACGTCAAGCCGTCCGACTGGTTCACGCAGATGCATGACAAGTTGCACTGGGACACGACGTATCTCAACCCGAAGAAATGAGCAGCGGTACGCTGTTCGTGAGTCCGTTGAACCTTTCGGCGGCTGGCGATGTTTGAACTGATCGCCCCGTTCTTTCGGCATCTCTACGAGAGAACGGGGCTCAATTTCATTGTGTTCTATGACCCGCACGAGTTCGGGCGGTTCGTCGCGGGCATCAGCATATCGCTCCAGCTCATCTTCTGGTCGCTGCTGCTGTCGCTCGTGATCGGTGTGGTCGGAGCTTGGACGCAAAGATCGCAATCCGCGATCTGGAGAGGCTGCGTGCACGCCTACATCCAGGCGTTCCGCAACACGCCGCCCATGATCCAGCTTCTGTTCTTCTATTTCGCGCTCGGCGCCTTCACGCCCAGCGTCGATATGGGCGGCTATACGCAGCCGATCATCTCGTCATTCGTCTGGGCGGTGATTTCGTTCGGCATATTCGGCGGAGCGTTCAACGTCGAAATCTTCCGCGCCGGGCTCGACGCGGTTCCGGAATCGACCCTTGAGGCGGCCGAAAGTCTCTGCTTCTCGAGGTGGCAGACCTATACCAACGTCACCTTGCCGTTGGCCTTCCGTATCAGTCTGCCGGCGCTGACGAACAACCTCGTCAGCTTGGCCAAGACCACATCCCTTGCCTACGTCATCGCGGTGCCGGAGATGACTTATGTGTTGAACCAAGTGTGGTCCGACAACATCAACGTCCCCGAGATGATGCTGTTGCTCTTCTTGTACTACGTTCTCGTCGTCACGCTGTTGGCAACCGCGCTTCACGCGCTCGAGCGCAGGCTCGTCCTGCCGGGATACGGCCAATGACGAAGCGCGCCTTTCGATTGGAAACAGAGCAGTTTTCGCAAGAGCGCTTCTTCTGTCGTTTCGTGGATTGGCGCGTTGGCGCGGGCCTGCTTGTCGCCTTCGCTCTTTCGATGGCGATGGCCTCAGCGCAGGGCGCCGCGCAACAGGCTGCGCCTTCTCCGCTTGCGACGCTCGTCATTTGGATGCCGTTCATCTTGAAAGGGTTCGCCCTCAATCTCGTGATCAGCTTCTTGGCGATGGCGATCGCAACCGTCCTCGGCATCGGTCTCGGCCTCATGCAGATCAGCCTGATCTGGCTCGTCAGGGCCCCGTCGCGCTTCGTCACCCATCTGCTGCGAAATTCGCCCTGGCTCGTCATCTTGTTCGTCATCATGCTGCTCTTGCCGGTGGACATCCGGTTGCCCGGAAACCAGCGCGTGATGTTTCCCGACTGGATCAAGGTGACGATCGCCTTCGCCCTGCCCGTGATGGGAAATATCAGCGAGATCCTGCGCGGCGCGGTCAATTCCATTCCGACGGGACAGTGGGAGTCTGCGGAAGGGCTTGCTTTCACGCGGTCGCAAGCCTTGCGTTGGATCATCCTGCCGCAATGCATTCGCCGCGCCATTCCGCCGTGGATGAACTGGTACGCGCTTTTGACGCTCTCGACGCCGATGGCGTCGATCTTCAGCATCCACGAAGCCGTCTCGAACGCGCAAGCAGGGATGGAGGCCGCCGGTGCACGGCCGGGCCTCCTTATCCCTTTCTATCTTTTCCTGCTCTGCCTGTTCTTCATCTACATCTATCCGATCGCCGTCTGGACGCGGAAGCTGGAGCGCAAATATGCCGTCGGCTCCTAAGTCCCGCACCGGCGATTACCGTCCATGGCCGGACGACAAGCCCATCGTCTCCTTGAATGACGTGCACAAGTCCTACGGCATGGTCGAGGTGCTCAAGGGGATCAGCCTCGACGTCAAGAAAGGCGAGGTCATCTGCATCATCGGTCCGTCGGGCTCGGGAAAGTCGACGCTTATTCGTTGCATCAACGGCCTCACCCCTATCCAGAAAGGCTCGATCACGGTCGAGGGGCAGGAAGTCAACGATCCGAAGCTCGACAAGCTGAGCTTGCGCCGCAAAGTCGGCATCGTCTTCCAGCAATTCAACTTGTTCCCGCACAAGACAGCGCTCCAGAACGTGATGATGGCGCCCGTGCTCATTCTTCGCGAACCGAAGGCGGAGGTGGAGCAACGCGCGCGCGCGCTCATCAGCAAGGTGCGTCTCACGGGTAAGGAAGACGTTTATCCCGGTCATCTCTCCGGCGGTCAGCAGCAGCGTGTGGCGATCGCGAGAAGTCTCGCCATGCGTCCGGACGTGATGCTCTTCGATGAAGTGACGGCGGCGCTCGATCCCGAGACGGTGAAAGAGGTTCTGCTGACGATCAAGGAACTCGCGGCGGACGGCATGACCTGCATCCTGGTGACGCACGAGATGGGATTCGCGCGCGAGGTCGCCGATCACATCTACTTCACCGACCTCGGCGTCATCGTCGAGCACGGCGCGCCCGCCCAGTTCTTCACCAACGCGAAAGACCCGCGCACACGGCAGTTTCTAAGCCAAGTTCTCTAGTTCTCCGCCGACAGTCTCAACGAAATTAGCGACGCCGAACAACAACCGATCACACGAAGAACTCCGATCGCGCGAGCGCGGCGATCAGTCCAAGGAGCATCCTGATGTACAAGCCAGATCCCGCGGTCGTCGCTAAAGACTCGTTGCTGCAACCATTGACGATCAAGCATGTCCGGTTCCGCAACCGGTTCATGAGCACGAGCCATGCCTGCGGTCTCGAAGTGAATGGCATGCCCGAAGACGCCTATCAGAGCTATCACGAGGAGAAAGCGAAGGGGGGCATAGCGCTTTCCATGTTCGGCGGGTCCTCGAACGTCGACCGCGATTCTCCCAACATCTTTCGGCAACTGAATGTCGGCGTGGATGAGATTATCCCGCACCTGCAGCGCTTCAGCGCGCGTATGCATGCGCAAGGCGCGGCTCTCATGTGCCAGATCACACATCTCGGCCGGCGCGGCGACCCTTACGCCGGTGATCGCCTCCCGACGATCGCGCCGTCGCCCGTTCGCGAGACGCTGCATCGAAGCATCCCGAAAGAGATGGATGACCACGACATCGACCGCGTCGTCAAAGCCTACGGGGCCGCCGCAGTGCGGTGCAAGGAAGGCGGCCTGGATGGAATCGAGACGCTCGCCGGCGGCCATCTGATCGGACAATTTTTGTCGCCAGCCACCAATCGCAGGACCGACCGCTTCGGCGGCTCGCTGGAAAACCGCTGCCGATTTGCACTCATGGTGCACGACGCTATCCGCCGCGCGGTTGGCGACAAATTTCTTGTCGGCATGCGCTTCGTGGTCGACGAGGGGCCGGACGGAACGCTGCGCTTCGACGAGTGTGTGAAGGCGGCGCTCATCCTCAAGGAGGCCGGCGCCGTCGACTTCTTCAACGCCATCTACGGGACGATGGACACGACACGCGCCCTGGCGGTGGAGAACATGCCGGGCATGGGGTCGCCGCTCGCGCCATGGGTCGAGCCGGTCGGCGCCTTCCGCCGGGAGATCGGCCTGCCGGTCTTTCACGCCGCCCGCTTGGCCGATGTTGCGTCCGCGCGCTTCGCGGTGGCGCAAGGCAAGGTCGACATGGCGGGGATGACGCGCGCGCAGATCGCCGATCCCTATCTTGTCGCCAAGATGGCGAGCGGCAGGGAAAGTGAGATTCGTCCCTGCGTCGGCGCAACGCATTGCCAATCACCGTACCGGCCGTCTTGTCTGCACAACCCGGCAACCGGCCGCGAGCAGGTGCTCAAGCACATCATCCCGAAGACGAGCGGACCGAGGCGAAAAGTTGTCGTCGTCGGCGGCGGCCCGGCGGGGCTGGAGGCGGCGCGGATCAGCGCCGAGCGCGGGCACGATGTGTCGCTCCACGAGGCGACACCCGAATTCGGCGGTCAGGTCTTGATCGGCGCGACCGGATCATGGCGTCGCGACCTGATGGGCATTGTCGAATGGCGCATCGCGGAATTGCAGCGCTTGGGCGTCGCGCTTCATACGAACGCGTACATGGACGAGAACGACATCCTGGGGCTCGATCCCGATGTCGTCATTCTTGCGACAGGCGGGATCCCGCTGATCGATCTCGCGCAGGGCAGCGACCTGTGCGTCAGCACCTGGGATGTGCTTACCGGCCAAGTCGCTCTGACTGGTGACATTCTCATTTACGACGGAACCGGCCGGCATCCTGGGCCGCTGGCGGCGGAGCGGGCAAAGGCGGCCGGCGCGAATGTCGAATACGTTTCGATCGACGCGCAGCTAGCCGAGGAACTGACCTACGCGGAACGCTTCCGATGGAAGAAGACGTTCTTGCAACTCGGCATCCACGTCGTGCCCGAAACCCGCCTGCTTCGCGTCGAGCGGCAGAACAACCGTCTGCTCGCGACTCTCGTCAACGAAGTGTCGAGCGAGCAGAGCCAGATGTCGGTCGATCATGTGGTGATCGAACAGGGCAGCATCCCGGGCGACGAGAGTTATGCCGCGATCCGCGGCCGATCGGCGAATGACGGCGTCACCGACCTCGAGGCGATGGTGAAGGCCGCACCTCAGCCGCGAATGCGGAAGGACGGCTTCGAACTGCATCGGATCGGAGACGCGGTCGCAAGCCGGAACATTCACGCGGCGATGCTGGATGCCTTGCGGATTTGCAGCGCGCTATGAGCGAGTCACAAGAGACGACGACGCTATCGCCCGAGGCGATCGAGCAGTTGGTACCAACCCGCAACGACGCGGACCGCGGGTTCGCGCAAGAAGTAGAACGGAATGGACTGCGGCTCCTTGCGCCGCATCAGCGCCAGATCCGGCTCGTCGCCCATGACGAGGTCGAGCGCGTATCGGCCAAGAAGGCTTGCCATGGCAATGCCCGTGCCATTGTAGCCGACCGAATAGGCCGTCCGCGCATCCAGCCGGCCGATCTGCGGCAGGCTGTCGAGCGTCATGGCGACCAGGCCGGACCACCGATGCGTGACGGCTTTCGTCGCGAGCTGAGGAAAGATGCGCTTCATAGCGCGCTCGAGTGCGTCAAACGCGCTGGCGGAATCGGTTTTGCCAAACGCGCCTCGCCCGCCGAACAGCAGCCGATCGTCGATGCGGCGGAACCAGCGCATCATCCGCCGGGTCTCGCTGTAACTGCGCCCTCGCGGGATGAGCGTATCGAAAGTCTCTTTCGGCAGCGGCTCCGTCGCGACCATCGCGCTGCGGAACGGGATCACTGCCGTTCGCACCATGGACGTGGCGGAAGTCGCGTCGGAATAGCCGTTGGTCGCGATGACAAGCCGTTTGGCCTTTACCGTTCCGTGCGGACCGATGAGTTCGATCGTATCGCCCTCTTTTTTCATAGAGAGCACCGGCGAGCGCTCGAAGATACGGCCGCCGCGACTGCGCACGGCCTTCGCCAGCCCGCGTGCATAGTTCAGCGGATGGATCACGCCAGCATGGGCATTCAGCACGCCGCCGACGAAATCCGTAGAGCCGGTTTCCGCGGCCGTCTCCTCGCGGCCGAGGATCGTCAGGCTATCGTCGCCGAACGTGTCTTGTGCCGTCCTCGCCTCGTCGACCAGTCGCTGGAGCGCGAGTGCATTGTGGGCGCATCGGAGGTTGCCGGTCTTGGCAAAACCCGCTGTCGCGATGCCGCAGCTCTCCACGTAATGCTCGACGCAATCCATCGCATCGTGGCCGAGACGGTTCATCCGACGCGCGGTTTCGATCCCACGGTGCTTTGCCATGTCGCTTAGCGAAGCGCGGAATTTCGTCGAGACGACGCCTCCGTTTCGGCCCGATGCGCCGAAGCCGATCTCTTTGGCTTCAACGATGACCGGGCGTAGCCCCCGTTCGATCGCGCGTAAGGCTGCGGACAGGCCCGTGTATCCAGCGCCGATGATCGCGACATCGGCGCTGACGGAACCGTCGAGCTCCTCCACGTCGGGAGCCGGATCAGCAGTCTCCCGCCATAACGAGCGCGGAAGCGGCAAGTCGCGCATGCGAACGGGCTCCCGTCAGGAATCAACCCTTGTCCACCGCGTCGGCAAGCTCGCGCAGCGTCGAGAAATGGAAGTCCGGTTTGGTGACGACCTTCGGTACGGGTGTCCCGCCGAAACCTTTCATGCCTTTGCGGCGCTCGATCCAGCAAACCTTGTAGCCGAGTTCACGCGCCACGCCGATGTCGTGATACTGGCTTTGCGCGACGTGCAAGATCTCGTCCTGCTTGTATCCGAACGCCGACTGTCGGCCGAGATTGTACGAAAAGAAACGTGGGTCGGGCTTCGGGTACTGAGCCTCATCGACCGTGACACTGTCGTGGAACGGCAGCCCCAGCGTGTTCGCGCATGCCGTATAGGCGACGCGATCGAAATTGGTCATCGCGACCAGCCGAAACTTGCGCCGCAGTCGTTTCAACGCCTCCACGGAGTCTTCGAACGTCGGGAATTTGAAGAAGTGCCGCATGAAGGCGTCTCCCGCGGCGTCGTCGTGCGGCAGCCCGAGTTCCTTGGCGGTGTGAAGATAGACGTCGCGCATCACCACGCTCGAGCGGCCAGGGAATTTCACGCGGCCGACGAGGTAAGGCTTGAAGATGTCGTCGTCGCTGAGCTTTGCGGCTTTCTGGCCTCCGATGTCGCGGACACCGTCGAGGATCCCCTTCTCGAAATCGATGCATGTGCCAACGATATCGAACGTCAGAACCTTGAATTGCGCGAAGGACATCGGCTGCACCTTTTCTCATTCACCGTTTCACTCCTGACAGGAGCATACGGCTGCACTGAAACGCGGCGATGGAATTTGCGCAATGGCCAAAATAATCACGCCGGAGGTTACATTTTGTAATGTCGACGATCAGGCGGCTGCTACCTTCGCTCAATACGCTCGTCGCTTTCGAGGCCGCGGTCCGCTGCGGAACATTCGCACGCGCCGCCAAGGAGCTCGGCGTGACCAGCCCGGCGGTGAGCCGCACGATCGGGCGGCTTGAACTTCATCTCGGCGTGCCGCTGTTTCGCCGAACCCCATCCGGCGTCATCCTAACGCGCGACGGCGACGATTTGTTCTCCGGAGTGTCGCAGAGCTTTGGCGAGATCGAGCGCACACTCGCGCGCCTGAAAGGCGGCAAGCCGCATGTGCGCCGGCCCATCGTCCTCTCCGTTTCATCGGCGTTCGCCACGCATTGGTTTATGCCCCGCCTCACGCGATTCAAAGCGCGATTTCCTGACGAGGAAATTCAGTTTCAACTCATCAGCGGGCCGTTAGGCGGATCGGTCGACAATGCCGATATCGCGATGCGCTTCGACCACAAATTGGCGAGCCATCATCGCGTTTATGCGCTCATGCCGGAATTGCTCCTGCCGGTTCGATCTCCGCAAGATCATAAAAACGAATCCCAGCGTAGGCCGTCGACGCGTTCGACAAGGACTATGATTACCTTGGGCGGCGGCCAGTCGGAGTGGGCAAATTTTTCGTTCTTCTTTCCGCCGGCTGCAAAGACGGAGGAACTGACGTTTTCGGATTATTCGCTTGTCGTACAGGCCGCGTTGGTTGGGCAGGGAATTGCGTTGGGTTGGTTGAACGTCGTGTCGCACCTTCTCGCATGCGGCAGTCTTGTGCCGGCCAGCACGAAAGTGCTCTCAACCCATCGCCGTTGCGAGCTTGTGACCCGCCGGGGTGGCCTCCGCGTTGCCGACGAGATCTGCAATTGGATTCAAGCCGAGCTTCGCGACGACATCTCCGCGATAAAGACACGGTATCCGGCCATTGATATTCCGATTTGATGACAAAATCGCCAGAAATTGGATAGGCAATGCGGGCTGAGCTATTGGAAGAACGAGTTGATCTCGTCATCTATGCCGAAGCCGGTGATGAACTTTGCAGCCGAAGCCGCATCGCGGAACAGGGGCAAAGTGCTTTGGTGCATCACGCGGCCGGACTTGTACGCTCAGGCGTTGACGCAAGCCGGACTGGCGCCGGACCGTGTGATCTATATCGCGGCCGGCGATGACAAGACCGTGCTGGCCTGAATGGAGGAAGGGCTGCGGCATGGCGACCTCGCCTTGGCGCGGTCGCCCGTATGTCGATGACTGCTTCGAGCTGACTGCAACTCGCCGCCGAGGGGAAAGTACCGTCGGCATCGCACTGCGGCGCTGGCGCCGGTGGATTCGGCAGACTAAAAGAGGCAAGTAGAAACCATGGAGTTTTCATCACATGATACTCACTGGCGAGTCACATTCCACCCTGTACTAAAGCTCCGATCTATCTCCACAATTAAGCACGATTTCTTGTCCAGCGGACCTTCGCGCAGATTCGAGAATCCGCATGACGTCGGTCTGATAATCATTGCGCAGCGTTATCTCTCTTCTATCGTCGCTCACATAAGGTCGAGGCCGACGATGGCGATCAAACGCGCGAAGATTTTGAGCGATGTCGAGATAGACCGCGGCGACGTGGCTGATGCAAGCGGGTGTCAACAAATGGGAAGCCGCGGGCTTCCTCGGCATGAGCGTTGAGATGCTCGACCGCGTCTACGGACACCATCATCCCGATCATTTGCGGCAGGCCGCGCATGCGCTTGGCTACGGCCGGCGTCAATCTTTGGCCATTTCATTGGCTAGTCGGCAAATGCCGCGCGCGCCTCAACAACAAGTCATTGAAAATGCTGGTGGGCCCGGGAGGACTCGAACCTCCAACCAGACCGTTATGAGCGGTTGGAATTATCGGAAACGCCATGAAAATATGGCGTTTCGCGTCTCGACGATTCGGGATTCCCTCGTTTCGTTCACGGTCAATCGGTGGTCAATCGGTGGTCCACTCGCTACCGCCATCTAGGCGGTTGGACGGCTTTCGTCCTCGTCCGCAATCGACGGCTTGTCGACGTCGGCGTGACCTTCGAGGTTCAGCTGAAACTGGGCGTTCTCCGTTGGCAGAGGAAGATCAGCCACGCTGATACACTTAATGTTTTCCTTCTTAGCAAGAGTCGCCACGTCGAAGTCGTCGGAATAAATTTCCGTCGCACCGGCTACCTTGGCGATCGCGACTATTTGCCGGTCGAACTTCACCTTCGCCCATACGGCATTGGAGGCGCCGCGTTTATTTTTCCCTCTAAGGGCCTCGCGCGAGATCGCGGCGAGTTCGATCGCAGCGCGCGCGTCAAACGCCTCGATCCGAAAGATCGCGTATTTGTTGATGTACTCGACTATTTGCCCGGACGTCTCGGCGCCTGCGCGTATTAGGATCTCGCTGAGGGCAGGCGTGGGGATGACGATTTTCTCGCGGGCCTTCTGAAGCCGCGAAATGAGAAGCTCGATCCGC
>JAFKKS010000342.1 GCA_017304555.1 Hyphomicrobiales bacterium
GATATGTGCGCGCGCGACGAGCGCGGCAATCACAGGCGCCGAAAGTCCGCGGAACAAACCGCAACCGGCCAGAATCTTTTGGGCGTTGTCTTTAGACGTCGCAGCGCTCGCGGCCATCCCAATGCACTCCGCCGATCCCAATGACCATTATAGCGGAGACGTCAACCAAAACACACAAGCCGCCAAGTGTGTAGTTGCAGATTTGGTGCCTCTTCCGGGTCACCTCCAGTACCTATGGCAATGCCCGCGCTTCCGCTCTTCCCATCGTGTCTGACGAGACATCGTCGCTAGCTGAAGCACCCGGACTCGAACCAACAAAGTTTGCCAATTCTAGAGGGCACTTCCCCCCACGAACACAACCGTGAACGAGAAGGCTTATAGCGTCACTGCGCCGGAGCTAATCGATCCGGAGGCCAAGGTGCCGTGGACCAAGTCCAAAGGCTTCCTACGCGACATCAATTGGTGGGCGGAGAACCGCACCAAGGTGAACGGGGTCTGGTCGAACTGGATCCTGCAGAAATAAGCCGGCTGGTCATCCGCATCATTAAAGGAGACAGCATGTTCGAAGTGGTCAAAACCGGTCTTCTGCCATCGTCAGCGCCCGTCAATGGCACGGTGCGCGCCGGCCAGACGATCTATAGCGTTCAGGTGCCACGCGACCAGACGACCGGCAAGACCGTCGAGGGCGACATCAAGGTGCAGATGCGCCAGACGCTTTCGAACCTGAAGCAGGCGATCGAGGCGGGCGGCGCGACGCTCGCCGACGTCGCACAGGTGATCATCTACCTCGTGCATCACTCCGATTTTCTCGGCATGAACGAGGTCTACAAGGAGTTCTTCAAGGAGCCCTATCCCAGCCGTGCGACGATCATCTCGCAGTTGGTCGATCCGATCGCCCGTGTCGAGATCGTAGCGCACGTGCACATCGGAAAAGCATGAGCGGCGCGGCGCCCCTCGAAACACCGGTCAAACGGTCGCCTTCCGAGATGGCCGTCCAAGGGAAGCCGGCAACCGGCAAGGGCGCCATCACGCTCGACCATATCGTCAAACGATACGCCGAGGAGCGCGTCGTCGATGACGTGACAGTCGATATCCGGGCCGGCAAGTTCTTCTCGCTGCTCGGCCCTTCCGGCTCCGGCAAAACGACCACACTGATGATGATCGCAGGCTTCGCGAGCGTCGATGGTGGTGCGATCCGTGTCGACGGCGTGGATATCTCCAATGTCTCGCCGCAGCGGCGCGGCTTCGGCATGGTGTTCCAAAACTATGCGATCTTCCCGCATCTGAACGTCTTCGAGAACGTCGCCTTCCCGTTGCGCGCGCGCCGTATCGATGAGCGCGAGATCAAGGAGCGCGTTGCGTGGGCGCTCGGTCTCGTGCGCCTTGAGCGATTCAGCGACCGCTATGCACGCCAGCTCTCGGGCGGACAGCAGCAGCGCGTGGCCATCGCTCGCGCGATCGTGTTCCATCCTACCGTCGTGCTCATGGATGAGCCGCTCGATGCCGCGGAGATCGCGCCGCCATTTCTCCGGCATGCGGAAACCTGCTCCGGAGACCGGAGTCGCTGGCTGAAGCTCGCGGTGGACACAATGCCATCATTGGCGCCGAGAACTGCCGCTCGAAGTCAGCCTACACGCTGAACCAGATGGCTTTCCGTGTGGTTGACACTTCGCCTCATGAATTCCTTCACAATGAGAGTGATCGGCTCTGTCGCACTCGTTGATGAGCACAATCGTGAGCACTTTTGAGCGCGCCTCTACGACACCATGATCGGAAGATTCTGACCCAGATTCTCTCTGCGAGGGTTCAGTGTGAAAGAAGACAACATACGCGCGTTTCGTTAAGAAGATCGCGCGTCACGCCGCCAAATATCCATTCGCGCGCTCTGCTTTGGCCAAAGGCGCCCGAGATGATGAGATCAGCGCCCTCGTCGTCGACGAACTGCATGATGTCGTCACCGACAGACCGTTCGCCTTCTGATCGAACGATGGGCTTGCCGGAAATTCCATGCCGCCTCAAATACGCTGCGACGTCATCAACCGATTCCTTCAGCTCGCGCCGCCCTACCCCAAGAATAAACACCGTGTCTGCGCGCTTCAGTAGCGGAAGGCCATCCCAAATCGCTCTTCGAGCCTCCCGTGCGTCTTTCCAGGCAACCACGATGCGATTAAACGACGCGCGCTCTTTTAAAGGAGGGAGCACGAGTATCGGTCTTCCGGCCGACATAACAAGGTCGGCTGGCGCAACAGCCATCAGGCCTTGCTGTTCATCATGAATTCCTTGCCGGCTAACGACGACAAGATCGCAGGCTCTTGCCTGCTTGCACAAAAACGGGGATGGCAGGGTGACGTCGGAGCGCCACTCGGTACTGCGTGTTCCAGCCAGGCGTCGAAACAGAGCCTCAGCTTGCTTGAGATCGGTCGCCACGCGCTGCTTCTCAAGATCGATATAGCCGGGCGTTCCGCCAATCGAGCCTTCGAAGTATAGTGGTGGAATAAGCTCCTCCCGATCAGCCAATTCGACGGCGAACTTTACGCGCCTTTCGGTTTGAGCGCCGAGGTCCACGGGAACCATAATAGACGAGAAGGTCGAAAGCGGAGACGCGTCAGGCAAAGTCGCCATGGCAGCTGTCCTTCCTTTAAGATTTTTCAAGTTTCGCACCGGCGGATGGTCACGCTTTGATCTGACGCAAATGTCGGCCGGCTTCTGGAAGAGCCTTCGCCTGCGCCGAGGCTGGACATTTGTCGTGCTCGCCAGGGATCGCGGGCTCCGGAATAAACTTCTGCGGCGCCCTGCCTCATTCCACTCTCTTCGACTCCCAGTCCATGCTCGGATCCTCCAAGGGGGGCTGCATGTAATCGCTAAACCGAACCGACATTGACCTGCCGCAAGGACACGAAGCCCTGCAAAGATATCTGTGCGCCGGGATCCACACGATGACACATCCGCCGCAACTCACGACCACCACCCAGGGCCTCCTCGCGAGCGGAGCATGGACAGCGGCCTATCTTGCCGTTCTGGAGCGGATAACCGGGGACGCAGGCGCTCGCGAGAGCAGCGGACGCATCGATGTCGCAGGTATCGTGGCGCTCGACACGTTCGGCGCGTGGCTCCTCGAGCGCCTGCGGCGGCGTATCGGTCCCGATGCCGAGTTCGTCGGGGTTCCACCCCACTTTCAAGGGCTGTTCGATGCCCTCTCGAAGGTCAATCAACCTGCGGCGAAGGCGGGCGCGGGCAATCCCGTTTTACGTCTGCTGGAGCGCATCGGCCGGGCCACCGAGAGCGCCGGGGTCGATCTCCTTGCCCTCGTCGCGATGCTCGGGGCCCTCGGCGAAGCGCTTCTGCGCGTCCTGTTGAACCCACGGCGCCTACGGCTGACGTCGTCGGTGCATCAGCTCGATCGTGTCGCATGGCAGGCGACCCCGATCATCCTTCTGATCACATTCCTCATCGGCTGCATCATCGCGCAGCAAGGCATCTTTCATTTCCGCAAATTCGGCGCCGACGATTACGTCGTCGACCTCGTTGGAATCCTGATTCTTCGCGAAATCGGTGTTCTGCTCGTGGCGATCATGGTGGCGGGCCGCTCCGGCAGTTCGTATACGGCGGAGATCGGGTCCATGAAGATGCGTGAGGAAATCGACGCATTGCAAACCATGGGGCTGAACCCGGTCGAGGTGCTTTTGCTTCCCCGCGTCGTCGCGCTTGTCATCGCCCTGCCGCTTCTCACCTTCGTCGGATCGATGGCCGCACTTTACGGTGGCGGCGTGGTCGCATGGCTCTACGGCGGCATGTCGCCGGAGATTTTCATCGCGCGCCTGAAGGAAGCCATCTCCCTGGACCATTTCAAGGTCGGAATCATCAAGGCGCCCTTCATGGCGCTGATGATCGGTGCCGTCGCGTGCGTCGAAGGGCTGAAGGTCAAGGGCAGCGCCGAATCGCTCGGATTGCAAACGACGTCGTCGGTCGTCAAATCTATTTTCATCGTCATCGTCCTTGATGGCCTGTTCGCGATCTTCTTCGCATCGATCGGGATGTAGCGCGATGTCGGATGACGCCGCCATTGTCATCAGCGTGCGCGATCTCGTCGTCGGCTTTGGCAGGCGTGTGATCCTTGATCGTTTATCGTTGGACGTGCTGCGGGGCGAAGTCATCGGCGTCGTCGGCGCGTCAGGAAGCGGCAAGTCGGTGTTGCTGCGGACGATTCTCGGGCTGATCGAGAAACGGCAAGGCTCCATTGCCATCCTCGGTATAGACCGGGATGCCGCCGATAATGACGAGCTTCGCGAGATAGGCCGCCGGTGCGGCGTTCTATTTCAATACGGCGCGCTATTCTCGTCCCTCACTGTTGTCGAGAACGTAGAGTTTCCGATGCGCGAGCATCTCGGGCTGCCGCCGGGCCTGCGCCACGACGTGGCGATGGCAAAGATCGAGATGGTCGGACTGAAGCCGGATGATGCTTTGAAGTATCCCGCGGAACTCTCCGGCGGCATGACCAAGCGTGCAGCGCTCGCCCGCGCGCTTGCCCTGGATCCCGAAATCGTCTTCCTCGACGAGCCGACATCGGGCCTCGATCCGATCTCGGCCGAGGCGTTCGACACGTTGATCCGAACCCTGCGGCGAACCTTGGGATTGACCGTCTACATGAATACCCACGATCTGGATACGCTGGCGACTGTTTGTGATCGCATCGCCGCGCTCGCCGACGGTCGAGTGGCAGCCCTCGGGACGATGTCAGACATGCAGAGCTGTGATCATCCCTGGGTTCGAGAATATTTCGGTGGCACGCGCGCTCACCTCGCGGCGCGCGGGTCGGAAGCAACCGCTGCTACGTAAGGCCATCGCGATGGAATACCGCGCACGATACGTCTTGGTCGGAACGTTCATAGTTGTCATCACGGCGCTCGCCTTCGGCTTCGTCTACTGGCTGCATGGCGCAGGCCGCTTATCGGAAGGTAGCATCTATGCGGTCCGTTTCGAGGGCTCAGTCTCGGGCCTACGAAAAGGGTCTTCCGTCCTGTTCAATGGAGTGAGAGTGGGCGAGATCACCGACCTTCGCCTGGATGTGAACGATGCACGTCATGTAATGACGACGATTCTTGTCGATCCGTCTACGCCCATCCGGAGCGACACGCGGATTTCGATTGAGACGCAGGGTCTTATGGCTGCACCTTCTCTGACCCTTTACGGCGGAACCGGTGTGCCCCTTCAGCCGCCCAGCGGAAGCGGCGTTCCGACCCTGGTCGCGGACGCCTCCGCCGGGCGGGATATGATGCAAAGCGCCCGTGATACGCTCAACAGGCTCAATGATATTCTGAAAGAGAATGCCGAGCCGCTTCATAATGCCGTGGTTAATATCGACACTTTCTCAGGCGCGCTTTCACGCAACTCCGGCAAACTGGACGGCATCATGGACGGATTGGCGCGCTTAACCGGCGCGGCCGCCCCGCCGTCGCCCCGCCTTTACGATCTTTCCGCCGTTACTGTTCGCACGACGGAGCCTTTGCCGGATAAACAACTTGTCGTTAGCGAACCAACGGCGGTAATCGCGCTCGACACCAGAAAAATCGTGACGCTGGCTGCGCACGGAGAGCAGCGGGGAATTCCGGACGCGCAGTGGAGCGACAATATTCCAAAGCTGATCCAAGCGCGGATCGTGCAAAGCTTTGAAGACGCGAAATTTATGAAAGTGTCGCGTCCCCTCGACGGCCTTGCATCGGAGTTCCAGTTGACTCTCGACCTTCGCGGCTTCCACGTCACCACTGGGGACAAGCCGGAAGCAATCGTCGAATTCGCCGCCAAGATTCTAGACAAAGACGGCCACATCCTTGCCGGCAACGTTTTTCGCGCAACGCATCCCGTGGTGGAATTCGGTACTTCGGCGACGGTTGCCTCTCTCAACGATGCCTTCGGCAAGGTGACGGCGGAACTTGTAACCTGGACACTTGCGACATTACGCGGAGCATAGGAGCCATATTTGCGTGACGCAGGGCCTTGCAGCCCACCGCTTGATGGACAGGCTGACGACGTCAGCGCGCCATGGCGCGTCGCGCTCCGTCGGGCAGCCCTGGCGCCTTGTTCGCCACCGGCGCGATCCTGGAGCGGGGCTCTTCGATATCGCCGATACCCGCACAGGACTTTCGCATTCGCCGGACGGCGCCCCACAGCGCTCTCATAAGAATTGCGAAGATAAAAACGGTGCCGGCAACAATCAGAATATTCGTGGTCGACATGTCGACTCCTCGATAGTCACCATACAATTATGATCGGTGGTCGACACACGAACGTTGATTTATCGCAAGCTCACGAAAAGTGTCTTGAGTATCAATGCGCGGCCGGATTTCGCAGCGTTGCGCTGTCCGGCTTGCTCAGCGGCCTCGCTGCGCTGACGTTTACTCGCCAGGACGAGAGTACCCAGACGCCTCACACCTTCTCCGCCGGCATTCTCGTCTCAGACGCAGTGACGATCGTTCGCGTCGCGTCCTCGTCGTCGCCTTGAATGTCGTCGCCTTGAATGCGGCGCTGCAAACAAAACTAGCGCGCAAATTACCGTTGGCATTCCTCTCGGCCACATCATTGCTGAAACGCAAAGACACCGACAAGATGGTTGATAGCATTGTGAGGCGGAGTCCAACAAAGTTGTAGCGGGCGCCTGCCGTGAGCCATACTGATCGAACAAGCGCCGTTTCCAGAGGTTGGCATGTCAGCATCGAATCGCATCGCTGTTCTGCTCGTCAGCACCTGGGCATTCACGGCCTGCTTTGCAGTGTGGATGATGTTCGGGGTAACCGGCATCCCAATTCGCACCCAGCTTGGCCTGGACGCAACGCAATTCGGACTCCTCACGGCCACTCCCGTCTTGACTGGCGCGCTCTTTCGCCTGCCGCTCGGCATATGGACGGACCGCTTCGGCGGCCGGCGCATCATGCTCTTGTTGTTAATTGGCTGCGCCATTCCAGTTTGGCTGTCGGCACACGCCACAGCGTTCTGGCAGTTCCTGCTGCTCGGCCTCGCTCTAGGTCTCGTTGGCGCCTCGTTTTCGGTAGGAACGCCATATGTCGCGCGCTTTTTTCCCAAGGAACAACGCGGGTTTGCAATGGGTTTCTTCGGCGCGGGCACGATCGGTGCAGCGCTCAACATGTTCGTTGCGCCCTTCCTCATCGATCGCTACGGCTGGGAAATGGTGCCGAAGGTCTACGCCGCCGGACTCGTTGCAACGGCGGTCGTTTTCTGGATCTTCTCAGCGCGTGATCCAGCAAGATCCGACAGCGCCTCGCCATCGATAATGCAGCAGCTCACTGTTCTGCGTGATCCGCGCGTGTGGAAGTATTGTCAATACTATTCCATCGTGTTCGGCGGCTTTACCGCGCTTTCGATCTGGATGCCGCAATACTTTAAGACGGAATATGGCTTCTCGATCGCGCAGGCTTCGTTGCTCGCAGCCTGCTTCGCGCTGCCGGGGGGAGCTTTTCGGGCCCTCGGCGGCTGGCTGTCCGACCGGTTCGGAGCGCATGCCGTCACGTGGTGGGTTCTCTGGGTCGCGTGGATTTGTCTCTTCCTTCTCTCCTATCCGAAGACAGAATTGATCGTGCACACGGTCGACGCGCCGCTGCGCTTCGGCATCGCATTGCCGTCATGGTTTTTCACCGGACTGCTCTTCGTTCTCGGCATCGCCTTCGCATGCGGAATGGCGTCTACATTCAAGTACATCGCCGACGACTTTCCTGACCGTATGGGCGTAGTGTCCGGAATCGTCGGAATGGCGGGTGGTTTTGGCGGCTTCCTATTGCCCATCATGTTTGGCGCCATCCTCGATGGGCTCGGCGTCAACTCAAGCTGCTTCATGCTGCTTTATGGCATCGTCGCCGTGTCACTGATGTTGAACTACCTTACCGAAGTGCGCCGCGCTCCTGTCATGGGGGAAACGATTTCGCCGCAGGCCGCGCCGTAAGCGCGCCCGCGTCCAACCAAGGAAAGAGCATATGAGCCATTTCCTCGAACGTCTTACGTATTTCTCCCGACGGCGCGAAGCCTTTTCCGGCAACCACGGCGAGTTGCGCGACGAAGATCGCATGTGGGAGGAAGGTTACCGGTCGCGCTGGCAGCACGACAATGAGGGCGCACGGATGCGCTGAATGAAAACGCAGCGTATCGACACGCTGCGTTCAACGCGGGCGTCGCACCCGCTCCATCAATCCTCACTCCATCACGAACAAACGCCGATGCTCGCGAATCGACAGGCAATAGAGGACG
>JAFKKS010000343.1 GCA_017304555.1 Hyphomicrobiales bacterium
CGACCCCGTGAGTGTTTCACCGGAGCAATTTGCGGCGCATATCCGTCGTGAAAACGAGAAGTGGCGTCAACTCGTGAAAACAGCCAACATCGGCGTGTCGAATTAACATCGATTCGTGTTCCACGCCGGGTGAACCACATGGCCAATGCAAAGCCCCGCCGTACGGCGGGGAAACCGCGGCATTCGCCGGCGGCGGCGCGTTTGCGGCCGCAGCGCCCGACAACGGCAAAAGCGCCGGTGGCCGCCTCTTTCGCCCTCGTCGATAAGGTCTATGGCGAAATCCGTGAAGCGATCCGCGAAGGCGTGATGCGCCCGGGCCATCGGCTCGTGGAACGTGACATTGCAGCCAATCTCAATGTCAGCCGCACGCCGGTTCGCGAAGCGCTCCGCTTGCTCGAGGCGCATGGATTGGCGTCATCGGTTTCGGGACGCAGTCTTGTCGTGACGTCGCTGTCTCCGAGCGACGTTGCCGAACTCTATTTTGCTTGGGAACATCTCGAAGGCCTTGCGGCGGCGACCGCGGCTCAAAATGCAACGGACCTGGAAATCGACGCCATCCGGCAAATCCACGCGTTGTGGGGCGAGGACGATTCAGCGCGCAATCTGGGGCGGCTCAATAAGCGCCTGCATCTCACCATTCATGTCGCGACGCATAACGGCTTTCTCATGCGCGCGCTGCGCACGATCGACGATTCAGTGAGCCTTCTCGGTTTTTCGACCTACTCATTGCCTGGTCGGGCAAAGGAGGTTGCCGCAGAGCACGGCGCGATCGTCGATGCGATTGCGCGGCGTGCCCCGGAGGACGCCGCGGCGGCGGCGCACAAGCACATCCGGCGCGCGGGCCAGTTGCGCATGGCCCGCGAGGTCGAACTGTCCGGCGCGTTTGCGCCTAAGGGAAGCTTACGCGCGCTGCGCACTGGCCGGAATTAGGCGTATTCTCCGGCATTCTCGGCCGAGAATTTTTCTTTGCAACGACAATGAAGGTCGGGTGGACGAGCTGTCGGCTGGCTCAGTGTGGGCAGTCTAACAAAGCTCAGCAACTTCATCTCGGGCTTTGCGTCGCCCATCGTTAAGTCCGGACATGACAGGCCGAGGCTTCTGTTACCGAACCATTCAGCCCTTCTGTGACCAGGCGCGAAACAAGCCGACGTGTCTCCCATTCGTCAGGTGTTGCGCAAAGACAAGAAACGTGTGAAAAATGAAATCGCGTTTCGTTTTGGTGAAGCTACAGGTTTCGTGGGAAAGCGTGACATCGGGCGATGGATTTCGAAACGGGCTCGCTGCATGGACTGAAGGCGGTCGTGATTGGGGCCGGAGCAATCGGCGCTGCCATTGCGGACGCGCTGGCGCAGGCGAAGGCTAACGTCGGAATTACCTACAGTACGGATTCTACTCGCGCCGCTGAAAACGTGCGCACCTTGAGCGTGCATTCGCCTCGCGTTGCTAGCGTGCAATGCGACGTGACGGGCGCCCAGGCGACCTGGGATGCCGTCCATGAATTGAATCGACAGCTTGGTGGGCTCGATATCGTCGTCAGCGCCATCGGCGCGCGCGCATCTTGGAAACGTCTTGTGGATCTCGAGCCGTCGGAATGGAATGAATACCTCTCGGTCGACCTGACTGGCACGTTTCATGTCTTTCGTGCCGTAGTTCCTCTCATGCGAGAGCGCGGTGGTGCGATCGTCGCCTTGAGTTCGATCGCTGCTTCGATGTTCCAGGCCCGCAACGGACAGGGAGCGGCCGCTAAGGCAGGCGCCGAAGCGCTCGTCCGCGTCCTCGCCCGCGAAGAAGGGCGCAACAATATTCGCGTCAATGCGGTGGCTGTCGGCCTGACGGAAAGTCCGTCGACCGACGAAGCTTTCGCGAAATGGGGCGCTGATTCAGCAGCGCGAATCGTTGGTGGCATTCCGCTGAAGCGTATCGCGACGCCGCAAGACGTCGCGAATGCGGTGATGTTTCTCGTCAGCCCATCCGGTCGCTACATCACAGGCAAAGTCATCGCGGCAGATGGGGGCCAATATATCGGCCATTGATCATTTCAACTTCGCTTGGAGCCCGAAGAGCATCCGGCGGTAACGGGAGGGACTGTGATGAGACGGGTTGTTTTTCGTTCTTTATTGACGGTTGCGGCATTTGCCTGTGGTGGTTCGGTGTCGTTTGCGCAAAGCGGTGCACCGATCATCATCGGCGTAACCTTCGATGCGGCAAAGCAGGCGTCCTATTACGCTCTCCTGCAGAAGGATGCACTGGAAGTTTGCGCGACCGACATGAATGAGAAGGGCGGCGTGCTCGGTCGTCCAATTAAGCTTCAGTTCGAGGATGACGAAAACAATCCAGCCGTCGGATCGCAGAAGGTTGAAAAACTGGCTGCTGATGGCGCTGTCGTGGTTCTTGAAGTTGGTTCTTCCGGTGTCGGGTTGGCCGCTCAACGCAAGGCCGAGGAACTGAAGCTGCCGAATGGTTCGCCGGCGAACGTTGCCGAAGGTCTAACCCATCCGGTCAAGCCTTGGTATTTCCGCACGGGCCTGCGTGACAGTGTCGCGACGGTCGGCCTCATAAAATATCTCAAGCGCAAATATGGCGAGCCGACGGTCGCGATCGTGCGCGACGCCACCGAAACCGGCCTTGCCGTCTCGGACAACCAAGCGAAATTCATCGAGCAGGCGGGCTTGAAGATTGTCGCGAAAGAACAGATCACCCCCGGTACTGTTGACGTAACGGCGCAGGCGCTGCGCGTGAAAGCGTCGGGTGCGAAAGTTGTCCTGGTCATTGGCGCATCGACGGCAGATCTCGCCAACTACATTAAGATGCACAAGACTGTTGGAAATCCCGCGCCGATGATCGGCAATAATCTTTTTGCGGTGACGACGTTTCCGAAACTGGCAGGGCCTGCCGGAGAAGGATTCCTTGTTGTTGATTCCGTCGACATGTCCCGCCCCGACGTGAAGAAGGTGGAAACCCTTCTCGTCTCGAAGCTCGGCGAGCGCGCAAAAGAAAGCTCGCAAATGATTCAGGCGTGCGAGTTCCTGCGGCTGTGGGGCGATGCTATCACGCGCGCCGGTTCGACAGATCGCGCGAAGGTACGCGACGCCATGGAGGCGACCAAGGGTTGGCCGACGCTGTTGGGGCGCGCTGGCGCAAAAATCAGCTTCGCTCCGGACAACCATGATGCAATCGACAGCGCGGATTCCGTTGTTCTTCGCGTCATTAAGGGCGGCCAATTCTCTGGGGTGGTGCAAGACTAAGAGCACGAAGTCTTCGGGCCGGCGGCGTGATCTCGCGCCACCGGCCGATCTGCCGAGAGAGTGGCGATGGAATTCCTACCGCAGATCATGATCTCCGGCGCGCAGGTCGGCTGCATCTACGCGATGATGGCGCTCAGCTATTTCATCATCTTGAGCGCTACGGGGATTCTGAATTTCGCCCAAGGCGAGTGGATGATGCTCTCGGCCGTGCTTGGCGTCGTCTTGCTTGCGCTCGGCTTGCCCTATCCGATCGCGATTCTGGTCTCCGTCGCTGCGACGGTCGCTGTCTGCCAGTTCTTCGAATGGTCCGTGATCCGCCCGCTGCAACGGCGTAACGCAGACATGACAATCCTGGTCGTGGCGTTGCTCGGCATTCTGGTTGTCGTGCGGTACTCCGTCGGCTTGACGTTCGGGCGTGAGGACGTGCCAATCCCGGGTGCGTTCGAACCGACGCCGATTATCCTTGGGTCATCCGCTTTTATTCAACCCCAGACGCTCGTGATCTACGTTGCAACGGCGCTGACATTCGGTGCGCTCTGGCTGTTTCTTCAACGCACATGGTTCGGCCGATCCTTTCGCATCGCGGCCATCGACCCGATCGGTGCACAAGTCGTCGGCGTCAATCTCGCGCGGATCCGCTTTAGTTCGTTTGCCATCGGCGCGGCGATCGCCGCGATTCTGGGTTGGCTTTACGCGCCGCTTTATGCCGCAGGCTACGGGATCGGTGCCGCGCCCGGAGTGAAGGGATTCATTGCGCTCCTTGTCGGCGGCGTCGGCTCGCCTTGGGGCTCCCTCGCCGGCGGCATGCTGCTCGGCCTCTTCGAGGTGGCGACCGCCTATTATGTCGGCTCCTTGTGGAGCGAAGGTATCGGCTTCGCCCTGCTGATGGTTTTCCTGATCTTCTGGCCTTCGGGGTTGCTCGGCGGGATGCGCGGACGATGAGTACGCTGCAGACGCGTTCCGGCAGAAAGACCGTCGAAGCGGCGCCCTCCAGAAGGCTTATGATCTGGACGGCCGTCTTCGTCGTTGCGGCGATGCTCCCGATTGTCGCCGGCCCGAGCTATTACGTCACGGTGCTGATCAACTTGTTGATCAGGCTCCCGTTCACGCTGAGTCTCAGCTACGTGATCGGTAGACTGGGCCTATTCACGATGGCCCACAGCGCCTTTCTCGGCATAGGCGCGTATGTGGCTGCGATTCTCGCACAACGTTACGGCGTCAATCCCTGGCTGACGTTGCCTGCGAGTGTCGCGGCGAGCGCAGCCGTGGCGGCGTTCATCGGTTTTGCCGTGCTGCGGCTGAAGGGATTGTTTCTCGCCGTTTCGACGCTGGCCTTTGCGCTCTTCATCGAAGTGCTCGTGCGTCAAAGCGAGATCACAGGCGGCGCATACGGAATAACCGACATCCCGCCTCTTACGATCGCTGGCACGCCAATCCGTGGGATTCTCTTTTATGAGCTGGCGTTGGCGGCGCTCGCGCTGACTGTCATTCTCTTTTGGAACATCAAGAATTCGCCGTTTGGGCGCGCCGGCACCGCGGCGCAAGACAACGAACATGCAGCAGCAGCAGCAGGTATCAATGTTGCGCGCGTTCGAATCGCCGGGTTCACTTTGTCGGCTGCCGTCGCCGGCCTCTCGGGCTGGCTCTATGCGTTCTATCATCTGACGGTCAATCCGTTCCTCTTCAGTCTCGATCTGACTTTCGTCGCCTTGTTTATGGTTCTCATCGGGGGCCTGGGCTCGATGGTCGGCGTCGCGATTGGTACGACGCTGTTGTCGCTGGGCCCCGAACTGATCGGCTTCGCGACCACGCAACAGGTCCTCGCGTCGGGCGTGCTGGTCCTGATTGTTGTGCTGCTCGCACCGCGAGGGATCGGCGGGCTGATCAACGAATTCAATTCCCGTAAGGCGTGGAGGAAAGACGGCGATGTCCGCTCGTCCGTTACGCCTGCAGCTTAGCGGCGTCACCAAGCGGTTTGGTGGCCTTATCGCCGTAGAGGGCGTCGATCTCGATGTTCCGACGGGCGAGATCTGCGCCGTTATTGGCCCGAACGGAGCGGGAAAAAGCACGCTCTTCAGCATGATCGCCGGGGCGTTACGCCCGACCGAAGGCAGCATTCATCTCGACGGCATGGATATCACGGGGCGACCCAGCCATGAGGTTGCGCTGCAAGGAATCGCGCGCTCGTTTCAACTTGTGAATCTTTTCACTTCGATGACCGTGGCTGAAAACGTGCTGGTCGGAGCTGAGCGCCACGCGACCTTGGGGCTTTGGCCTTCGATGAGCCACCTCGGTCGCTTCGGCCGGGAACGCCGGGAGGCGGAAGAGCGTGCCGCTCACGCTATCGATCTCGTCGGCATCGGGGACATCGCCGACCATCCGATCGGTCGGATCACGTATGGACAGCAGCGCCTGGTCGCGGCCGCACGGGCGCTTGCTGCGCGACCGAAGCTTCTGCTGCTCGATGAACCCGCGGCGGGGCTGAGCGAGCCGGAAGTCGAGGTGCTTGCCCACGCT
>JAFKKS010000344.1 GCA_017304555.1 Hyphomicrobiales bacterium
GGTCGATAGCGGCACGAAGATGCTGCATCTCGGCAAGAACACGACGAGCCGCATCATCTCCAAGGGCATCTTCCTCGCCTTCCAGTATCCGATGGAAATTCCCGGCGTCGCGACCATGACGTTCCTGCGCACCGCGCTCAACGCGCAGCGCAAGCGTCGCGGCGAGAGCGAACTGACGATCCCGCAGTTCATGAAGCAGGTGAAAGACACGGCCGGCAAGCTGCAGATCGACATGGAGATGCTCAAGCGTGGCGTCAATGTCGGCTTCTCGGGCGGCGAGAAGAAGCGCAACGAGATCCTGCAGATGGCGATGCTCGCGCCGCGCCTCGCGGTGCTCGACGAGACCGACTCCGGCCTCGACATCGACGCACTCAAGATCGTCGCCGACGGCGTCAACGCGCTGCGCTCGCCCGATCGCGGCATGATCGTCATCACGCACTATCAGCGGCTGCTCAACTATATCGTGCCGGACGTCGTGCACGTCATGGCGAAGGGCCGCGTGGTGAAGACCGGCGGCAAGGAGTTGGCGCTCGAGCTCGAAGCGCACGGCTACGCCGAATACCGCGAAGCGGCGGAGTAACCACCTGTCATGCGCGGGCTCGACCCGCGCATCTATCGTTCTTCGTAGATCGCTTTGCGAAGAGGATGGATTGCCGGATCAAGCCCGGCAATGACTAGAAAGACGATTGGATGGGTCAAAGATGAACGCCGATATCCGTCAAATTCGCACCGCCGCCGAGCAGGCGCTCGCCGGTGCGTTCTCGGACCTCAAGCCGCGCCTCATCGGCGCTGAACGCGAGCGTGCCGATGCCTTCCGCATGTTCGAGGAAGCGGGGCTGCCACATCGCCGCGTCGAGGAGTGGAAATATACCGACCTGCGCGCGCTGATGCGCGACGCCAAGCCGATGGCCGAGAAGCCCGGCAAGGCGGCGCTCGACGCAGCGAAGAAACCTGGTGTTCTCGCCGGCGTCGATGCGCGGCGGTTGGTCATTGCCAACGGCACGTTCGTGCCGGAGTTGTCCGACACGAAGAACCTGGAAGCCGGCCTCAGCATCGTCTCGCTCTCCGACGCCTTGGCGCGCAACGACGGCATGGTATCGGGGATCGGACAGACGGTTCCAACCAAGGACGTGGCGGTCGCGCTCAACACCGCGTTCATGACCGACGGTGTGATCATCCGCGTCGCCGATGGCGTGAAGATCGAGCGGCCGATCGTCGTCGCTTACGTTTTCACCGGCAATGCGGCGGCGACATTCACGCGCTCGATGGTGACGCTGGGCAACGACGCGGCGCTGACGCTGGTCGAGACGTTCGAAGGCCCCGCCGATATCGACTACCAAGTCAACACGGCGCTCGATGCCGTGGTCGGCGATCGCGCGCATTTCGATCACGTGAAGGTCGGACGCGACGGCGGCAAGGCGCTGCACCTCGGCACCACGATGACGCGCGTCGGCGCGGAAGCGCAGGTGCATGATTTCGCGTTTACGACCGGCGGCGCCGTGACGCGCAATCAGGTGTTCCTTAACGCGGTCGGCGACGACACCAAGGTCGCGATCAACGGTGGCAACCTTCTGCGCGGCCGCCAGCACGTCGATACGACGCTGGTCGTCGATCACGGGTCGCTCGGATGTGAGAGCCGCGAGCTCTTCAAGCACGTTCTCGACGACGAAAGCCGTGGCATCTTCCAGGGCAAGATCATCGTGCAGCCGGGTGCACAGAAGACCGACGGCAAGATGGCGAGCCATGCGCTCCTTCTTTCCGAGAGGGCGGAGGCGGACAACAAGCCGGAGCTTGAGATCTTCGCCGACGATGTCGTCTGCGGCCACGGCGCGACCGCCGGCGCGCTCGACGAGGAGCTACTGTTCTATCTGATGGCGCGCGGCATTCCGAAGAAGGAATCCGAGGCGTTGCTCATTCAGTCCTTCGTCGGCGAGGCGATCGAGACCATCGAGCACGAGGGCGTGCGCGAGGCGCTGCTGGACTTGGCGGCGGCGTGGTTGAAGGCGCGAGGGTAGGTCGTGAACATCGAGATGCGCACGATCACCTCGCCCCGCTTGCGGGGAGAGGTCGACGCGCGAAGCGCGGCGGGTGAGGGGGCCTTGCGGATGGCTGTGACATTGCAGTTGCCCCTCACCCCAACCCTCTCCCCGCAAGCGGGGAGAGGGAGCGAGAGGTCGAATCTATGACACATCCCGCGGTTAAAAACGGTAGCTATGACGTCGAGCGCATCCGCGCGGATTTTCCCGCGCTTGCGATGCAGGTCTATGGCAAGCCGCTTGTCTACCTCGACAACGCCGCGTCGGCGCAGAAGCCGCAGGCGGTGCTCGATCGCATCCAGAAGGCCTATACGAGCGAATACGGCAACGTGCATCGCGGCCTGCATTACCTCGCCAATGCCGCGACCGAGGCTTACGAGGGCGCGCGCGAGACGGTACGCGCCTTCCTCAATGCCGAGCGTATGGAAGAGATCGTCTTCACGCGCAACGCGACGGAGGCGATCAATCTCGTCGCCTACACGTTCGGCCAGGATCGCATCCAGCCGGGCGACGAGATCGTCATCTCGATCATGGAGCATCACTCCAACATCGTGCCGTGGCACTTCCTGCGCGAACGCTATGGCGCCGTGATCAAGTGGGCGCCGGTCGACGAGGATGGCAATTTCCTGATTGACGAATTCGAGAAGCTGCTGACGCCGCGCACCAAGATGGTGGCGATGACGCAGATGTCGAATGCGCTCGGCACCATCGTGCCGGTGAAGGAAGTCACGCGCATCGCCCATGCGCGCGGCATTCCTGTGCTCATCGACGGCAGCCAGGGCGCCGTGCATCTCGATATCGACGTGCGCGACATCGGCTGCGACTTCTATGTTTTCACCGGTCACAAGGTGTACGGCCCGACCGGCATCGGCGTTCTCTACGGCAAGTACGACCTGCTCGCGGCGATGCGGCCGTTCAACGGCGGCGGCGAGATGATCCGCGACGTGTTCGAGGATCGCGTCACCTATGGCGATCCGCCGCACAAATTCGAAGCGGGAACGCCGGCGATCGTGCAGGCGATCGCGCTCGGCGCCGCGATCGACTATGTGCAGTCGATCGGCAAGGCGCGCATCCGCGCGCACGAGAATGACGTCGTGAAATACGCGCATCAGCGGCTTGGCGAGATCAACTCGCTGCGCATTATCGGCAACGCGAAGGAGAAGGCGTCGATCGTCTCCTTCGAGTTGAAGAACGCGCATCCGCACGACGTCGCGACGGTCATCGACCGCTCCGGCGTCGCGGTGCGCGCAGGAACCCATTGCACGATGCCGCTGCTCGCGCGATATGGGGTGACGGCGACATGCCGGGCGTCGTTTGCGATGTACAATACGCGCGCCGAAGTCGACGCGCTTGCACAGGCGCTTCTCAAGGCGCAGGATTTGTTCGCATGAGTGATGATGTGAAAGACGTGGCTGCGCCGGCGGAAACGGGCGCTGTTTCGAATGAGAATAAGTCCACGGCGGCGCTGCCGCCGGAGGAACTGGCGCGGCTCGGCGACGATATCACCACCGCGCTCAAGACCGTCTATGACCCGGAGATTCCGGCCGACATCTACGAACTCGGCCTCATCTATCGCGTCGATGTCGCCGACGACCGCACCGTCACCGTCGATATGACGCTGACGACGCCGAACTGCCCGTCGGCGCAGGAATTGCCGATCATGGTGGAGGGGGCGGTCTCGATGGTCGCGGGCGTGGGCGACGTCAAGGTCAATGTCGTCTGGGATCCGCCATGGGATGTCAGCCGCATGTCGGATGAGGCACGCGCCGTCCTCAACATGTGGTGAGGCGCGGCTTACGCAGACCTTTGCAGGGCGGAATCAGTTCTTATGTTATGATCGCGCCGGAATGCAGCCCGGCCAAAGGAGTGAGGCGATGGCAGGTCAGCGCGCAAAGCTTCAGGTGATGAGCCTGACGGACGCCGCGGCGACGCGCGTGCGCGACATCATGGCCAAGGCCGATAGGCCGGTCGCCGGCATCCGCGTCGGCATCAGCAAGGGCGGCTGCGCCGGCATGAGCTACAAGGTCGAATACGCGGAAGCCGCGAAGCCGGGCGACGAGATCGTCGAGGACAAGGGCGCGCGCGTCTTCGTCGACCCGACCGCGATCCTGTTCCTGCTCGGCACGCAGATGGACTACAAGGTCGACAAGCTCGCGGCGCAGTTCGTCTTCAACAATCCGAACCAGACATCGGCGTGCGGCTGCGGCGAGTCGGTCGCGATCACGCCGGCGCCGGCGCCGGCCGGCTGAGTTCTCGGCGACACCGTTCGGCTCTTGGCTACGCCACCTGCGCGTTTGCCGCTGCAATGAATTCCGGATCGCTCTCGCAGACGACTTTGTTGCGGCCCGTGCGCTTGGCGGCATAGAGGCACGCGTCGGCGCGGCCGATGAAACTCCGCACCGTCTCGCCCCTGCGGTATAGCGCGATGCCGGCGGAAATGCTGACCCGGCCGAGGGATTCGCCGGTCGAGCGTTTCATCAATTCCTTCATCATCACGGCGCGGCGGATGTGCTCGCCGACAGTGAGTGCCTGGCGCAGCGCCGTGTCGGGTAAGATCACGGCGAACTCCTCGCCGCCGTAGCGGGCCGCGATGTCGAGGCCCTTCACGTTCTCTTTGATGCAGAGCGCCACAAGGCGAAGAACCTGGTCGCCAGTGAGATGTCCGAAATTGTCGTTGAACGCTTTGAAGTGATCGATATCGACCATCATCAACGACAGGGATTCGCTCTTCTTCGCGGCCTCCGCCATCATCTCCGATAGCGCCTGGTCGAAATACTTCCGGTTGGAAAGCGTCGTCAGCGGGTCGGTCAGGCTCTCGTTACGCACGGCTTCGAGGCTCTCGTGCAACTGCCTGATCTCCTGCCGCGACGCCTGCAGGCGCGCCTCCAGAGCATGGTTGGCGCGCTCGGCTTCCTTGGTCGTGCCGACGAGGCTTTCGACGATGGCGCGAAGCGCCTCGCGGTCCGTTGCGTGCCCGATCTGCTGCGAGGCGTCGGCGAGGGTGGCGCTGTAACTGCTGGTCGAGCCGACGGCGACGTCGATCATCGCCATCACCTGGTCGATCTCGCCAACAACCTTGGCGCCCAAGGTTTCCACTTGGGTTCCCGCTTGCCCGTCAGTGAGATGTTTCTGGTAGAGCTCGGCAATGTCGGCGTCGGAGAGGGTTTTCCTGGCGGCAAGCCGTTCGTTCACGGCTTTATTGAACGCAGGATTGCGGGCGCCGGCGTAGCAGAAGAAGAATTCATAGTTGCGCGGTTCCGCCGATAGGCGCAGCGCGCGTATCTGGCCGAGGGCAATATTGGCGAGCGCGATCGTGCGTTCGTGCTCGCTGGCCGACGGATGCATCACAGACCCCTAGGCCGGATCGACCCCACGATTTCTTCGTGGCGGTGTCTCGGCGCCGTCCGATCACCCTAGGGGATGGGAATAAATGTCTGGTAAACGGATTGGTCGTGTCTCAGTTTGCGAGGACTAAAGTCCGCTCGCGCTTCTCCTGGATAGCCTGCTGCTCACGAACGTCCAGCAGCATGACCATATCGGCCATCGTCTGAGTCTCCGGAGATTCCCGCCACAATCAAACTAGACACTACCCGGCATTATCAGGCCCCAGCCATTTGATCTTAGAGCGTTGAATGTTTTTGGACCGTCATTGCCCTTTCTGGCCGCCGTTGATGGGCCTTCTGCTCATCTTCGGTGTCGCGATCGCATTTCCACTTGTTCCGCAGAACGCGGGGGATGTTTTGGTCGCGCGCATTCGTATCGAAGGCCTATCGTCAAACACCGCACGAGGCACTCGCGCCACCAGCAAAGCTCCACAGTTTGCCCTCGTGCTCTCCTTTAAGGTTCTCGACGTGATGGTCGGGATTGCGAAACCTGGTGATACGCTTTCCGCATATTTGGGCGATGAAAAATCGCAGCCCATGATACCGGCTCCGCCGCGCTCTAAGGAGCGTGATTATTTTGTCGTCGCTTTCCGCGAGGCTAATGACGAAGTCTTATCTTTGCTTGGCCTTCCCGTTGATGCCCAAGAATACGATGCTTGGTACAAAGAAATGAGTGAATATCGACGCAAACAGGGCGACCTTAGTTTGCGAAATCGACGGCAACTCGGGAGGTGAATCGCGCCATCCGCCCAATGGAAATAAGCGATGTTGTCGCGATGATCGACGTCCGCGAAGCGGCGGTCATCCAATCCAAGCGCAACTCGTGCCTCATTCAAACTGAGACATTGCCAACGGATTATTGACCGCGTCGACCAGCCGCAGAAAAGCGCAACAGGTCGATGCGGTGAGGGGCTTTTTCAGGCTTTGACGCGGATCGGGCGCAGCAGGAAGGCCGGCAAATGGCTTTCGATGCCGTCGTTGGCGAGCTCGGGCTCCCGTTGCGGCCGGGCCCGGCGGCGGTCGCGGGCTTCGTCAAGGCGCGCAACCGTCCCCTGAGTGGCGGGGTCGTTGTCGGCTGCAGGGCGGGGATTGCGGCCACGCCGCTTGTCCGACCGGCCGCCACGGGAATGGCGCTCCTTGCGGGCCGACCGCTCTCCGTCCTCGGCTTCGGCCGGGGGTGGCGTGTCGAGCCAGCCGATCGTCTGCCCGGTGAGCTTCTCGATCGCGGCGACAGCTTTCTTGTCGATGCTCGAGCCGACGAGCGTCATCGCGGTGCCGAGGCGGCCGGCGCGGCCGGTGCGGCCGACACGATGCACATAGTCGTCCGGATGATAGGGCACATCGAAATTGAAGACGTGGCTCACCGCCGGAATATCGAGGCCGCGCGCCGCGACATCGGAAGCGACGAGGATGGTGGCGTCGCCTTTGCGGAATGCGTCGAGTGCCGCCATGCGGGCCGGCTGGTCCATATCGCCGTGCAAGGCGACGGCGTTGAAGCCGTGCTTGGAAAGTGAACGGTGGAGGAGAGCGACGTCGCGCTTGCGGTTACAGAAGATGATCGCGTTCTGCATCTCGGCGGCGCCGCGCAGGAGTTGCCGCAGCGTCGCGCGCTTCTCATGCGGCTCGCTGCCGCAGGACACCAGCGACTGGGTGATCGTGCTGGCGGTGGTCGCCGGGCGGGCGACTTCGACGCGTTGCGGGTTGTGCAGGAAGGTGTCGGCGATGCGCTGGATTTCCGACGGCATCGTCGCGGTGAAGAACAGCGTCTGGCGCGTGAAGGGAACCAGCTTGCCAATGCGCTCGATGTCCGGGATGAAGCCCATGTCGAGCATGCGGTCAGCTTCATCGATGACGAGCAGTTCGACGCCGGTGAGGAGGAGGCCGCCGCGCTCGGTGTGGTCGAGCAACCGGCCGGGCGTTGCGATCAAGACGTCGACGCCACGCGTGAGCTTGATGTCCTGGTTGCCGAAGGAGACGCCGCCGATGAGGAGCGCGACGTTGAGCTTGTGCTTGGCGCCGTATTTCTCGAAGTGCTCGAAGACCTGAGCGGCGAGTTCGCGCGTCGGCTCCAGGATCAGCGTGCGCGGCATGCGTGCCCGCGCGCGGCCTTTCTCGAGTTTGGTGAGCATCGGCAGGACGAATGCGGCCGTCTTGCCGGTGCCGGTCTGCGCGATGCCGAGAACATCCCGGCCTTCGAGGACGTAGGGAATGGCTTGCTGCTGGATCGGGGTGGGATTGGTGTAGCCAGCGGCCGCAACGGCTGAGACGACCTTGTCGGACAGGCCGAGCTGGGAAAAGGGCATGGAACCTCGGAAGATGGGCTGCCCGGAAAAAAGGTTGCCGCGCGTCGCAGGCAACAGGGACGGGGCGCTGCAATGGCAGCCGAATCTTGCCTTCGCTCCAGTCTGAGCGGAACATAGTGAGAAATATGGCAAAGTCAACATGTTGCAGTGCAACAAGTTTGCTTAATCATTACTATTTTGCGTGAATCCGGAGGTGAGGGTGGTGGCATCGATCCCAATTCTGCTCATTCCGGGCCTGAACTGCTCGGCGCGGCTCTATGCGGCGCAGGTTCCGGCGCTGTGGCCGTTCGGGCCGGTCACGGTGGCCGATCATCGGCATGACGACAGCATGGCGGCGATCGCTGCCCGCATCCTTGCGGCCGCGCCGCCGCGCTTCGCTTTGGCCGGCTTGTCGATGGGCGGCTACATCGCGTTCGAGATCATGCGGCAGGCGCCCGAACGGGTCGCCAAGCTGGCGTTGCTCGACACCGGCCCGGGCGTCGACGACGCGGCGCGCAAGGTCGTGCGCGATGCGCAGATCGCCGGGACGCGCGCCGGCCGCCATATGGAGATCACCGAAACGCTCTATCCGCGCTATGTGCATCCGAGCCGCCACGCGGACGCGGCGCTCCAACGCATCGTGCATGCGATGGCGGAAGACACCGGCGCCGATGCCTTTGTCCGCCAGCTGAACGCCATCAAGGCGCGGGCGGACGCGCGGCCGCTGCTCGCGGGCATCGCGTGTCCGACCCTCGTCCTCGTCGGCGATAGC
>JAFKKS010000345.1 GCA_017304555.1 Hyphomicrobiales bacterium
CAAAAGCCGCGAGGAATGCGGCATGCGCGGCGGGTTCCGTTGCGACGAAAACGACACCGGCGGCGCCCAGGACTCGATTCGAATGAGCCTGGAACGCCGGGTTCCAGAAGTTCTCCGGATAGTGCTGCTGGCAGACAAAGAAACCAGCATCCGCTTTCGGATCGACGGCGAAAGCGAGCGAGAACGCAACCTTGATCACCTCGCCGTCCCGCCGCCGCGCCTCGCGCTCGAACTCGAAGGCGTCGTAGCCGCCCACGCCCGCCGCCTCGCACGCGGCGCGATCGGCGCGCGCGTCACGGCTTTCGAGCACCAGCATCGCAAAGCCTTCTTGACGCGAGAGAAAATCCTGACTTGCCTTGGCGAAGGAAAACGTTTGCGGCCACGCCGGCGGAATCTTCTCCGGCTCCTCGACGCTCAGAAGCTCGATGAAAAATCCGGGGAACTGGACGATGTAATTGTGCGTGCCCCACGGATGCTTGTTGCGCACGCCGACTGTGAAACCGAGACGGCGATAGTGTTCCGCAGTCGCGTCGAGATCGCGGACGGCGTGAACGATGTGATCAAGACCGCGGGGCATTAATTCCGTCATCCTGAGGCGCGAGGCCGGCCTTGGCCGAGCCTCGAAGGATGAACGGCCCGCACGCGACCCGCCATCCTCATTTGAATCGGCAAGACAATTAAATCGGCAAGACAATCGCTGCTAGCATCGGGCCGTCGCCCTTCGAGGCTCGCGCGCAATACGCGCTCGCACCTCAGGGTGACGGCTCATCATCAACGCCCGCCTTATTTCACGCTCGAGAACGACGTCGGCTCCAGGAACTGGTTCGACAGTGTCTGCACGATCGGCCCGTCCTTCTCCGTTTCGGCGCGCTTTGCGATCCACTCCGGATCGTTTGCGAACGCAGTCCACTTCTTCTCGCGATCGGCCAGCGAATCCCAGACGAGCATATAGGTGAGATCATGGTTGGATTCGCCACACAGCGTCGTCCAGAAGCCGGCCTGGCGAATACCGTGCTTTTCCCAGAGTTTCAGCGTGATCGTGTCGAAGCGCTTGAGCAGCGCAGGCAACCGCATCGGTACGCAACGATAAACACGCATTTCGTAGATCATCAGATTCCTCCTGATTGAAGCGTTGTTCGGGGTCGGCACGCGACAGGCGCGCGAATTGATGAGAACGGTACCCTAGCCGGGAAGGCGCTCCGATTTCCAGCGACGGCGCGCCGCATCCTCAACTGGCCTGCAGCGCCGGGGCCGTCATTGGATGCTGCGCGGAATGCGCGTCCCGCATCGCATCTTCGATCGTCGCGCGGTATTCGGCCAAAGGTGGACGCAGCCCGTGGGTGATCAGCACCTGCTGAACCGCAGGCCGCGCGCCGGTGACGAACAACTTCACGCCGCCCCGGGACGCCTGCCGGCAGGTTCCATGGATCGTGTTGGCGGCGGTGGAATCGAGGAACGGCACCGCCGATAGATCCAGAATGAACGCCTTGTGTTGGTCTGCGATGCGATCCAGCACCGCGCCGACGCTCGCAGCCGCACCGAAGAAGAAGGCGCCACGGATACGATAGACGATGACGTCGGGATCGGAGGCAAGGTCCGACTGATACAGGGTGCGCTCGCTGCGGGCCCCGTCCGCCTGGTCGTCGACGATCACCGGCGCACGCGCCTCGACCGTGATCTCCTTCGCCATCCGATTGATGAAAATCACGGCGCCGATCAGGAAGCCAACGACAATACCCTCGGTGAGGTCTCGGAAGATCGTGAGCCCGAAGGTGGCAAGCAGGATGACGGCGTCGCCCCGCGACGAGCGCAGCAGCGCCGCGAACTCGCGCTTCTCCGCCATGTTCCACGCAACGAAAGTCAACACGCCGGCGAGTGCCGCGAGGGGGATGAAACTTGCGAGCGGCGCGGCCACCATCAGAAACAGCAGCAGAAACAGCGAGTGCAGCATACCGGAGAACGGGCTGCGGGCGCCGGCGCGCACATTCGTCGCCGTGCGCGCGATCGTGCCGGTGACGCAAATACCGCCAAACAGCGCGGAACCGATATTGCCGATGCCCTGCCCGACCAGTTCGCAATTCGAGCGATGCCGCCGGCCGGTCATCCCGTCCGCGACAACCGCCGAGAGAAGGGACTCGATCGAGCCGAGCAGCGCGAACGCGAACGCATCGGGAAGAACCGCCTGCACCTTCGTCAGATCGAACGCCGGCAGCGACGGCGCCGGTGGCAAGGACGGGATCGCGCCGAAGCGGCTGCCGATCGTCTCCACCGGCAGATTCAGCGCCCAGGCCGCCAGCGTCGCCAGGCCGACAGCGATCAGCAGGTTCGGCCATTTCGGACGAAAGCGCTTGAGCCCGAAGATGCAAACGAGCGTGAGCACCGACAAGCCGATCGCCATGGCGTTGAACGTGCCGAAGGCGTGCGACAGCGCTTGCAGCTTTGGCACCAGTGGGCCCGGCTCTTTCTCCAGCGTGAGGCCGAAGAGATCCTTGATCTGGCTGGCGATGATGATCGTCGCGATGCCGGCGGTGAAGCCGACCGTCACCGGATAAGGGATCAGCTTGATGTAGGTCCCGAAGCGCAGATAGCCGGCGGCGATCATGATCATGCCGGAGATCGCGGTCGCCAGGATCAGCCCGTCGATGCCGTGGCGCTCGACGGTTGCGGCAACGAGCACGATGAAGGCGCCGGCCGGCCCACCGATCTGAAAGCGGCTGCCGCTGAATAGCGAGATGAGGAAACCGCCGATGATCGCGGTGTAGAGACCGCGATCCGGGCTTGCGCCCGACGCGATGGCGATGGCCATGGAAAGTGGCAGCGCGACAATGGCGACGGTCAGGCCGGCGACGACATCCGCCCGGAAGTCGGCGAGGCCGTAGCCGTCGCGCAGCACGGTGATGAGTTTCGGCGTGTAGAGTTCGGCGAAAGTCGGTTCGGAGGATCCGCTGGCGGGCCGAAAATCAGGCATGGTCGTCGCGCTTTCTGCGCAAGGAAAAACTTAAACCAATCGCGACTGCGTCACCGCGGCGCCGACGAAGGATGCGAACAGAGGATGCGGCTGGAACGGCCGCGACTTCAGTTCGGGGTGGAATTGGACGCCGACGAACCAGGGGTGATCGTCGTACTCGATTGTCTCCGGCAGCAGTCCGTCCGGTGACATGCCGCTGAACTTCAATCCGCGCTGCTCAAGGCGGCCCTTGTAGGTCGTATTCACCTCGTAGCGGTGGCGATGGCGCTCGGAGATTTCCGTCGCGCCGTAGATATCTGCAATCTTGCTGCCGCGCGCGAGCGCAGCCGTATAGGCGCCGAGGCGCATCGTGCCGCCGAGGTCGCCGTTCGCCGCGCGCTTCTCCAACTCGTTGCCTTTGAGCCATTCGGTCATCAAACCGACTACCGGCTCGGCCGTCGGCCCGAACTCCGTCGAATTGGCATTCTCGATGCCGCAGAGATTCCGCGCCGCCTCGATCACGGCCATTTGCATGCCGAAGCAGATGCCGAAATACGGCATGGCCCGTTCGCGCGCGAACTGCGCCGCGCGGATTTTGCCCTCGGCGCCGCGCTGGCCGAAACCGCCTGGCACGAGGATGCCGTTGACGTGCTCGAGGAAGGGCGCCGGGTCCTCCTTCTCGAACACTTCGGACTCGATCCAGTCGAGATTGACCTTCACGCGATGCGCGATGCCGCCATGCGACAACGCCTCGATCAGCGATTTATACGCATCCTTCATGCCGGTGTACTTGCCGACGATGGCAATGGTGACGTCGCCTTCGGGATTACGGACACGGTCGTTGATCGTGTGCCAGCGGGTCAGATCCGGCGGCGTCTTCACCTCGATGCCGAACGCATTGAGAACTTCCACGTCGAGACCCTCGGCGTGATAGGCCTCCGGCACCGCATAGATGTTATCGACGTCGCGCGCTTCGATCACCGCGCTTTCACGCACGTTGCAGAATAGCGAGAGCTTGCGCCGCTCCTCCTTCGGGATCGGTCGATCCGTGCGGCAGAGCAGAATGTCCGGCTGGATGCCGATGGAGAGCAGTTCCTTCACGGAATGCTGCGTCGGCTTGGTCTTCAACTCTCCCGCGCTCGGAATGTACGGCATCAAGGTGAGATGCACGTAGATCGCGTGGTTGCGCGGCAATTCGTTGCCGAACTGGCGGATCGCCTCGAGAAACGGCAGGCTTTCGATGTCGCCGACGGTGCCGCCGATCTCCATCAGGACGAAGTCGACGTCCTCGTTGCCCTCGCGGATGAAGTCCTTGATGGCGTTGGTGACGTGCGGGATGACCTGGATGGTGGCGCCGAGATAGTCGCCGCGGCGCTCCTTGGCGAGAATTTCCTGGTAGATGCGCCCGGTGGTGATGTTGTCCTTGCGGGTCGCCGGACGCCCGGTGAACCGTTCGTAGTGACCGAGATCGAGGTCGGTCTCCGCCCCATCGTCGGTCACGAACACTTCGCCGTGCTGATACGGCGACATCGTTCCCGGATCGACGTTCAGATAAGGGTCGAGCTTGCGCAGGCGCACTTTGTAACCGCGTGCCTGCAAAACGGCGCCGAGCGCCGCGGAAGCGAGACCTTTACCGAGGGAGGAGACCACGCCGCCGGTGATGAACACATACCGCGCCATGGGGCTCCAGCTTTAACCTCCGCCAAGCGATTCGACTAACGCGCCATCCGATTATCAACAATGCCGAAGCCGGATGGGCGGCACTCACGAAACAAGCCGTTTGGATACGTGACCCGCACCGCCCGGATCACGTTTCCGCCTGCTCTGCCAGAGCGCGATCCTTGTGCGGGATCGCGTTCCGATTATTGCGACTGCGGCACCTGCGGGCCGGACGGCTGCGCCGGAGCCGCCGGCGCGGCCGGAGCCGGCTTCTGAAGTTGGTCGAGGACGCCCTTGCCCTGACCGAGCGGCGCCATCGGCGCCGTCGGGCTACCTGACCCGGTACCGGTGCCAAGAATCGAGTTCGGCCGGCGGTCCATACCCGCCAGGACCGACAGAAGCAGGCTGGTGGCGAAGAACACTGCGGCCAGGATCGCCGTCGAGCGGGACAGCACGTTGGTGGTGCCGCGGCTCGAAAGGAAGCCACCGCCGCCGCCCATGCCGAGCCCGCCGCCTTCCGACTTCTGCAGAAGGATAAGCCCGGTCAAGGCAAGCACGACCATCAGATGAACAACAATAACGACGGTCTGCATCGCGAATCCAAAAAATCGGGCTCTCACCGGCCCGAAGTCCGGTAACGCCGCGTCCCATATAGGAAGTCTGCGGCTATCTACACGATGGCCGCACGCATTTCTACTCTCGCTTCAATTATCCATAGGCGGCGGCAATGCCAAGGAAATCGGCTGCCTTGAGGCTTGCCCCGCCGACCAAGGCCCCGTCGACATCGGGCACAGCCATCAATTCCTTGGCGTTGGCGGGCTTCACGGACCCACCATAGAGCAGCCGGACGCCCTGCCCGGCCTGGCCGAAGCGGGCGATCAGCGCTTTGCGGATCGAGCCGTGGACCTCGGCCACGTCGGCCGGGGTCGGGGTCAGGCCGGACCCGATCGCCCAGACAGGCTCGTAGGCGACCACGAGGTTGGCGGGGGTGGCGCCATCGGGAATCGAGCTTTGCAGTTGCGTTCCGACGACCTTCAGGGTCTCGCCCGCCTCGCGTTGCGCCTGCGTCTCCCCGACGCAGACGATCGCCAAAAGGCCGGCGCGCCAGGCCGCCTCGGCCTTGGCGCGGACCATCGGCCAGCATTTCGGCGGAAATGTCGCCGGTAAAGGCGCCGGATTGCTTAGCGTGGCAGTCCTGGCCGCCGATCGCGACGCCGGTTCCCTTGGCGCGTGCGGCGAAGGCTTCGACCAGGGTCGCAGGCGGACAGACCATGAGATCGACAGCCGAAAGCCGCCCGGCGCCGGCGATCATCGCGTCCAGTTCACCCGTCGAGGCGCGCAGCCCGTTCATCTTCCAATTGCCCGCGACCAAAGGCCGCCTCGCCTCACCCGCCATGCTTGCTCCTCTTTTTCGCGAAGCAGCGGTTAGCAGAGCAACGCGCAGAGAAAAAGGCGTCTCGGACGTGGCGGTTGCCGCCATCGTCTCAGGCTTTCGGTCATGTTGCGGTGCCAAGGCCCGATCCTTATGATGCGCGGCGCTTCAGTGACCGCGCTTCGGTGGTCCTGGCATCCTCACGAAAAGCAACGGTTCCATGCTTCGCGGTCTACGGAAAGCTTCGAGCAATTGGCTCGGCAAAGTCATTATGATCGTCGTTGTCGGCTTTCTGGTCGTCAGCTTCGCGATTTGGGGAATCGGCGACATTTTCCGCGGCTTCGGCCGCTCGACGGTGGCGACCGTCGGGTCGACCGAGATCGGCTACGAGCAGTTCCGCCAGATTTACACTGAGCAGTTGCAGCGAATCGGCGCTCAGATCGGCCGGCCGGTCACGCCCGATCAGGCGCGCTCGGCCGGGATCGACCGCCAGATTCTTCAGCAGCTCATCTCCGAGACTGCGCTCGACGAGCGGGCGCGTGTGCTCGGCCTTGGCGTTACGGACGAGACGGTCGCGCAGCTCATTCACGCGATGCCCGCCTTCCAGGGGGCAAACGGGCAGTTCAACCCGGTGATCTTCCAGCAGCGCATTCGCAATGCCGGATATAACGAGCAGCGCTTCGTCACCGAGCAGCGCCGCTTCATCATCCGCAACCAGTTGACGGATTCCATCGGTGGCGGTGTCACCGCGCCGAAAGTGATGCTGGACGCCGCCAACCGCTTCCAGAACGAGAAGCGGACAATCGAATTCATCACGCTTGGCGCGGCTCAGGCCGGCGACATTCCGGCGCCGACACCGGAGCAGATCTCGACTTACTACGACGAGCACAAGGGCCAGTTCCGCGCGCCTGAATACCGCAAGATCGTGGTGCTGCCGCTCTCGAACGCCGACGTCGCGAAATGGATCCAAATCTCCGACGCGGACGCGCAGAAATATTACGACACGCATAAATCGCGCTACATCACCACGGGCGAGCGCCAGTTGCAGCAGATCATCTTCCCCTCGATGGATGAGGCGAAGGCGGCGAAGGCGCGCATCGATGCCGGCGTTCCGTTCACCACCATCGCGACCGAGCGCGGGCTCTCGGAAAAGGAAATCGACACCGGGCTGGTCGGCAAGTCGGCGCTGGCGCCCGCCGTCGCCGAAGCGGCGTTCGCCCTTCCCGAAGGCGGTGTGAGCGACCCGGTGCAGGCGCGCGCCGGCATCGCGCTGGTCAAGGTGCTCAAGATCGAGCCGGATCGCACACGCACCTTTGACGAAGCCAAGGAAGAGGTGAAGACGGAGCTTCGCACCGAGCGGACGCGGACCGAGATTTCCGACAAGCACGACAAGATCGAAGACGAGCGCGCCGCGGGATCGACGCTCGCCGAGGCGGCGCAGAAGATCGGTGTGGTCGCGACGACGATCGACGCTGTCGACCGTAACGGACGCGACCCATCGGGCGCGCCGGTGGTGGGCCTGCCCTCACCGGAGATCCTCGCCCAGGCGTTCACCACCGATTCCGGCGTGGAGACCGATCCGATCCGGCTGCCCGACGGGGGCTATATCTGGTTCGAAGTGGCCGGCGTCACGCCCTCGCATGAGCGCAAGCTCGACGAAGTGCGCGAGGACGCCACGCAGAAGTGGCGGGACGCGCAGGTCGCCGAGCGTCTCAAGAAGAGAGCGGACGAACTGTTGGCCAAGCTGAAGGCCGGCACGACGCTTGCCGATCTCGCGACGGCGGAAGGCGTGAAGGTGGAAACCGCGAACGACCTGCATCGCCGCAGCGCCGACACGGCTCCTTCGCCTGCGGTGCTGACCGCCGTGTTCA
>JAFKKS010000346.1 GCA_017304555.1 Hyphomicrobiales bacterium
TTACGTGCGCAATACCCGGGCTGGTGGGTGCGCGCCTGCGTGCTGAACCGACCGTAAGGCGCGACCTCCACCGCCGCTCGTCCCCGCGAAAGCGGGGACTCAGGATCACGTCATTCTGGATTCCCGCTTTCGCGGGAATGAGCGGAGAATGCCTCAGGTTTTCTTCAAAGCGTAAACGTTCGTCGCTCCGGGGAACGTCCGCGCCTTGACCTCTTCCGCGTAGGCCGCAATCGCCGCGTCGGCGGCGGCGCCGAGTTCGGCATAGCGCTTGACGAATTTCGGCACGCGCAGCGTCAGCCCAAGCATGTCGTCGATCACCAGAATCTGCCCGTCGCACGCCGCGCTCGCGCCGATGCCGATGGTCGGGATGGCGAGATCGGCGGTGATGCGCGCCGCGAGCGGCTCCGCAATCGCCTCGAGAACGACCGCAAACGCACCGGCCTCCGCAACAGCGCGGGCGTCATCGGCGATCAGCGTCTCTTCCTCCACGTTGCGGCCGCGCGCGCGGAACGTTCCGAGCGTATTGATCGCCTGCGGCGTCAAGCCGACATGCGCGAGCACCGGAATGCCGCGCGACGTCAGGAACTCGATCGTCTCGGCGACGTGCCGCCCGCCTTCGAGCTTCACAGCGCCGCACCCCGTCTCCTGCACGATGCGTGCTGCGCTTGCGAAAGCCTGCTCGCGCGAGCCTTCGTAGCTGCCGAACGGCAGATCGACGACGACGAGCGCGCGCTGCGCCCCGCGCATTACCGCCTGGCCGTGCATGATCATCATGTCGAGCGTGACGGGAACGGTGCTGCTCAGCCCGTGCACCACCATGCCGACGGAATCGCCGACGAGAATGAAGTCGCAATGCTTGTCGACGAGCGCGGCCATAACCGCGTCGTATGCCGTCAGCGAGACGATCGGCGCTGCGCCCTTGCGTGCGCGAATATCCGGTGCGGTGATCCGCTTGATCTGCGTTTGTGTCGACATTCGCCCTGTTTCTGAAAAGCGACGGGAAAAGACAATGCAGCGTGCCGCGGCAGAAAGCTGCGAGTTTCCCCGCGGCTTCTGCGTCCGCTGTCGCGGTCAGTGCGTGCGGCCGATACAGAATTCGACGGTTTCGATCAGCGCACTCTTGATCGGGGAATCCGGGAAGAGCGCCAGCGCATCCTTGGCGATGGCGCCGTAGTGGCGGGCGCGTTTTACCGTGTCCTCGAGCGCGCGATGGCGCGTCATCAGGCCGACCGCATGTTCGAGGTCGCCCTCGGTGTGATCGCCCTGCTCCAAGGTCCGCCGCCAGAATTGGCGTTCGCTTTCCGAGCCGCGGCGGAAGGCGAGAACCACCGGCAAGGTGATCTTGCCCTCGCGGAAATCGTCACCGACGTTCTTGCCGAGCTTCGGCGCCTTGCCGCCATAGTCGAGCGCGTCGTCGACGAGCTGGAACGCAACGCCGAGATTCATGCCGAAGGAGCGGCAGGCGGCCTGCTCCGCTTTCGGCCGTTCGGCAATAACCAGCCCGACCTCGCACGCCGCAGCGAACAGTTCCGCGGTCTTGGCACGGATCACGGCGACGTATTCATCCTCGGTCGTCGCCGTGTTCTTGGCGGCGGCGAGCTGCATGACCTCGCCTTCCGCGATGACGGCGGCGGCGGACGAGAGGATATCCAGCGCGCGCAGCGAGCCGACCTCGACCATCATCTTGAAGGCCTGGCCGAGCAGGAAGTCGCCGACCAGCACGCTCGCTTCATTCCCCCACAGCATGCGCGCCGCCATGCGGCCGCGGCGCATCTCGCTCTCGTCGACGACGTCATCATGCAGCAGCGTCGCGGTGTGCATGAACTCAACCGAGGCGGAGAGCTTGATGTGGCCGTCCCCGGCATAGCCCGCCAATTGCGCCATCGCGAGCGTCAGCATCGGGCGCAGGCGCTTGCCCCCCGACGCGATCAGGTGGTTGGCGACTTCCGGGATCATCGTGACGTCCGAGCCGGTGCGGGCAAGGATCGCCGCGTTGACGCGCGTCATGTCCTCGCTCACCAGATCGACAAGCGGATCGATCGAAGGGGCCGGACTTTCAAAGGGGACGATGACGGCCAAGAGTTTCTCCGCGGGTCTGAAAGCCGACATCGGCTAGCGTCAGGGGCGAAAATAAAGGGCGACGCGCCAGATATCCACTGTTTCGGCCCGACAATGGCATCGAAAGCGTAGAAACGGCATGCTGCACCCACAAGAGCGTCATAACGGCCTGGAACCGGCTTGGAAATTGACTGGACCATGAGTGATATGCGGGAACTTTTGCGGGCCAACGATCCGGTGCTGCTGTCGGCGGTCGGCGCCTTGCTGGACGGGGCCGGCATTCCGCATCTGCTGCTCGACCAGAACATGAGCATCATGGAGGGCTCGCTCGGCATCATTGCCCGGCGCGTGCTGGTGCATGACGAAGACATGCGGACCGCGCGAAGGGTCATGGAGGACGCCGGGCTGGCGCATGAATTGCGGCCCGACACCGAAGTCACCGAGGATGCCGCGCTCGGCGGCCGTATCCGCCTGCGCCAGCCGCGCAAGGGGCATCGTTTCGGCCACGACGCGATTCTGCTCGCCGCGGCAACCCAAGCGGGCACTGGCGAGCAGGTCATCGACCTCGGGGCCGGGGTCGGCGCCGCCGGCATCGCCCTTGCCGCACGCTTGACCGGCGCGCGCGTCACGCTCGCCGAAATCGATTCGCGTCTCGTCGAACTGGCGGAGGAAAACATTCGCCTCAACCAACTGGAGGATCGTGTGAACGCGGTCCAGGTCGATGTCGGCGCGTCACCATGGGCGCTTACTGCCGCGGGCCTTGAAACCGGCACCGCCGCCGGCGTGATGATGAACCCGCCGTTCAACGATCCGGCCGTGCATCGCGCCTCACCCGATGCGGCACGAGCCCGCGCCCATGTCGCACAGGAGGACACGCTCGCGACCTGGATCGGCACGGCGCATCGCCTGCTCGCCCCCGGCGGGACGCTGACCGTGATCTGGCGCGCCGAAGGGCTACAGGACCTGCTCGACCATTTGGCGCCGGACTTTGGCACAGCACGCATCCTCCCGATCCACCCGAAACCGCAGGCGCCCGCAATCCGTGTGATCGTAGGCGCGGTCAAAGACGGCAGCGCGCCGCCCCTCACATTGCCGCCGCTCGTGCTCAATGACGCCGGCAACCGGCCTTCGGCCGCCGCCGAGGCGGTCCTGCGCGAAGGCGCGACATTGCCGCTCACGGTACCTGCTTGAGCGCGCCTGGCCCCAGGCTTATCTGCGCACCATGAGCGAGCAGCCCTCCCTACTCGACGACAGCGTCAACGCCCTGCGGCGGCTGATGCCGCGACGCTTCCGCAGCGACATCCCGACCGTGCCGGTCGTGCGACTTTCCGGCACCATCGGGTTTTCGACCCCACTGCGGCCGGGCCTCACCCTGTCGTCCTGCGCCAAGGCGCTGGAACGCGCCTTCAACCGCCCGCGCGCCAAGGCGGTCGCGCTCGCCATCAACTCGCCGGGCGGCTCGGCCGTGCAGTCGCACCTGATCTTCAAGCGCATCCGACAACTGGCGGAAGAGAAGGCGATCCCGGTGATCGCCTTCGTCGAAGATGTCGGCGCCAGCGGCGGCTACATGATCGCCTGCGCGGCCGACGAAATCATCGTCGACGAGACCTCGATCGTCGGGTCGATCGGCGTGGTCGGCGGCTCATTCGGCCTGCACAAGCTGCTCGACAAGATCGGCGTCGAACGCCGCCTCTATACCGCCGGCGACCACAAGGCGATGCTCGACCCGTTCCTGCCCGAGAACCCGGAGGACGTCGCCCGCCTCAAGGCGATCCAACAGGAGATCCACGAGAGCTTCATCGCGCTTGTGAAAGCGCGCCGCGGCCCGGCGCTGGCGCTCGGCCAGGACGATCTTTTCTCCGGCGCCTATTGGACCGGGCGCAAGGCGATCGAGCTTGGTCTCGCCGATCACATCGGCGATCTGCGCAGCACCTTGCGCGCGCGCTTCGGCGACAAGGTGGACACGCCCCTCATCACCAGCCCGCGCAGCTTTTTTGGCCGTAACACCGGCGGCATCGGGATCGGCAAAATCTGGCCGAGCGATGGGCCGAGCCTTGCCGCGGACATCGTATCGACGGTGGAAGCCCGCGCCATTTGGGCGCGCTTCGGGCTATAATTCGCCACTGAATGCGACTCGTTCCGGCCACAATGCCGGAGCAGCATGATTTCAATAACTTTGAGCATGATGTCGTCCGAAAACCGCGTCGCACTTTTCGGCATCATGCTCCGGTGTTCGAGCGAGGATCGCGCATGCCCCCCGTCATCGTTGCCGTCCTGAGCGCCGTCGGCGTCATGATCGCAGCCAAGTGGCTGATGCGAGAGGCTCACCGCATCAATACGGAACTGCATCCGCCGCGCGACGACTTCCATGCCGACGGGATGAGGCGCGAGCCCATCCCGACGCTGCGTCGCGACGCCTCCGGCGTGTACCGGCCGACGTCCGACCGGCGCTCCTAAGCCCGTCCTTTGTCGTGCTTGACCCTCGGCGACCCCGCCGATAGGGTCCGCCGCCATTCGACGCGCGTTAAGTTCTTTCTCTCATTGATGAAAATCCGATGAGCCTGCCTGCCCATATGGAGCCTTCCCGCTCCTTCCAAGGCCTGATCCTGGCGCTGCAGCGCTATTGGGCGGACCACGGCTGCGTCATCCTGCAGCCCTACGACATGGAGGTGGGCGCCGGCACGTTTCATCCGGCGACAACGCTGCGCGCGCTCGGGCCGCTGCATTGGAACGCCGCCTATGTGCAGCCTTCGCGCCGGCCGAAGGACGGTCGCTACGGCGAGAACCCGAACCGGCTGCAGCACTACTACCAGTTCCAGGTGATCCTCAAACCCTCGCCGCCCGACCTGCAGGACCTCTACCTCAAGTCGCTCTACGCCATCGGCATCGACCTGCAGGTCCACGACATCCGTTTCGTCGAGGACGACTGGGAGAGCCCGACGCTCGGCGCCTGGGGGCTCGGCTGGGAGTGCTGGTGCGACGGCATGGAGGTCTCGCAGTTCACCTACTTCCAGCAGGTCGCCGGCTTCGAATGCGCGCCGGTCGCCGGCGAATTGACGTACGGACTCGAGCGTCTGGCGATGTATGTGCAGGGCGTCGAGAACGTCTACGACCTCAACTTCAACGGCCGCGACGGCGCCGAGAAGGTGACTTACGGCGACGTGTTCCTGCAGGCCGAGCAGGAATATTCGCGGCACAATTTCGAGCATGCCGACACCGCGATGCTGTTCGAGCAGTTCAAGATGGCGGAAGGCGCGTGCCAGAAATATCTCGCCGCTGGGTGGGCCAATGACAAGAAGGAGCGCCACCTGATGGCGCTGCCGGCTTACGACCAGTGCATCAAGGCGAGCCACGTCTTCAACCTGCTCGACGCACGCGGCGTGATCTCGGTCACCGAGCGGCAGGGCTACATCCTGCGTGTGCGCGAACTCGCGAAGTCCTGCGGCGCGGCCTGGCTCGCGACGGCAGCGGGAGGAGCGGCAAATGCCTGATCTCCTGCTCGAATTGTTCGCCGAGGAAATCCCCGCGCGCATGCAGGCGAAGGCGGCGGACGACCTCAAGGCGATGGTAACCAACGCACTGGTCGATGCCGGGCTCGTCTACGAGGGCGCGCGCGCTTTCGTGACGCCGCGGCGCCTGGCGTTGTGGGTACAGGGCCTG
>JAFKKS010000347.1 GCA_017304555.1 Hyphomicrobiales bacterium
ACGAGATCGAGCTGATCGCGTCCGAGAACATCGTCAGCCGCGCCGTGCTCGAGGCGCAGGGTTCGGTGCTGACCAACAAATACGCCGAGGGCTACCCGGGACGCCGCTATTACGGTGGCTGCCAGTACGTCGACATCGCGGAGAAGCTCGCGATCGAGCGCGTGACCAAGCTGTTCGGCTGCCAGTTCGCGAACGTGCAGCCGCATTCCGGCGCGTCCGCGAACGAGGCGGTGTTCATGGCGCTGATGCAGCCGGGCGACACCTTCATGGGGCTCAATCTCGCGGCGGGTGGGCATCTGACGCATGGCGCGCCGGTGAGCATGTCCGGCAAGTGGTTCAAGGTCGTGCCTTACGGCGTACGCAAGGACGACCATCGCGTCGATTTCGACGAGGTCGAGAAGCTTGCGCGCGAGCATAAGCCGAAGGTGATCATCGCCGGCGGCTCCGCTTATCCGCGCGTCTTCGACTTCGCCCGCTTCCGCGCCATCGCCGACGAGGTCGGCGCGTACCTGATGGTCGACATGGCGCATTTCGCCGGCCTCGTCGCCGGCGGCGCGCATCCGAGCCCGTTCCCGCACGCGCATGTCGTCACCTCGACGACGCACAAGACGTTGCGCGGTCCGCGCGGCGGCTTCGTGCTGACCAATGACGAGGCGCTGGCGAAGAAGATTAACTCCGCCGTTTTCCCTGGCCTGCAGGGCGGACCGCTGATGCACATCATCGCCGCCAAGGCGGTCGGTTTCGGCGAGGCGCTGCAGCCGTCGTTCAAGGTCTACGCGAAGAATGTCGCCGCCAATGCCAAGGCGCTCGCCGAGACGCTGAAGTCGAAAGGCTTCGACATCGTCTCCGGCGGTACCGACACGCATCTGATGCTGGTCGATCTGCGGCCGAAGCGGCTCACCGGCAAGGTCGCGGAACTGGCGCTCGGTCGCGCGCACATCACCTGCAACAAGAACGGCATTCCTTTCGATCCGGAGAAGCCCGGCATCACCTCCGGCGTGCGCCTCGGCACGCCCGCAGGGACGACGCGCGGCTTCGGCGTCGCCGAGTTCCAGCACATCGGCGAGCTGATCGCGGAAGTGCTTGACGTTCTCTCGCAGAAGAACGTCGACGAGGACTCGCTCACCGAAAGCGCCGTACGCGAGAAGGTGAAGAAGCTGGTCGCGCGTTTCCCGATCTACAACGGCTGACGGCACCCACATGCGTTGTCCGAGTTGCGCCAGTCTCGACACACAGGTGAAGGATTCCCGGCCGACGGAAGATTCCTCCGCCATCCGGCGCCGGCGCGTGTGCTTGTCGTGCAATTTCCGCTTCACGACGTTCGAGCGCGTGCAGTTGCGCGAACTCACGGTGATCAAGCGCAACGGCCGCCGCGTTCCTTTCGATCGCGACAAGCTCATGCGCTCGCTGCAGATCGCGCTGCGCAAGCGCCCCGTCGATCCCGAGCGTATCGAACAGGCCGTGTCGAAGATCGTGCGCGACCTCGAAAGCCTCGGCGAGAGCGAGATCACCACCGAGACGATCGGCGAGTCGATCATGGAGCATCTGCGCGAACTCGACGACGTCGCCTATGTCCGCTTCGCCTCGGTCTATCGCAATTTCCGCGAGGCGAAAGATTTCCGCGCCGTGCTTGGCGAGCTGTCACGTGACCCCGATGCCGTACCGGTGACGGAGCCGCGCAAATAGGGCGAGCGTGAAGTCCGCTTTGAGTACTCCAGCTTCCACCGACGACGACGCGCGCTTCATGGCGCTGGCTTTGGCGCTTGGCCGCCGCGGCCTCGGACGCACATGGCCCAATCCCGCCGTCGGCGCGGTGATCGTGAATGACGGGACCGTCGTCGGGCGCGGCTGGACGCAGCCGGGCGGACGTCCGCATGCGGAAGTCGAAGCGCTCGCGCGTGCGGGGAATACCGCGCGCGGCGCCACCATGTATGTGACGCTCGAGCCTTGCGCGCATCACGGCAAGACACCGCCCTGCGCCGACGCGATCGTTGCGGCGGGGATTGCGCGCATCGTGTCGGCGCTGGAAGATCCAAATCCGAAAGTGGCAGGGCAGGGGCACGCACGCTTGCGCGCCGCCGGCCTCGTCGTCGATATCGGGGAGGGCGCTGAACAGGCGCGCCGCGATCACGCCGGACATATCCGCCGCATCGTCGACGGCCGCCCGCAGGTGACGCTCAAGCTCGCCGTCTCGGCCGATGGCAAGGCAGGTTTTGCCGGGCGGATCCCCGCCGTCATCACCGGCGAGCCGTCGCGTCCGCGCGCGCATCGCCTGCGCGCGATGAACGATGCCATCCTGATCGGCATCGGCACGGCCTTGTCGGACGATCCCGTGCTCACCTGCCGCTTGTCGGGTATGCAGCAGCGCTCACCGGTGCGCGTCGTGCTCGACGCGCATATGCGGCTTCCCGTCGAGAGCCGACTTGCGTCGACCGCGCGCGAGACGCCGGTCTGGGTCGTCGCGGCGACCGATACGCCGCGCGAGAATGAAGACGCGCTGCGAGCGCTCGGCGTCGATGTGCTGCGCCTTCCGTCGCCGGACGGGAAAGTGGACCTTGCGGCGCTGCTCAAGGAACTGGCGGCGCGCGGCATTACACGGCTGATGGTCGAGGGCGGGCCGATCGTCGCCGCGTCCTTCCTCGCCGCCGATCTCGTCGATGAAGCGATGCTCCTGCGCGGGCCCGGCCGCATCGGCGACGACGGCATCGACGCGCTGCACGGGATGCCGCTCTCCAATATCGGCGCGCCGGCATTTATATCTGACGGCATCGACGCGGTCGGCGACGACACGATCGAGATGTTCACGCGGGTGAGATAGATGTTCACGGGGATCGTCACCGATGTCGGCGAGTTGCTGAGCGTCGAGGAACGCGCCGAGGGACTGCGCCGCTTCACCATCGGATGCAAATACGACCCGGATACGATTGCGATCGGCGCCTCGATCGCGTGTTCCGGGCCGTGCCTGACGGTCGTCGAGCGCGGCATGCGCGGCAACCGCGCCTGGTTCTCCGTCGACGCCGCGGCCGAAACCTTGGCGGTGACCACAGCGGGACACTGGAAGGCCGGGACGCGGCTGAACCTCGAGCGCGCTCTCAAGATGGGCGACGAGCTTGGCGGCCACATGGTCAGCGGCCATGTCGACGGCGTCGCCGAACTGGTGACGCGCGAGGATCTGCCGGACATGGCGAAGCTGACCTTCCGGGTGCCGACGGCGCTTGCCCGCTTCATCGCCCCGAAGGGCTCGGTGGCACTCGACGGCGTGTCGTTGACGGTGAATACCGTCGAAGGCGACCGGTTCTCGGTCCTGATCATCCCGCACACCCTCGCGGTGACGACCTTCGGCGCCTTGCGGGCGGGCGACCGGATCAATCTCGAAATCGATCAGATGGCCCGCTATGCGATCCGCTGGCTGGAGACGCGGGAGTAGTCTTCGACCCAAGCCACGGCCCTCATCCTGAGAAGCCGTTTCGTTAGAAACGGCGTCTCGAAGGATGGCCCGGTATTCGACGCCATCCTTCGAGACGCCGCTGGCGCGGCTCCTCAGGATGAGGGCTAGGCATAGGCCGGATGCCGCCCACGCCCTTGCGTCTGAGCCGATCCCCTTGCTACTGACGCGCGGCATTCAACGGAAAGCAGGACCATGGCGAAGGCGCGCAGAGGCGCAACGACCGATCGCACCAGCGTCAAGGGCGCGCGCCTCCTCATTGTCGAGGCGCGATACTACGACGACGTTGCGGATCATTTGCTGACGGGCGCCAAGCGCGCGTTGCGCGAGCATGGGGTCACCGCCGACTTCGTCACCGTTCCGGGTGCGCTCGAAATCCCCGCCGCCATCGTCATCGCGCAGAACGCCGCAGTGGAGCGGGACGAGCCTTACGACGGCGTCGTGGCGCTCGGCTGCGTCATCCGCGGCGAGACGAGCCATTACGACATCGTCGCCGGTGAATCCGCGCGGGCGCTGATGGACATCTCCGTCGCCTATTCGTTTCCGGTCGGCAACGCCATCTTGACCGTCGACACCGACGCGCAGGCGCTCGAGCGCGCGCGCCCGACGCGCGGCAACAAAGGCGGCACCGCCGTCGAGGCGGCCTTGTCGCTGGTGCGCTTGAAACGCCGTCTCGCCAAGAGCGCGAAATGAGTGCGCCCGCGAAAGCCGACGGCGAGCGCAAGGCGAACAAGCGCGGCGCGGCGCGGCTCGCGGCCGTGCAGGCGCTCTACCAGATGGATGTTGCGGCGAAAGGCCTGAACGAAATCTTCGCCGAGTTCGAGAGCCACTGGATGGGGCAGGAGGTCGACGGTTCGCAGTACCGTCCGGCCGAGGCTGCATTCTTTCGCGATATCGTTGGCGGCGTGGTGCGTGAACAGCGCGAGCTCGATCCAATGATCGATGCCGCGCTCGCGGGCGGCTGGCCGCTCAAGCGGATCGAGGCGCTGATGCGCGCGCTGCTGCGCGCCGGCGTCTACGAACTCAAGCATCGCGCCGATGTGCCGATGCGCGTCGTCATTTCCGAATATGTCGACGTGGCGCATGCGTTCCTCGACAAGGACGAGACCGGCATGGTCAACGCGGTGCTCGATCAGCTCGGCCGCCGCTTGCGCGCCGACGAGGCCGATGCGCCGCGAGGCAAGGCTCCGTGAAGCGCCGCGCCGGCGCCGCCATGTCGCGTACCATGTCGGGCGAAGACCGGCTCATCGCGCGGCACTTCGCGCCGCTGGCGACGCATCGCGGCGCGCTTGGCTTGACGGACGACGCCGCTTTCACCGCCGTCCCGGCCGGTCATGAACTCGTCGTGACCGCGGACGCCGTCATCGGCGGCGTGCATTTCTTTCCCGACGATCCGCCCGATCTCGTCGCGCGCAAGGCGCTGCGCGTGAACCTCTCCGATCTGGCGGCGAAGGGCGCGAAGCCGCTCGGCTTTCTGCTCACTTTGGCGCTGCCGAAAGGGACAGGCGACGCCTGGCTCGCCCGCTTTACCAAGGGGCTGGCGGCGGATGCGAAAGCGTTCCGTTGTCCGCTGCTCGGCGGCGACAGCGTGCGCTCGCCGGACGCGATCATGATTTCGGTGACGGCGTTCGGCACATTGCCGCGCGGCAGCATGGTGCGCCGGCGCGGCGCCAAGCCGGGCGACGTGGTGATGGTGACGGGCACGATCGGCGACGGCGCGCTCGGCCTCGCGGTGCGCCAGGCGAAGCGTTTGCCGTGGGGCCTGTCGCGCGCGCAGGCGAAGCATCTCACGCAGCGCTATCTGCTGCCGCAGCCGCGCAATGCCGTGGCCGACGCCGTGCGCCGGCACGCAAGCGCGGCGATGGATGTCTCCGATGGCTTAGCCGGCGATCTCGCCAAGCTCTGCCGTGTTTCCGGCGTCTCGGCGGACATCGCAATGGCCGACGTACCGCTGTCGCCGGCCGCGAAGGCTGCGTTGCGTCATGAGCCGTCGTTGCAGTCGCGCATTCTCGGCGGCGGCGACGATTACGAGATCGTTTGCACCGTGCCGGTGCGGCGCGTGAAAGCGTTCGCCGCGCAAGCGCGCAAGGCCGGCGTGCGCGTCAGCGCTGTCGGACGTATCGTGAAGGGGACCGTTCCGCCGCGCATCCTCGACGCGCGCGGCGAAGCCGTCGATTTACAGTCCGCGTCGTTCAGTCATTTCTTACGCGGCAAGACTACGACAAGAGAAGGGGCCCATGGCCGAGACAACGAAGGCAAAAGAGACGATCTC
>JAFKKS010000348.1 GCA_017304555.1 Hyphomicrobiales bacterium
CGCCGTAGATCTTCTTCAGCATGTCCTTGAGCGGACGGGCGTCGCCCTTCCCGCTGTAGGTCTCGACCGTCTGACCGATCTTGATGCCGAGGCCGGCGCAGGCCCAGCCGAGATGGGTCTCGAGGATCTGACCGACATTCATGCGCGAGGGCACGCCGAGCGGATTGAGCACGATATCGACCGGACGGCCGTCCGCGAGGAACGGCATGTCTTCGAGCGGCACGATCCGCGACACGACACCCTTGTTGCCGTGACGGCCGGCCATCTTGTCGCCCGGCTGAATCTTACGCTTCACCGCGACGAAGACCTTGACCATCTTCATCACGCCGGGCGGAAGTTCGTCGCCGCGCTGCAGCTTCTCGACCTTGTCGAGGAAGCGCTGTTCGAGCAGCTTCTTCGACTCGTCGTACTGCTTGCGGATCGCCTCGATCTCCGACATCAGCTTGTCGTTCGGAGACGCGAACTGCCACCACTGGGCGCGCGGATATTCGTCGAGCACCGCGCGGGTGATCTTGGTGTCCTTCTTGAAGCCCTTCGGGCCGGAAATGCCCTGACGGTTTTCAAGCAGGTCAGCAAGACGGCTGTAGACGTTGCGGTCGAGGATCGCCTGTTCGTCATCGCGGTCCTTGGCGAGACGTTCGATCTCTTCGCGCTCGATCGCCAGCGCACGCTCGTCCTTGTCGACGCCGTGACGGTTGAACACGCGCACTTCGACGACGGTGCCCTGCACGCCCGGCGGAACGCGCAGCGACGTGTCGCGCACGTCCGACGCCTTCTCGCCGAAGATGGCGCGCAGCAGCTTCTCTTCCGGCGTCATCGGGCTTTCGCCCTTCGGCGTGATCTTGCCGCACATGATGTCACCGGCGTGCACTTCCGCGCCGATATAGACGATGCCGGCTTCGTCGAGGTTCTTCAGCGCCTCTTCCGAGACGTTCGGAATGTCGCGCGTGATTTCTTCCGGACCGAGCTTGGTGTCTCGGGCCATCACCTCGAACTCTTCGATGTGGATCGACGTGAACACGTCGTCCTTCACGATCTTCTCGGAGAGAAGGATCGAGTCCTCGAAGTTGTAGCCATTCCACGGCATGAACGCGACGAGCACGTTGCGGCCGAGCGCGAGCTCGCCGAGGTCGGTCGAAGGACCGTCGGCGATGATGTCGCCCTTCGCCACGCGGTCGCCCACGCGCACCAGCGGACGCTGGTTGATGCAGGTCGACTGGTTCGAGCGCTGGAACTTCATCAGCCGGTAGATGTCGACGCCCGACTTGGTCGGATCGAGATCTTCCGTTGCGCGGATAACGATACGGGTGGCGTCCACCTGATCGACGACGCCGGTGCGGCGGGCGCCGATCGCAGCGCCCGAGTCACGCGCCACCACGCCTTCCATACCGGTACCGACGAACGGTGCCTCGGCCCGCACCAGCGGAACCGCCTGACGCTGCATGTTGGCGCCCATCAGCGCGCGGTTGGCGTCGTCGTTCTCGATGAACGGAATGAGCGCCGCGGCAACCGAGACGAGCTGCTTCGGCGACACGTCCATGTAGTCGACACGATCGGGCGCGACCATCAGCACGTCGCCGGAGTGGCGGCACACGATCAGGTCTTCCGTGAACTTGCCCTTGGCGTCGACCGCCTGGTTCGCCTGCGCGACGTAGTAGCGGTTCTCTTCCATGGCGGAGAGATACGCGACCTCGTCGGTCACACGGCCTTCCTTCACACGCCGGTACGGCGTCTCGATGAAGCCGTACTTGTTCACCCGCGCATAGGTCGCGAGCGAATTGATCAGACCGATGTTCGGTCCTTCCGGCGTTTCGATCGGGCAGATGCGGCCGTAGTGCGTCGGATGCACGTCGCGGACTTCGAAGCCCGCACGCTCGCGCGTAAGGCCACCCGGCCCGAGCGCCGAGAGACGCCGCTTGTGCGTGATCTCGGAGAGCGGGTTGGTCTGGTCCATGAACTGCGAGAGCTGCGAGGAACCGAAGAACTCGCGCACGGCCGCAGCCGCCGGCTTCGCGTTGATCAGGTCCTGCGGCATGACGGTGTCGATATCGACCGACGACATGCGCTCCTTGATCGCGCGCTCCATGCGCAGCAGACCGATGCGGTACTGGTTCTCCATCAACTCGCCGACCGAACGCACCCGGCGGTTGCCGAGATGGTCGATGTCGTCGATGTCGCCGCGCCCGTCGCGCAGGTCGAGCAGCGTGCGGATGACCGCGACGATGTCTTCCTTGCGCAGCACGCGCATGGTGTCCGGCGCATCGAGCTCGAGGCGCATATTCATCTTCACGCGGCCGACGGCCGAGAGGTCGTAGCGCTCCGGGTCGAAGAACATCGACTGGAACATCGCCTGCGCCGTGTCGATGGTCGGCGGCTCGCCCGGACGCATGACGCGGTAGATGTCGAACAGCGCATCCTCGCGCGTCATGTTCTTGTCGACCGTGAGCGTGTTGCGGATGTATGCGCCGACGTTCACGTGGTCGATGTCGAGGATCGGGATGTCCTTGTACCCCTCCTCGTTGAGCATCTTGACCGTCTTGTCGGTGATCTCCTCACCGGCTTCGACGTGGATCTCGCCCGTCTTCGGGTTGACGAGGTCTTCGGCGATGTAGCTGCCGATCAACTCCTCATCGGAGACGCGCAGCGCCTTGAGGCCCTTCTCGGCGAGTTGGCGCGCCTGGCGCACGGTCAGCTTCTTGCCGGCCTCAAGCACGACCTTGCCCGAGTCGGCGTCGATCAGGTCGTTGATCGCCTTGTAGCCGCGCATACGATTGGCATCGAACGGCATACGCCAGCCGTCCTTGGCGCGCTTGTAACTGATCTTCTTGTAGAACGTGGAGAGGATCTCCTCCCCATCCATGCCGAGCGCGAACAGAAGCGACGTCACCGGAATCTTGCGGCGACGGTCGATACGCGCATGCACGATGTCCTTGGCGTCGAACTCGATGTCGAGCCAGGAGCCGCGATACGGAATAATGCGGGCGGCAAACAGGAGCTTGCCCGACGAGTGCGTCTTGCCCTTGTCATGATCGAAGAATACGCCGGGCGAACGGTGCATCTGCGAGACGATGACGCGCTCGGTGCCGTTGACGATAAAGGTGCCGTTCATCGTCATGAGCGGGATATCGCCCATGTAGACGTCCTGCTCCTTGATGTCCTTGACCGACCGCGCGCCGGTCTCCTCGTCGACATCGAACACGATCAGGCGCAGCTTCACCTTCAGCGGCGCCGCGAAGGTCATGCCCCGCTGGCGGCACTCGTCGACGTCATATTTCGGCGGCTCGAATTCATAGGCGACGAAGTCGAGCTGAGACGTGTTGGCGAAGTCCTTGATCGGGAAAACGGACTTGAAAACGCCCTGCAGTCCCTCATCGGCGCGCCCGCCTTCGGGCTCGTCCACCATGAGGAACTGGTCATAAGATGCCTTTTGAACCTCGATGAGGTTCGGCATCTCAGCCACTTCGTGAATTTTGCCAAAGTACTTGCGGACCCGTTTGCGACCGGTCAACGTCTGCGCCATCGTGCCTCTCGCCTCATCGCGATGCCGAAATCCCGATGTGGAATTCCGGGTATCGGCGGCCGGGCCCTGTCTCCCGACGCCGAAAACGGGGTCGCGCGTCGCCGCGCTCCCCCGGATTCAAAGTCCTGCTGCCGAAGCAGCCTATTTCCGGCGATTCCCCCGACCGAGTCGAGGGACCGCCCGACAAGCCGAATTACTTCAGCTCGACCTTGGCGCCAGCCTTCTCGAGCTGGGCCTTGATCTTGTCGGCCTCGTCCTTGGCCACGCCTTCCTTGACAGGCTTCGGCGCACCCTCGACGAGGTCCTTGGCTTCCTTCAGTCCGAGGCCCGTGAGCGCGCGGACTTCCTTGATCACTTCGATCTTCTTGTCGCCGGCGGCAGCCAGGACGACGGTGAATTCGGTCTTCTCCTCGGCAGCGGCGGCACCACCACCGGCTGCGGGGCCAGCGGCGACGGCCACGGCGGCAGCGGCGGAAACGCCCCACTTCTCTTCGAGCATCTTGGCAAGCTCAGCGGCCTCCAGGACCGTGAGGTTGGACAACTCGTCGACGAGTTTTGAAAGATCGGCCATTAGATAGTTCCTTTTTCGGTTCGAACCAGTGTCTAGGATTGCGAAAAATTTAGGCGGCGTCGTTCAAGCGTCGTCTCAGGCCGCATCCTTGGCCGCATAGGCGCCAAACACCCGGGCGACCTTGGCCGCCGGCGCGTTGACAACCTGCGCGATCTTGGTCGCGGGAGCCTGGACGAGGCCCACAATCTTGGCCCGCAGCTCGTCGAGAGACGGCAACGAAGCCAGCGCCTTGACGCCATTCGGGTCCAGCGCCGTTGTCCCCATCGCGCCGCCAAGGATGACGAGCTGTTCGTTCGTCTTGGCAAATTCGATGGCGATCTTCGGGGCGGCGACCGGATCACCTGAATAGGCGATCAGGGTCGGGCCCTTCAGCAGCGATGAAATCGAAGCAACATCAGTGCCTTCGAGCGCGATCTTGGCGATTCGGTTCTTCGCCACTTTGACGCTCGCGCCCGCCTGTCGCATCTGGCGGCGTAGCGCCGACATCTGCGCGACCGTCAACCCCGCATAGTGGCAGACCACGACGACTTGCGTGTTCTGGAACACCTGCTGGAGCGACGTGACGAGCTCGGATTTTTCTGCTCGATCCATTCAGTCACGCTCTTCGCGTTGGCGGAAAGATGTCCGCCGGGTTGCACCTGCCGTACCGTGCCTTCTGGCCGGAAAGCCAGGTCGATCGACGGACGGCGACGAAAGACTTTAGCCTGTCCGCCAAGCGTTTAGCCCGAAAGCTTCACGCAAGGTGCAAAGGTTCGAACCGTGCCGTTCGGCCTCTCGGCCTCGCGGAATTCGCTTCGTACCCGTCTATGCTGGCTGGTATATTAAGCCGCGAGCGGCGCCGGCAGTCTCGGACAGGATTTCCAGAGCAGACGGTTGCCCGCATGTCCTGGAGATCACACGCCCTTCGAAAAAGATGGAGGCCTTTTCCTTTCAGATGAATCCATTCGGATATCCAAAAGGAACGAAGTCCCGTCACCTACGATTTCGAGGGGCGCACAACGACGTGCCTTAACCCTTAGGCCGGCACGCCCGGAGGACTGTTTAGGATTTTTCAAAGGGGTTTGCAAGGGGGGTCGGCGCAACTTGGCAAGACCCTTGCTTGCCCCCCCGCACGGGCTCAAGCAAGCAGCCTAAGCGAGGCCCCCAGGAAGTTGAGATGAGGCCGACCCATGAGGCCGATCATGCGCCCTCACCCCGACGCCACCCCTGGACCACGCGCAAGCCTTGGCCACAACGGCGGCCCCTCTCTCATAGACGATGCGGGGCCGGAATGGGAGGACGGCGACCCTTACCATTTCACCCGCTGGAAGAAGGCCTGGACGCGCGCCTGGAAGCGCACGCCGCGCGAGATCGCGGTCCGCCGCGACGACAAGGCCGAGGCGCTCGACCTCACCTACGAAGAGTACACGCTCGAAATCCTCGAACGCGGTCGCTACCTGCAGGCGGCCGACACGAACCGCATCGCCGCGATCAAGCGAAAGCGAGCCGGCAAGGCCTAAATCATCCAAGCCCGTCATGGCCGGGCTTGTCCCGGCCATCCACGTCTTGCTTTTCTTGACCACAAGTGCGGACATGACGAACGTGTGCTCGGCCCGACACGCGCCCGCCATCCTCACCCAATATAAAAAGCACCCGTCACGCGCTCCCAACGACGAAGGAGAAACGCCCATGCCCGGCACCGTCCGCCTGCACCGCGTCATCGCCACCAATCCGGAAAAAGTCTACCGCGCCTTCATCGAGGCGGACGCGCTGGCGAAATGGCTGCCGCCGAACGGCTTCACCTGCACGGTGCATCACCTCGACGCGAAAGTCGGCGGCGCCTTCAAGATGTCGTTCCGCAACTTCACGACCGGCGAAGGCCATTCCTTCGGCGGCGAATATCGCGAACTCGTGCCCGGCGAGCGCGTCGTCTACACGGACAAGTTCGACGACCCCAATCTCGCGGGCGACATCCTGGTGACCGTGACGCTCAAGCCGGTCTCCTGCGGCACCGAGATGAGCATCGTGCAGGAAGGCCTGCCCGATGTGATCCCCGTCGAAGCCTGCTACCTCGGCTGGCAGGAGTCGCTGCGCAATCTGGCGAAGTTGGTCGAGCCGGAGATTAGGGGATAGCGGCCACGTGTAGCCCGGATGTCGCGGCTTCGTTCACATTGGGATTAAAGTTGGACATTGCTCTCGCGCACAAAGGTTCACCTTTTTTGCCCAGAGACATAGCCGGCCACTTAGCTCTCAACATTGCTTTATCGTGTGTCGTCCCGCTTCTTCTTTTTCAAAAATGCCTCAAGCATGCCGTTTTCAAACAACTCGAAGGCAAATGTTTTCGCCTCATCAACGGATGAAAAGCGACGATTTCCCTGGATGTTGTCCACAAGCAACCGATAGCTCTCGTCGATAGGTTCAACCGCGAGCCTCACGCCCTTTTGGTGTATTCGCAAAACACCGTTGTCGCCCGCCTTCCATCGTTTGGACTGGATGAATCGTTGCAGACGGGATGCAAAACGGCGCAAAGATTCTACATGGGCGCTGGCCTCCGTCGTATCCGTTAGGTGGTCGCAGCATGTTTCGCCTACCTCTAAGGAAGGCCATTTTTCATGTTGTACGAAGAAAACGTGGCGGATGGATTTGCCACACAATTCACATCCGCCTGAGAGGTCGCCAAGATCATCATGGCCGATACATTCCCACCCTGAAAACGGCCTGACGATCCCGTGCTCGCCCGCGTGACACCCCTTGCACAAGGTGTCGCATGACTCATAGGGATATTCCCAAGGGAGCTTCCCTGGCAGGTATTCCTTATGATGAACTTGGAGAATGGCCCCCTGCAAAGAGCCGCGTTTACATCGCACGCAGACGCCGCCATCGAGCTCGATGACTTCTTTGCGATATTTCTGCCAATCCTGCCGATGATAATGGCGCGTGGTGCAACCTCTCCTATGCGTCTTCGCCGGATTATAGTAAGCCTACGCTCCTAAATGACGCAGATAGGGCAAAGGTCACGTCGCGTTAAACCTCTACGATCGGCATGTAGCCCGGATGGAGCGAAGCGTAATCCGGGAACGGCCTATCAGCGGGTCAGAAACCCGGATTGCGCTACGCTCCATCCGGGTACGCTTGCTAAAAAGATCACTTAAAACTGCGATGAGCCTTCCTTCAAGGTAAGCTCGCCGGCCAAGTGAATCTTGAGTTCGGTCGGTACGCCCAAATCTGCTACTCGCCAGCTTGTGATATTTGGATCTCCGACTGGGCATCTTGGCCTGCACCCGGTTTGGATGACACCCGCTTAAGCTAATCCAGCCTTAGTCTCGAACTCCATAGGGCTCAGATATCCAATCGTCGAGTGACGACGCTTCGCGTTGTAGAAGCGTTCAATGTAATCGAACACGTCGGCTCTTGCCTCA
>JAFKKS010000349.1:0-1147 GCA_017304555.1 Hyphomicrobiales bacterium
CTTCCAACATATGATCGATGCCGGGCTCTGGGAGAATGTGCTGCAGATCATTGTGCAGGGCGGTCTCGCGGGACCGCTCGGCGTGCATTTGTTCGCACGTGCAGTAGCATTGCTCGGGGCCGGGCGCGCGGCGGCGTTCCCCGCGATGGTGCCGCCGGCGACCCTGGTGATCGGCGTGCTCACGCTCGGCGAAGTGCCGACCGCGATCCAACTGGCGGGCCTTGCTGTCGTCGTTGTCGGCTTTCGTTTGGCGCTGCAGCAAACGAATCGCGCGGCGGCCTGACGCGATGCATGGATGCAACAGTGCGGACCAAAGGGCCGATATCGGCGAAATCGGCATGGAATCGCGATTCCGCCTATGAAATGATTCGCGTGATCGACGCTCGAATCAGGACTTCGTAGCGGCGTGGAAGGCAGACACGCAGCTCATACGCACGGGAGCCGAAGGAATTTCCTTAAAGCGGCAATCCGAAATGCAGCGGCCAATACCTCACGGTGCGTAGGTAACAAATTTGGCCAGCCGGCGTTGCGACCGGTCTGCGGAGTTGGGGGAATCGAGCGTCGATCGAAGATCACCGATAGAGGTCCCGCTCTCCGGTTACGGAGGGCGGGACTTTCCTTTTGTGGCTCGTCATTGCCGCGCGGGCGTAATCCGCTCGTCCACGCGAAGGCGGGGGCCCAGCGCAAAACAACCTGGATTCCCGCTTGCGCGGGAATGAGCACAAGATCAGTTCTTCGACTCGTTCTTCGCATAAAACGCCGCAAGCGCGTCGATCTCTTCCTTCGTGCCTTCGAAGTCGCGAGCGAGCCGCGTGTAGAGATGCGCGAAGCCGTCGTAGGTTTTCGCTTCCACCGGCTTGCCAGTGAATTCGGCGATCTCTTCCATCTCGGCGACCCAGCGATACGCCTTGGAAAACATGTCGGGCACGCCGCGGCTCAGCTGTTCGAGCAGGGGCCCCTGGCTCGCCTGCAGTTCCTTATGGAAATCCTCGCCGACGCCGGCGCGATGCGCAGCCAAGGCCATTGCGGCGCCGAGCGCGACGACGCCTTTGTTGAGGCCGCCATAGACCATCTTCAGCGCTGACGCCGCGCCGACCGGTGCGTCCATCACGCGCACGTCGAGACCGCGCTCGGCCAGCGCCGCGAG
>JAFKKS010000349.1:1182-6833 GCA_017304555.1 Hyphomicrobiales bacterium
CCGCGAACGGTGCTCCGGTTGCAGTGACGACCGCAGCGATCTGCTCCACCGTCTTCGGGCTCACGGCGTTGCAGTCGGCGTAAAGCGGCTTGCGTGCAGCAGCCTTGAGCACAGGCGCAAGACGCTCGGCGAGCGCCGGCGCGTCGCCCGGCGGCAGGATGGACAGGATGATGTCGGCGCCCGCAATTTCGGCGTCGGTCGCCGCGCGCAGCCCTGCGTCCTTCGCGCGCTCCGCGCTCACGGCGCTACGGCCTTCGAGCGAGGTGAGCACGGTGACGCCGTTCTCGACGAGGCGCGCACCAATCGCGGCGCCCATGTTTCCGGGCGCGATGACGGCGACGAGGGGAGGGGTCATGGAGCTTTCCTTTAGCGAAAGAGAGGCGACTGGTTTCCTCCCTCCCCGGAGGGGAGGGAGGACGTGCGCGAAGCGCGCGGCCGGGTGGGGACCCCACCCGTCTCCTCACTCGCTGTGCTCGCTCGGAGCCACCCTCCCCTGCGGGGAGGGATAAGACGTGGATGCCCGGCATAAAGCCGGGCAAGACGGAGCAAGCCTCACGCCGCCTTGCGGCTCGACAGGAACTCGCCCATGCGATCGAGCGCCTTACGGATGTTCTCCGTCGAGTTGGCGTAGGAGAGGCGCAGATATCCTTCGCCGAGCACGCCAAAGTCAGGGCCACCGATGACGGCGACGCCGGCGTCTTCGAGCAGCGAGGAGGCGAGCGGCTTCGCCTTCCATCCGGTCTGCTTGATGTTCGGGAAAGCGTAGAACGCGCCCTTCGGCGTGCGGCACGACGTGTTGGGCAAAGCGTTCAGCCCTTCGACAACAACCTTGCGCCGGCGGTCGAACTCCTCAACCATCTTGCGCGCCTCGTCCTGCGGGCCAGTCAGCGCGGCGATGCCGGCATATTGCGAGGCGGCGTTGACGCAGGAGTGTAGGTTCACCGCCAGCTTGCGGGCATAGTCGTAGAGCTTGCCGGGCCAGATCGCGTAGCCGAGGCGCCAACCGGTCATCGCGTAGGTCTTCGACCAGCCATTGAGCAGGATCAGCCGGTCGCGGATCGACGGATAGGTGAGGAGCGAGACGTGCTTCTCGCCGTCGTAGACCATCTGGTCGTAGATCTCGTCCGACATCACGGCGACGTCGGGCCACTTCTCGAGGCCGGCGACGAGCTTGTCGATCTCGGCCTTGGGCGTGACGCCGCCGGTCGGGTTCGCTGGCGAGTTGAGGATGAGCAGCCGCGTCTGCGGCGTGATCAGCTTCAGCGTCTCTTCCGCCGAGAAGGCGAATTCGTTCTCCTCGCGGATCGGTACGGGGACGGGCCGCGCGCCGGTGAACTCGATCATCGAGCGATAGATCGGGAAACCGGGATCCGGGTAGAGAATGTCGACGCCGGGCTGGCCGAACATCAGGCTCGCCATGAACATGGTCGGCTTGCCGCCCGGCATGATCATGACGCTGTCGGGCGAGACGTCGACGCCCAGGCGCTTGTGCAGGTCGGCGGAGACGGCTTCGCGCAGCGGCTTGATGCCGGTCGCCGGGGTGTAGCCATGGTGGCCGTCACGCAGCGCCTTGATCGCCGCCTCGACGATATGGTCGGGGGTGCGAAAGTCGGGCTGGCCGATGCCGAGATTGATGATGTCGCGGCCCTGCCCGGCAAGCTCCGTCGCGCGGGCAAGAACGGCAAAGGCGTTTTCCTCGCCGATCCGGTCGAAGGCAGCGATCGTCTTGAACATGTCATCCTCCCGGGCGATTGAGGCTGGCGCTTTTGGCGCTGGCTATTCTCCGGCAGCCGTTAAGCGCCGTATTCCCGCATGCGGTCAAGCCCGACACCGAGCGCGGAGGCGCGCTTTCGAGAAAACCGTTAAGCAATCAGATATTTACGGGAATATTCCTGGCGCGCCAGTTGCAAGCGGCGCGCGGCCCGCTATGTTGGCCTCATTATGAACATGTGGCTCGAGCTCGCGATCCTAGTTGGGCTCGTCTTTCTCAATGGTTTTTTTGCGCTTGCCGAGATGGCGGTCGTGTCCTCACGGCGCATGCGGCTGCAGCAGATGGCCGAAGGGGGCAATAAAGGCGCGGCGCGCGCCCTCTCGCTGGCCGAAAACCCCGGCATCTTCCTCTCGTCCGTTCAATTCGGCATCACGCTGATCGGAACCTTGTCCGGCGCCTTCGGCGGGGCGACGCTCGGCCTGCGGCTCGGCACATTCCTCGACCAGTTCGCCTGGATCGCGCCCTATGGCGAGCGGGTCGGCTTCATCGCAGTGGTCGCGTTCGTCACCGCGCTGTCGGTGATTATCGGCGAGCTCACGCCTAAGCGTATCGCGCTCTCCAATCCCGAGCCGATAGCATGTCGCGTGGCTCGCCCCCTCGAAATCGTCGCCGCCGTTGGGCGGCCTTTTGTTTGGTTCTTCGAGCGCTCGACAGCCGTCATCCTGACGCTCCTCGGCGTCCGCGACCGCGAGGGACAGAACGTCACGGAAGAGGAAGTGAAGTTCGCGATCGCGGAAGGCACCGAAGCCGGCGTGATCGACGAGGTCGAGGAGGAGATGATCCACGGCGTGCTCGGGCTTGCCGACCGCTCGGTCGCCTCGATCATGACGCCCCGCCCGGACATCTACTGGATCGACCTCGACGACGAGACGGACTCGATCGCGCGCGACATCGCCGAGTGCCCCTATTCGCGCATCGTGGTGGCGCGCGACGGCGACATGAGCCATCCGCTCGGCGTCGTGCAGAAGAAGGACTTGGTCGAAGACCTGATCGCAGGGCGGGGCGTGCGCATGGAGGCGCATCTCCTCGAAACGACGCATGTGCCGGAGACGATGCCGGCGTTGCGCGTCCTGCAGATCTTCCGCAGCGTGCCGCTGCATGTTGCTTTCGTCGTCGACGAATACGGCGACTTCCTCGGCCTCGTGACCGCGACCGACGTGATGAGCGCCGTCGCCGGCGATCTGCCGGAAGAGCATCGGCCGGCGACGCAGGAGCTTCTCAAGCGCGAGGACGGCTCGTGGCTCGTCGACGGGCGCGCCGCGATCGATGAGGTCAAGGAAACGCTCGGCCTGCGGCTGGAGACGAACGGCGACTATCACACCGCCGCGGGGCTTGTGCTCGAGCACATGGCGCGCATCCCGGAAGAGGGCGAACACTTCGACCTCGACGGCTGGCGCATCGAGATCGTCGACATGGATTCCAACCGTATCGACAAACTGCTGTTCATCCCGCCGGAACTGGTCAGCGCCGGAAGTGCCGCGGCGTAGCGTACTTTAGTTCGTTGAGAGTGCCGCCATCCTTCGAGACGCGGCCTCCGGCCGCTCCTCAGGATGAGGGCTGTGACTGTGGCTTGCGCCGGACGACGATGCCGCGTCTTCTGACCTCATCCTGAGGAGCATCGCGTAGCGGTGCGTCTCGAAGGATGGCGGCAGGCACGACAGCTCAGCTAAAGCAAAATGGATGGCGCTTTTCTTTATATCCTGCGGTGCGCCGATGGCAGCTACTACACCGGCACGGCGCGCCTTGGATTGGAGCGGAGAGTTGCCGAGCACAATGCCGGAACCTATGACGGATTCACGGCGGCCCGGCGTCCTGTAACGCTCGTCTTTAGCCAATGGTTTGAACGTATCACCCATGCGATTGCCGCTGAACGGCAAGTGAAGGGCTGGTCACGCGCCAAGAAAGAGGCTTTGATCCGGGGTGATTTTGAGGCCACGAAAACGCTGTCGAGGCGTCGGGGCCTGCATCCTTCGAGAGCCCGGCGACGCCGGGCTCCTCAGGATGAGGAGATAGGCTGGAGGATATTGGAATGCCGAAGGACAACAAGACAAACGGGAAGACGCCGGCCAAAGGCGCCAAGAATGCGAAAGGCAAGGCGAAGGGCACGCCGCACCCGAAGGGGCGCAAGTACCGCTCGCAACTCTGGTTCGACAACCCCGAGAATCCCGGCATGACCGCGCTCTATCTGGAGCGCTACGTCAATTTCGGCATCACGCTCGAGGAGCTGACCTCCGGCAAGCCGATCATCGGCATCGCGCAGACGGGCTCTGACCTCTCGCCCTGCAACCGCCACCACCTCGACCTCGCGAAGCGCGTGCGCGAGGGCATCGTCGCGGCGGGCGGCATCGCGCTCGAATTTCCGGTGCATCCAATCCAGGAGACCGGCAAGCGGCCGGGTGCGGCGCTTGACCGCAACCTCGCCTATCTCGGCCTCGTCGAACTGCTCTACGGCTATCCGCTCGACGGTGTAGTGCTCACAACCGGCTGCGACAAGACGACGCCTGCCTGCGTCATGGCGGCAGCGACTGTGAACCTGCCGGCGATCGTCCTCTCGGGCGGCCCGATGCTCAATGGCTGGTGGAAGGGCGAGCGCGCCGGCTCCGGCACCGCCGTCTGGCACGCGCGGCAGGAGCTTGCCGCCGAGCGCATCGACTACAAGGAATTCATCGACCTCGTCGGTTCGTCGGCGCCCTCGATCGGCCACTGCAACACGATGGGCACCGCCTCGACCATGAACGCGCTTGCCGAGGCGCTCGGCATGTCGCTGCCCGGCTGCGCTGCGATCCCCGCGCCGTACCGCGATCGTGGACAGATTGCCTACCGCACCGGCCGGCGCATCGTCGAGATGGTGATCGAGGACCTGAAGCCCTCCGACATCCTCACGCGCGAAGCCTTTGAGAACGCGATCGTCGCCAATTCCGCGATCGGCGGCTCGACCAATGCGCCGATCCACATCAACGCCATCGCCCGCCACATCGGCGTGAAGCTCGAGATTGAGGACTGGGAGAAGATCGGCTTCGACGTGCCGCTGCTCGTCAATATGCAGCCGACCGGAAAATATCTCGGTGAGGAATATTACCGCGCCGGCGGCCTGCCGGCGGTGATGAACGAACTTCTCAAGGCGAAGCGCATCCACGGCAAGGCGCTCACCGTCAACGGCAAGACGATGGGCGAGAACGTCAAAGGCGCGAAGATTCGCGATGAGGATGTCATTCGCCCGTACAAGCGGCCGCTCAAGGAGAATGCCGGCTTCAAGATCCTGCACGGCAATCTGTTCGACAACGCCGTGATGAAGATCTCCGGCGTGTCCGACGAGTTCCGCGATCGCTATCTGATGAACCCGAAGGACCCGAACGCGTTCGAAGGCCGCGCCGTGGTGTTCGAGGGACCGGAGGATTATCACCACCGTATCGACGATCCGAAGCTCAAGATCGACGAGAACACGATGCTCTTCATCCGCGGCACCGGGCCGATCGGCTATCCGGGCGCGGCGGAAGTGGTGAATATGCAGCCGCCGGCGGCGCTGATCAAACGCGGCGTGCTCTCGCTGCCGTGCATCGGCGATGGCCGCCAGTCCGGCACGTCAGGCTCACCGTCGATCCTCAACGCGTCGCCGGAAGCAGCGGCGGGCGGCGGCCTCGCAATCCTTAAGACCGGCGACCGCGTGCGCATCGACCTCAACAAGAGCGAGGCGAACATCCTGATCTCCGACGCCGAGATCGCGCAGCGCCGCGCCGACCTGCAGAAGCGCGGCGGCTTCCCGATCCCTGCGAGCCAGACGCCGTGGCAGGAGATCCAGCGCGGCATGGTCGACCAGCTCGGCTCGGGCATGGTGCTGAAACCCGCGGTGAGGTTCCAGCGCGTCGCGCAGGAGTCCGGC
>JAFKKS010000350.1 GCA_017304555.1 Hyphomicrobiales bacterium
CTTCGTCTCCACGGGCGTGGCCTCGACCACTTTCGGCGCGTTGCCGTTTCCGATCGCAATCCGGCGCGGCTTCATCGCTTCCGGGACCTCGCGGACAAGGTCGACGTGCAGCAGTCCGTGCTCAAGATTGGCGCCCCGTACTTCGACATGGTCGGCGAGCTGGAAGCGGCGCTCAAAGGTGCGCGCGGCGATGCCCTGGTAAAGAACTTCGCCGTTGGCTTCCTGTTTCACTTGCTTCTCGCCGCGGATCGTCAGGGTGCTCTCCTTCGTGTCGATGGAGAGATCGGATTCCCCGAAGCCGGCGACCGCGACCGTGATGCGATAGCTGTTATCGCCGGTGCGCTCGATATTGTAGGGCGGGTAGGATGGTGCGGATTCGACGCCGTTGAACTGATCGAGCATGGAAAAGAGCCGATCGAAGCCGACGGTCGAACGATAGAGGGGAGCGAAATCAAACGTACGCATTGGCATGACCTCCTAAAGGGGTTGAGCGACATGCATAGAGCCTGTCCCGGATGGGCCCAGGCCTATGGAAACGCAGCCGATTTTGGCCTGCGTCAGTATTTGATTTAGGTGGTCTTCGCGTGCCCGCAAGGGGACCGGTGGGGAGAAGGCAGCCAAATTTCGTCACGATCGGGACCTGTTCCGGGCATTTGTGGATCGCTGGACTTATGGCGAGGGAGGAAGACGTGGATGCCGGCGACAAGCGCGGGCATGACGGGACTCTTGCTGTTATAAGGCCGGACCCACTCTGATTGAGTCCGCATGGATCTCGTCTCAACACCTGACAATCCCGTGCCCGAAGGGGCTGTCGTCGGCACCTGTAAAACGCCCGACGGCGTGACCTTGCGCTTCGCGCGGTGGCGCGCGCCGCCCGGGAGCAAGGGCACGGTGTGTCTGTTTCAGGGGCGCTCGGAATTCATCGAGAAATATTTCGAGGTCGTGCGTGATCTGCAGGCGCGCGGCTTCGCCGTTGCGACGTTGGACTGGCGCGGCCAGGGGCTGTCCGACCGGGCGCTCAAGGACAGCCGCAAGGGCCATGTGCGGCGCTTCTCGGAATACGACACTGATCTCGAGACGTTCATGCGCGAGGTGGCGTTGCCGGATTGTCCGCCGCCGCATTTCGCGCTGGCGCATTCGATGGGCGGCGCGGTGATGCTGCGCTTGGCGCATAAGGGGCGGAATTGGTTCGAGCGCATGGTGCTGTCGGCGCCGATGATCGCCCTCGCTGGGCGTGCCGATAGCCGTGCCGCGCGGATGACGGCGCGTGTTTTATCGCTTGCCGGTTTCGGCGGCGCTTTCATCCCCGGCGGTGGCGCGACGGCTATTCCCTCGTTGCCGTTCGAGGGCAATGTCTTGACCAGTGATCCCGTGCGATACGCGCGCACAGGTGCCATCGTCGACGTGGCGCCGGCGCTGAGTATTGGTGCGCCGACCATCGCTTGGCTTGCGGCCGCCTATAGTTGCATGCACGACTTCGCGGATATCGCTTATCCGCTGAGTTTGCGGCAGCCGATGCTGATCGTCGGTGCAGCGCAGGATGCCGTTGTCTCCACGCCGGCGATCGAACAGTTTGCCATTCGGCTGCGCGCCGGCTCGCATGTCGTGGTGCCGGGCTCGCGTCATGAATTGTTGATGGAGCGCGATATCGTCCGCGGCCAGTTCTGGGCCGCGTTCGACGCTTTCGTGCCGGGTTCGCCGCTATTTTGAATCGGTGAGGATGCGCAGTGCGGCGGCATGCACGCGCTTGTCGCCGGCGGCGACGATGCGCCCGCCGTTATGCGCCGGCTGATCGTCCCAGGTCGTGATGACGCCGCCGGCGCCGGTCACGATGGGAATGAGCGCGACAATGTCGTGCGGCTTGAGACCGGTCTCGATCACGAGATCGACGTGTCCGGCGGCCAGCATGCAGTAGGCGTAACAATCGCCGCCATAGCGCGAAAGCTTCACCTGCGCTTCGACGCGCGCGAATGCGACGCGATCGTTCGCGCTCATGAGCAGGGGGCTGGTCGTGAGCAACACGGCGTCTTCAATTGCATCGCAGGGCCGTACGTGCAGCGCGCGGTCTCCCGCCGGGCCGCTGTAGCGCGCCGCCGCGCCGTCACCGGAGAAGCGCTCACGCGTGAACGGCTGATGCATCATGCCGAACACCGGCCGCGAACGATGCGAGAGGCCGATCAGCGTTCCCCAGATGGGCATACCGCTGATGAACGACTTCGTCCCGTCGATGGGGTCGAGTGTCCAGACGTATTCCGCATCCTCGCGCTCGTTGCCGTATTCCTCGCCGACGATGCCGTGCTCCGAGAAGGTCTTCTTGATCAGTGTGCGCATCGCGGCTTCGCCCGCGCGATCGGCCGCCGTGACGGGATCGAAGCCGCGGCCGGCCTGCTTGTTCTCGATCCCCATAGCGGTGCGGAAGAACGGCAGGATGGCATCGCCGGAGACGGACGCGAGCTCATCGACGAAGGCAGCGAAATCCACGGCGGTCATACGAAATCCAATTCGGCTCTGGTTGGGATGGACCGCGCCCCGCTGAATCAAGGCGGACGCGACATTCTGTAGCATTAGCGGTAATTCGTGACGATTGAAGAAAATAACGTACGATCAGTTACTTACCGCACATTTGCAGAGGATGTAATTTAGGTCAGCATCGCTTGCTCTTTGTGCGACGCGTAAGCATATTGCGGCAATGCGGCATCGCGTTTGCGGCGCCGTTGCCCTTCTTGGGCGTTTCCTCCCTAGACTTGGGCTGCCTTTTTGGCGGCCCTTTTTCTTTATGGCAGTTCGCCGCCTCGGTCACTCGGCGGCGGCGCGGTAGGGGCGGAGATCCTCGAGCGGAATCTCGCTCAGCCGGTCAGCGAGAGTTACGAGGTCGGCCGCGATCCTTGCGAAGCCGGGCAGCCGCTCGTAACGGCGCTCGTCCATGTAGAGCCCGCGATTGAGTTCGATCTGGATGGCGTGCAAGCCGACGGCCGGATTGCCGTAATGCTCGGTGATGAAGCCGCCGGCGTAAGGCTTGTTGCGGCTGACCAGGTAGCCGCAGTCGCGCAACGTCCCTTCGACCACGTCGGCGATCGTCGCGGTGCAACTCGTTCCGTACCGGTCGCCGAGCACCATGTCGGCGCGCGGCCTCTCATCTTTCCCGTCTGAGGCGGACGGCATGGAGTGGCAATCGACGAGCACCGCCGCGCCGAAATCGCGATGCACGCGGGTCATGAGACGGCGCAGCGCACGGTGATACGGCTTGTAGAGCCCCTCGATGCGGCGCAGGGCTTCGGCGACCGGCAGGCGCTCGTCGTAGATCTCCTGTGCCTCGCCGACGACACGGGCGACCGTGCCGAGCCCGCCGGCAACCCGCATCGAGCGCGTATTGGCGAAAGAGGGCAGGCGGCCGTCGAACATGCGCGGGTCGAGTTCATAGGGCTCGCGATTCACGTCGACGTAGCAGCGGGGAAAATGTGCGCGCATGAGCGGATGGCCGTGCGCGACGACGCCGGCAAACAACTCGTCGACGAAGGTGTCCTCTGAGCGGCGCAGCGTCGCGGTATCGAGCCGCGCGACGCGCAGGAACGCCTGCGGGTAGACGCGCCCGCTATGCGGCGAATTGAATATGGCAGGGCCGCGGCACGTCGCCGGTTCAAGGATTTCGAACGGCGGGTTGAGCTCGCCTTCCAGACGTTCGTTCATGGGGCGCACGATCGAAGTAGGGGCACGCTGTGACGACGCTTCTTCAGGGGTTTCAGTCGTATCCTTATTGAGGCGGACTTGTCCACGTATGGTTGGCAATCGCTCATGGTTCACTCGATATTTACCAGGTCGCGGCCTTATGGAACCAATCGATTCTTCGGGACTCCCGGCGGGGCGCAATGACGACGATGACCAAGATTCTCCTGGCGGAAGACGACAACGATATGCGTCGCTTCCTCGTCAAGGCGCTACAGTCGGCTGGGTATGAGGTGACGTCTTTCGATAACGGGCTCTCGGCCTATCATCGGTTGCGTGAGGAGCCGTTCGAGCTGCTGCTGACCGATATCGTGATGCCGGAAATGGACGGTATCGAGCTGGCGCGGCGCGCCTCCGAACTCGATCCCGACATCAAGATCATGTTCATCACCGGTTTTGCCGCCGTGGCGCTCAACCCGGATTCGCTCGCCCCACGCGACGCCAAGGTCTTGTCCAAGCCGTTCCATCTGCGCGACCTCGTCAACGAGGTGCAGAAGGTTCTTGCCGCCTAAGACTCCGGCCGCTTGGGCTGGGAGAAGCGGGGACGGCGCGGCGGCTTGCCTGCCTCCCGTCGAGCCGATATAGAGACGCCGCAGTCATGATGGGCGCGTAGCTCAGCGGGAGAGCACTACCTTGACATGGTAGGGGTCACAGGTTCGATCCCTGTCGCGCCCACCATCATCGACTGCAAAAACCCAACATTTCATGCGTGTCGAGTGACGACAGTGCGCGACGGAGCCTCCGTCGATGACGACATCTGTGCGGCATCCATTTCAATGGACGTTGCATTTGGGGCGTTGCATTTGCCGTTTAGTCGAAATTGTGTTGCGCTACCCTCGGTAGAGTGCGACGGTGCTTTACACTTGGGCTTGGGGAGTCGTCAGAAAATGAAAAAGCTTCTTCTCGCGGCGGTGTTCGCCGTGGGGACGATTGGTGTTGCGCAAGCGGCCGATCTCGCTCCGATGTATCACAAGGCGCCTGTCATGGCGCCGCCTGCGTACTTCAGCTGGAACGGCTTCTATATCGGCGCGCACGGCGGGTATGGCTGGGGTAGCCTTGATCTGTCGGCGGCGGTTCTTCCTGGCGCGTCGACCTCAGCCGACATGGACGGCCCCTTCGGCGGCGCCCAGATCGGCTACAACATGCAGATGGGATCGCTGGTGCTGGGCATCGAAGCTGACGTGTCCGGCGGCGACGTCCGTTATTCGCAGTCGATTGGCCCCGGGACGGTGTACAGCGCACTCGATTTCTTTGGGACGGTGCGCGGCCGTATCGGCTTCGCCGCGGATCGCGCGCTGTTCTATGCGACAGGCGGTCTAGCCTGGGGACATAATGAACTCGGCGGCTCCATAGGCGCCATCGGAATTTCCGACGACAAGATGCACGTTGGTTGGACCGTGGGCGCGGGCCTCGAATACGCTTTCGCGCCGCAGTGGTCGGCCAAGGTGGAATATCTCTACACGCAATACGGCTCCGAGAATTACTTCGGGGCGATTGTTCCCGGCGGAATCGATCTCGATCCCGAGACCCACTCGGTGAAGGTCGGCATCAACTACCGGTTCAACTGAACTTTCAGCCAGAACGAGAGCATCTTGGGCGCGGCGGGAACGCCGCGCCTTTTTTCTTGGCGCCGCAGTGGACGGCAGGAAACGAAAAAGCCGCGATCAACGACAACGCTGGCGTTTCTGATCTTCGCACCACCTCGGACAATGACGCACCTGTCCGCCGCGGGACGAACATGCGCTCATGCATTGTGAGATGCCGTTCGGACCGCAGATGTAGTTCTTCTTCTGGCTCTTCTGGGCGCTGGCGGCCGTAATGGCCCCCAGTGACAACACAGCGACGGTAATCAAAACAGGCCATACGCGCATTTTAAGCCCCCCTATGGCTGCGCTACCAAGGTGTGGCCGCGACTAGGATGGGGCAGGGGGGCCGCAGCTCGCGAGAAGCGTAGCCGCTGCTATGAGAGCGGCTTGCCGCGGGCAATGTAGGCGCCGTCGCCTTTCGTGCCGACGAGCGCTTCGTCGCGAACGACAAAGCGTCCGCGCACCATGGTCGACACCGGCCAACCGGTGACCTCGAAGCCTTCGTACGGCGTGTAGTCGGCGCCGTGGTGCAGGGGCTCTTGGCTCAGCGTCACCTTGCGGTCCGGGTCCCAGATCGCGAGGGCGGCGTCGGCGTCGACCGCAATCGTTCCCTTGCGCGGGTAAAGGCCGTAGGTCTTGGCGTGGTTCGTCGCGGTGAAGGCGACGAAGTCGTTGAGGCTGATGCGGCCCTTCTTGACGCCCTCGGAGAACAGGATCGGCAGGCGCGTTTCGACGCCGGGAATGCCGTTCGGCACCCA
>JAFKKS010000351.1 GCA_017304555.1 Hyphomicrobiales bacterium
GCCGGCTTGCAGCCACGTAAAACAAGTCGCTAAAAGGCCGGGGACGCGTGGACCCGGCTTTGGCATTTTTGCCTCGGCCGGTTTTTTGTTGGCCCGCCAGGCCACATGTCGGAGGCCCCGCATGTCCGCGTCATCTGCTACTGCCGCCCCCCGCTACCGCCCCGAAACCCGCCTCGTGCATGGCGGCACGCTGCGCTCGCAGTTCGGCGAAACCTCGGAGGCGATGTTCCTCACACAAGGCTTCGTCTACGACAGCGCCGAGCAATGCGAAGCGCGCTTCACCGGCGACGAGCCGGGCTATATCTACGGCCGCTACTCGAACCCGACGGTTTCGATGTTCGAGGCGCGCATGGCCTCGTTCGAAGGCGCGGAAGCCGCGCGCGCGACCGCGAGCGGCATGGCCGCGGTCAACGCCGCGCTGATGGGGCAACTGCGCGCCGGCGATCACGTCATCGCCGCCAAGGCGCTGTTCGGCTCGTGCCGTTACATCGTCGAAGAGTTGCTGCCGCGCTTCGGCGTCGCCTCGACGCTGGTCGACGGCATCGATCTCGATCAATGGCGCGATGCGGTGCGCCCGAACACCAAGGCGTTCTTCCTCGAAACGCCGACCAATCCGACGCTCGACGTGATCGACATCGCCGCGGTCGCGGAGATCGCGCACGCCGCCGGCGCCACGCTCACCGTCGACAACGTGTTCGCGACGCCACTGTTTCAAAGCCCGCTCGCGCTCGGCGCCGATTGCGTCGTCTATTCCGCCACCAAGCACATCGACGGCCAGGGCCGCTGTCTCGGCGGCATCGTGCTGGCGTCGCACGAATTCATCCAGACGCACGTGCATCAGTTCACCCGCCAGACCGGCCCGTCGATGTCGCCGTTCAACGCCTGGGTGCTGCTCAAGGGGCTGGAGACACTGCCGCTGCGCGTACGCCGGCAGACGGAGACCGCGACGGCGCTCTCGGTGATGCTCGCCGGGCACGGCAAGCTCAAGCGCCTGATCTATCCCGGCCGCCCCGACCATCCGCAGGCGGCGACGGTGCGCAAGCAGATGCGCGGCGGCTCGACCTTGCTGGCGCTCGAGGTCGACGGCGGCAAGGCGGCGGCGTTCCGCTTCCTCAACGCGCTGAAACTCATCCGCATCTCCAACAATCTCGGCGACGCGAAAAGCCTCGTCACGCATCCGGCGACGACGACGCATCAGCGCCTCACGCCGGAGCAGCGCGCGGAACTCGGCATCGGCGACGGATTGGTGCGCATCTCCGCCGGGCTCGAACATCCCGACGACGTGGCGGAAGATGTGCTCAACGCGCTGAAGGCGGTGTAGGAACTCTCCCGGCCTCATCCTGAGGAGCGGCCGCAGGCCGCGTCTCCGAAGGACGAGGCCGCCCCCGCCCTTCGAGACGACGCTTCGCGCCTCCTCAGGGTGAGGGCGGAGTGAGTCATACCTTCGCCGTCATGCCCGTACTTGTTCCGGCCATGACGGCGACAATGGCGATGTGAAAGGGCGCTACCGCCCGACCATGCTCTTCGGCACGCGCGCGACGGTCGCCGGATGCACGGCGTTGCCGATAGCCTGCGCCAGCAATTTCGCGACGCAGCCGTAGCTCCAGTCGTTCATGTGCAACTCGTCGGGCGAGAGCAGCGTTGCGAACGGAATGCGCTCTTCCTCGCGCCAGTGCCGCATGATCGCGAAACGCTGGAACAAGCCGACGCCGCCGAACTTCGCCTCGACGCCGACGAGACGCACCATCGCGTCGACGTCCGGCTTCGCCAGAACCTTCGGTGCGAATTGCGGATCGATCAGAACGACGTCGGCGCCTGCTTGCTTGAGGCGCGCCAGCCCTTCCTTGATCAGCGGCGCGACGCCGATCGCGGCATGGTCGCGCAGCACCGCATTGGTGCCCACCTGCCAGAGAACGAGATCGGGATGCTCGGCGAGCACATCGGCATCGAACCGCTTCATCATGTCGACGGCTTCTTCGCCGTTGACGCCGCGATTGAGCACGGAGATCGTCGCGGCCGGAAATTTCTCGCGCAGCGCGACCTGCAGGCGGCTCGGATAACTCATGGCGGGCGAACTTGCGCCGGCGCCGGCGGTCGAGGACGAGCCGATCGCGATGATCTTGAGCGCGCCGCCGCTGCTCAGCCGCTCGTTCACATGCGGTAGCGGCAGACCGAGTTGCAGCAGATCCTTCGGCGCAAAGCAGACCGGCGCCGCCGCCCGCTGGGCCTCGGCGCGCGCTTGCGTTTGCGCTTCGGCTTGCTGAAGGGTCGGGCTGGAAAAAAGGACGAGAGCGAAAGGCAGGCCAAGGGCGAGCGAACGCATGACGTTCATTGCGGGTCTTTCTTCTCCGGGCCGCCGATATTGAGTGTGTCCATGATCAGGTCAGCCAGCAATTTTCCGATACAGTTATGCACTTGCTGCGCCACCTTCGAAGCGGCTTCCGGCGCAGAGAAATCGAACGTTCCCTCTTCGCTCCAGTACTTCATCAGACCAAGGCGGTCGAACAGCGGGGCGTCGCGTTGCTGCGCCACCCAGCGCATGTTTTCCGCGTAGGTGCCGGCGGCGACCATCATCTCCGTCCGGGGACTGTACTGCATGTTGACGAGGATCACGTCGACCCCCGCCGCCTGCAGCTTCTTCACTCCGCCCTTCAGCGTGGCGCGGAACTCGTCGGGATCGACCCCCCGCATGGCGTCGAAAGTGCCCGTCTGCCATATCACCAGGTCCGGCTTGGCGTCGAGCACCGTTTGCAGGGTCTTAACCATATCCGCCGTGGTGCGGCGCGAGCGCACCTCGATCTTCAGGTCGACCTTGATGTCCTTGAGCCGCTCCTGCAACGCCACCTGCAGGCGCGTCGGATAGGCGGCATTGGCGCCGTCAGCGCCCGGAAGGGTCGAGGAGCCGGTGCCGAGAACGAGAATGTTGAGGCGATGCTCCTTGGCGATCGCCGCCGCCGATGCGGGCAGCTTGCCCTCGACATGCGTCACATGTTCCGGCGCCGGACAACTGGCGGGAGCGGACGGTTCCGCGTGGGCCGCCGACAGTGAGAGGGCGCCGGCGAGCGCCCATACAATCCATTTCATGCCTCGCCCCCCGCGAGGTCCGAATCCAGATTCTGAGGCGCGCGCGGTCCCGGCCGCCGCCCCTCAATAACCTTATACCACCCAATCATCGCTGCCGCCGCAACCATAAGCGCGATCCCGATGGCGCTGATGGCGATCTGCATCGAGATTCGATCAGAAATCTCGACAAGGATGAAATGACCTGTGAACGCAAGGAACACGCCGAGGCAAAAAATCTCGAGCGAATGCTGGCCGCAAATGATCGCCGGGCGCAGCAACGGTGACGTGAGCGCCGGCCAGTCCTGCGGCACGAAACGCACGGTGATCACGGCCAGCGCCCCGAAATGCAGCAGGCGGAGCACGTCGAGGTCCGTCTTGTTGATCGGATAAATGAATTCCGCCAACCACTTAGGCATGAAAGGCGCGAGCGCGGGAATGTACCAGGTGAGCGTCACGGCAAACGCAAACAGGAGATAGGCGACGCACAGGACGAAGAGCGTGCGCGAGCGCAGCACCTTCTTCGACTTCTCCACGCCGCCGAGCGCACACCACGCGCCGAAGACGAACAGCAACTGCCAGGCGAACGGATTGAACACCCACTCGCCGTTCGGGTAGGCGGCGATGTTCCAATCCAGGACACGTGCGACAACGTACAGCAGAGCCGAGGCGGCGAGCGCTCCCGTCAGCGAGCGCAGCATCAGCCACAGCACTGGCGGCAGTCCGAACAGCAGGACGACATAGAGCGGCAGCACGTCCATGTTCGCCGGCTTGAATTTGAGAAGCAGCGCCTGGACGAGCGTCACGTCCGGCTGCCGCAGGAAGTCCAGGATGCCCATCTCTTCCGAGTAGAGCGGGTTGTTGAAGCTGGTGCTGACGTAAGCGATCTCCGCCATGTAGATGACGAAGAGGAACATGTGCGCGACATAGACCTGCCACGCCCGCCGCCAGACGCGCGCGGTGGCGATGAAGGCGCCGCGCTCGCGCATCGCGCGGCCATAGACGAAAGCCGCCGTATAACCGGAGATGAAGACGAAGATCTCGGTGGCGTCGCTGAACCCGTAATTACGGATCGTGATCCAGCTCACGACGTTGGACGGGATGTGGTCGAGAAAGATCAGCCACAGCGCCAAGCCGCGGAAGAGATCGAGACGCAGATCGCGAACGGACGCGACCGCCGGCGTCGACACCTTGGTCGCCGCAAGCTCCCGCAAAGTCGATGTGTCGATCTCGTTCAACGGTCAAACCTTACCGTGGCCGCCGAATGTTTGGAATGCACGTTTGAGAGAGCGCATCGCGTCCCTCCGTTCGACATCCGCTGACGATCCGTTTCCCCATGCCTTCGCGCGCCTCGCAGCCGTCCGGTCGAACGGCCCGGCCAAGCGTTTCAAATGGACTTGCCGGGTAGGCCAGCCCTATCCTGAACGGCAAGATTCGCGAAGCGTTCCACCCGCCTCTTTCGATCGACCGGACCAACGGCCAGCCATGTATCGCGCGAAGACGCACAGCATCGAAGTCAAGGTGACGCCGCGTTTCGTCCCCGACCGCTCATCGCCGAAGAACGGCTATTACTTCTGGGCGTACACGATCGAGATCACCAATCACGGTACCGATACGGTGCAGTTGAAGACGCGTCATTGGCGCATCACGGATGCGCTCGGCCGCCTGCAGGAGGTGCGCGGTCCCGGCGTCGTCGGCGAGGAGCCGGTGCTGCAACCAGGCGAGAGCTTCGATTACACGAGCGGCGTGCCGCTGCCGACGCCCTCCGGCTTCATGGTTGGAACCTACGGCATGGTCGGATCGAACGGCGAGCCCTTCGACATCGAGGTGCCGGCGTTTTCGCTCGACGCGCCCGACGAGACACGGGTCATCAATTAGGAAAACGCATCCGACTTAACCCGTCATGCCCGCGCTTGTCGCGGGCATCCACGTCTTTCTTCGAGATGAGCCAAGCAAGACGTGGGTGGCCGGGATAAAAGGGCGTTCACGCCCGTCTTTGACGGGCTATGCCCGGGCATGACGGCGATAGAACACCGCGGCGTGGACTAGCCCTTGGCGGCGCCGCGCGACTTCTCGGCCGGCGCGTCTTGTTCCGTCTCGTCCGCCGCTTCTTGCGGCTGCACTTCCGAAGGCTCGACCACATAGGTCCTGTTGCAGAACTCGCAGGTCACGGAGATCACGCCGTTCTCGATCATGTCGTTGCGGTCGGCGTCGGAAAAGCGCTGCAGCATGTCGGTGATCTTGTCACGCGAGCAGGAGCAGCGCGCGACGATCTTGTGCTCCTTGAACACCCGCACGCCGCGCTCGTGGAACAGCCGATAGGCGAGCCGCTCGCTCGACAGCGTCGGGTCGAGCAACTCGATGTCCTCGACCGTCTCGATGAGCGAACGGCCCTCGACCCAGGCGTCGTCCTCCGCCACCTGATGCAGCGCCGTTCCCTCCGGCGCATCGCCGGGATCGAGATCGGCTTGCCGCTGGCGCGCCTCCGACTTCGGGAGGAACTGCAGCAGGATG
>JAFKKS010000352.1:0-10263 GCA_017304555.1 Hyphomicrobiales bacterium
TGCGCCGAATACATGAAGTGCTTGTTCGGCACCCAGTAGTCGCCGAACTTCGAACCGCTCGCCTCCATGCCGGACAGCATCGCTTCCACCATGCTGGCCTGCGCAGCCATGTAGCCGAGCTTCTCGCTGACGGACGGAATTTTCGTCGTTCCGATCGCTTCCGTCAGACGCCGCGCCAGGCCGGCCAGGAACTTGATCTTCACCGAGAGACGGATCTGCGCCTGATAGTTCTGGTACGAGTGCCCATAAGTCTCGTGGAACTGCTGGCGACACACGTCCGTATCGCGATAGACGAAAAGGCGATCCCACGGCACCTTCACGTCATCGAAGTAGACAAGCGCATCGTTCTCGTCGAAGCGCGACGAGAGCGGATTGTCGAAGATCGAGACCGCCGAGGACTCGTAAGACTTGCGAGAGAGAACGCGAATCCCCTTGGTGTTCATCGGCAGGGCGCAGGAGAAGGCGAGATCTTCCTCGCCGGGCTTGAGCGGCTGCAGGTTCGCGACCAGTACCTCGTTCGCCATGATCGAGCTCGTGCCGAGCATCTTGGCGCCGCGGATGGTGATGCCGCTCGAATCCTCGTCGACGATGCGCGCCACCAGGTCGTCCGCCTGCTCGCCCCAATCCTTGGAGCGATCCGCCTGTGGATTGATGATGACGTAGGTGAGGAAGATGTCGTTCTTGGTTGCGTAGTCGAAATAGTCGATCAGCGCTTTCGCGCGATCGGGGCTGTGCTTGCGAAAGATGTCGATCCCCATGCGCTGGCCGACGAGCGCCGAGGCGACGTGGTCGGGCGAGCGCCCCATGAAGCCATAGGAAAGCCGCGCCCACGCCTGCAGCGCCTTGCGGCGCTGGACCATTTCCTCGTAATTGCGCGGCATCTGCCAAGCGCGATTGACGCGCCGGTCCGAACCTTCCGGCATAAACGTCATCAGTTCGACGTTCTCGGGCTGCGCCTGGAAATCATAAAGCGCGGCCGCCGAGCGTACGGCGTTCTTGAATGCCGGATGCGTCGTGACGTCCGGCACAAGCTTCCCGTCGATATAGACGGTACGGCCGTCTTTCAGCGAAGCGATGTGCTCCGCGCCTGTTTTCGCAACCGTCATGTCAAGTTCCTCCTCGAGGTCAGGCCTCGTCCTAACGGCGCCTCAAACGAGGCCGTCGACGCCCTTGATATCGCCAACGGCAAGCCCGCCGACGCGGCTGTGCGGGCGCCCGCGTGTTGCATAGACGGCGATGATGGCGATCTCGTCGGGGCGCGGCGCGTCGTGCAGCGTGATCGTCATGCCGTCGTAATGCGAGCGAACGTAAAGCGCGTCCTTGTGCGCCAACGGGATGTCAATCGTGACGCCGGGAGCCGCCCGCTTCGTCATCGACGAAATCCAGGCCTTTCCGCCGCCGATCGCATCGCGCATGACATTGCCGAACACCGTGGTCAGCATCGCGTTGCCGTGTTCCTGCTCGCCGTTGATGCCGACAACCGCCGCCTTGCCGTAGCTCACGGCCTTGTCGGGAGAGAGTAGCCCAACGGCGACGCCGCAAATCTCGCGGCCGATGGCCTCGCTCGCTTTCGTCAGCGATGACAGGTCGCTCTCGAATTTTCCCGCAAAGGGATTGTCGACGATCGCGACGGCCGCCGCCTTGCGCAGCCGCGGTGTGACGTCGCGTCCCGCTTCGCTACGAACTTCGTCCAGAAACGTGATCACGCGCTTGATTTTCATGGTCGGTCCTGCCCCGTCGCATTTCGTTGGCTTTGAGAATTACATAACAAATGAAGCTTTTCAAGCTGGCTAACTGATGCTAGCCTATTTTTGGTCGAGCGCGGGAAAGAGGCAACCGACAAGACCGCGAACCCGCTCGTGACCGGCACATGATGCGCCTTCAGCGAAGCCGCGGGTTGGCCGTAACGGTTACGTCGAAGCCGATGGGGAGAATTTGCATGACGACAACGTGGAATAAAAAGCTTGGGTCCGCCGCCTTCTGCGCGGCGATTGCAGGAGCTTTGTTCGCGAGCGCACCGAGCGTCGCTCAGAGCCAGGAGATCGTGCTGGGCGCCATCGTGCCGAGCAGCGGCCCGTTCGCTGAATGGGGTCGCGCCAACACCGCGACCTTGCAGATGGTCGAGAAGCAGGTGAACGCCGCCGGCGGTATCAACGGCGCGAAACTGCGCATCGTCATTCTCGACGACGCCGCCAAGCCGGCGCAGGCGACCAACAACCTTCGCAAGCTTGCGGGCGACGACAAGGTTCTCGCCGTTGCCGGCCCTCTCACAAGCAGCGCGGCGGAAGTCACCTTCCCGGTCGCCAATGAGATGAAGGTCGTGTCGACCTCGCAAGCCTCGTCGAAGCCGGGCGTGGCGAAGAACAACCGGCCCTGGGCGTTCCGCAACACCATCGACGAAGGCGTGCTTGGCCGCACCACAGTCCCCTATTTCAAGAAGGCCTTCAACGTGAAGACCGTCGCGATCATCTACGACGCCAAGGACGCGACGGCGGCGACGGTCGGCAGCAAGATCATGCCGGCCCTGATGAAGGAAAACGACATCAAGGTGCTCAACGAGAACGACCCGCTCTCGTTCAACACCGGTGACCTCGATGTCAGCGCCCAGATCACCAAGCTGAAATCGCTCAATCCCGACGGCGTCGTCGTCAGCGCGGACTACAGCCAGGGCGTCACCGTGATCCGCGAAATGAAGCGCCAAGGTTTGATCAAGCCGGTGGTAGGATCGACGCAGCTCATCTCCTCCGCCATCCTCAAGGCGGCCCCGGAGATCGCGATCGTCGCGCCGGCGACGTTCTACGCCACCATGAAGGGCGAAAAGGCGGAGAAGTTCGTCAAGGAGCTGCAGCCGATCCTGCGCAGCACATCGGGCCTGCCGAAGGACATCGAGCCCAGCATGTATGACGCGAACATCTATGAAATCGTCAGCATGTATATCGACGCCATCAAGAAGGCCGGCGTGACTGGCAAACCGGAAAGCCTCGAAGCGGATCGCGTCAAGATCCGCGACTACATGGCGAAGCTCGTCGGCTTCCCCGGCCTCGGCGGTCCGATCGGCTTCAACGACGACGGCGACGCCATCAAGGCGTTCTACATCGTGCAGGGGCAAAACGGCGCCTGGGAATCCAAGGTGCGCGGCTGTAGCACGGCGCCGGGCCATCCCGGCTGCTGATATAAGGAAAGCGGGGCACGGCCGATCCTGCGGCCGTGCCTCCTTTTGCAGCCTTAAACGACGAGAGTAGTCGTGCTCCTGCAGCAACTCGTAAACGGCCTGACGCTCGGGGCGGTCTACACGCTTATCGCGCTGTCGTTCTCACTGGTCATGGGCATCCTCGGCGTCTTGAACCTCGCCATCGCCGAACTGTTCATGCTTGGCGCTTATTTCGGTTTCACCGCGATCTTAGCGCAGCTTCCGCTTCCCGTTGCTCTCGTCGCGGCGATGCTCGGCTCCGCACTCGTTGCGATCGTCATCCAAAAGATCGCGTATGAGCCGCTGCGGGACGCGCCGATCGTGACGCCGATGCTCAGTACGCTCGGCTTCTCCATCATCCTTCAGAACGTCGCGACCAACGTATGGGGGTCGGATCCGCTGCAGCTGACCGATGAGGTCTTGCCCGGGCGGCTCACGCTTGGCTCCGTCAGCATCAGCACGATGCAGCTTCTGGTGATGGGGGCGACCGTTGCGCTCGTCGCCATCCTGGCGTTCGTCGTCCAAAAGACACCGGCCGGGCGCGCGCTGCGTGCCGTCGCCGAAAATCGCGATGTCGCCCGGCTGCTTGGGGTGTCGGCCGCGCGCGTCACGCTTCTCGCCTTCGTCTTATCGGGCGTCATGGCCGGAGCGGCCGGCGTGCTGATCGGCATGCATTACGCGGTCATCACGCCGTATATGGGTGTCGACATCGGTCTCAAGGCGATCGCCGTGATGGTCATCGGCGGCACGACGCGCATCTGGGGCGCGCTGGTCGCCGGACCTTTGATCGGAATCGCTGAAGTCATGACCGTCGCCTACGGCGGCTCGCAGGTTCGCGACTTCGTCGTCTACGGTCTGATGATCTTGATCCTGCTTCTGCGCCCGCAGGGCATCCTCGGCGGCTCGCGTTCCGAACAAGGGCAGCGGGTGTGATGTCGACTTACTACGCAGGCTTGCTCGCGGACGTCGGCATCCTCACGCTCGGGGGCCTGAGCGTCTACATCATCCTGGCGACGGGCCAATTGTCGCTCGGCAACGCCGGCTTCATGGGCATCGGCGCCTACATCACGTCTTATCTGACGGTGACGCTCGGCATCGGGATCACCCCGGCGCTCTTTGTTGCGGCTGTCGCCTCGGGCATCATCGGCGTCGTAGTGGGATTCCCCGCCCTGCGCCTCAAAGGCATCTACCTCGCGATAGCGACGCTCGGCTTCGGCGAAATGGTACGAAGCTTCTTCCTGAACCTCAGCGCCATGGGCGGCTCCAGCGGCTTCCACGGCATGAAGCATATTTCCGTCGGCTACATCTGGGTCTGGGTCATCGGCATTCTCCTCGTCGTCATGCTGCTCGAACGTTCGCGCGTCTGGCTCGAAATGCAGGCGGTGAACGACGACGAGACCGCCGCCGGCCTCGTCGGCCTCAACGCGACCGCGATCAAGGTCGGCGCGTTCGGAGCGGGCGCTGCCGTCGCGGCGATCTCCGGCGGCCTCTTCGCGCACCACCACGTCTACATCGAGCCCGGCAACTTCGGCTTCGAGCGCTCGATCGATTTCGTCCTCGCCGTCATCCTCGGCGGCTCGACGGTCGGGCCTGGCGCGCTTGTCGGTTCGCTCGTGCTCGTCATGCTGCGTTTCGCGGGGCGGCATGACGGCACCGGCGCTGCTTAGCCTGAAAAACATAACCAAGCTCTTCGGCGGCATCCGTGCGCTCGCGGACGTTTCGTTTGACGTCGCGCCCGGACAGATCGTTGGCGTGATCGGGCCGAACGGCGCCGGCAAGACGTCGATGTTCAATGTCATTACCGGCGCCTACAAAGCCGACAGCGGCCATGTGATGCTGGCCGGCGAGGATGTGACCAACCAGCCGCCGCACCGTATTGCGCGCGCGGGAATCTCCCGCACGTTCCAGAATATCCGCCTCTTCGGCGGCATGACGGTGTGGGAGCATCTCCTGGTCTCACAGCCGCACAGTGAATCGCTGATGCGGCGCGTCCTACCGACACGTTGGGCTGATCCGACGGCGCTGCAGCGCGCGGAGGAAGTTCTCGCGTTCTTCGGCTTGGAAGAGATGAAGGATCGCAACGCCCGCTCCCTTCCCTACGGCCTGCAACGGCGGGTCGAGATGGCGCGTGCGGTGACGGCGCGTCCGAAACTTCTGCTTCTCGACGAGCCCGTGGCCGGCATGAACCACGACGAAGCGGAGGACATCCGCAAGCTGATCTTGCGCTTGCGCGACGACGGCCTCAGCGTCCTCTTGATCGAACACGATATGGCGTTCGTCATGAACCTCTGCGACTATCTGCACGTCGTCGACTTCGGCGCCATGATCGCGCACGGCCGGCCGGAAGAGGTGCGCGCTGATCCAGTCGTCCTCGAAGCCTATCTGGGTCGGGCAGCCTGATGCTCGAAGCGCGCAACCTGCATGTTCATTACGGAAGCATCGCCGCCGTGCGCGGCGTCGATATCGTCATCAATGCCGGCGAGATCGTTGCGCTGATTGGCGCCAATGGCGCCGGCAAGACGACGATCGCGCGGGCGATCGCCGGCCTGCTTCCCTATCGCGGCGAGATCAGTTTCGAGGGCCGGCTGCTGAAGCCCAACAGCGCCGAGCACAATCTGCGCGCCGGCATCGCGCTCGTTCCCGAAGGCCGCGGCATTCTCGCCGGTATGACGGTCGAAGAGAACCTGCTGATGGGTCTCTATTCGCGGCGCGACAAGGCGGCCGGCAAGGCGGACCTGGCAGAAATGCAGGAGCGCTTTCCGATCCTCGGACAGCGGCGCGACCGCATGGCCAGCCTCCTGAGCGGCGGCGAGCAGCAGATGCTGGCCATCGCGCGGGCGCTGCTGTCGAAACCGAAGCTCTTGCTGTTGGACGAGCCGTCGCTCGGCCTGGCGCCGAAGCTCACCGACTCGATTTTCGACTTGATTGCCGACATGCGCGCCAAGGGCCTGACCATCATGTTGGTCGAACAGAAGGCGCGGCAAACGCTGCGTGCCGCCGACCGCGCCTATCTCCTGGAAACGGGCCGCATCGTGCGGAGCGGGCCGGCGCAGGACCTCGCCGCCGACAAGATCGTCGACGAAACGTTCCTGGGTGGCTCGGTCGGCCGTTAACCCCTGAAGTGTCCAATTTGACTCGTCATGCCCGGCTTTATGCCGGGCATCCACGTCTTCCCTTTTTCTACGAAAGAAAGACGTGGATGGCCGGGACAAGCCCGGCCATGACGACGATACGATTCAGCCTGAATGATCGGACTCTAGCGCGACGCACGCGCTCGCGGCCTACAGTCTCTGCCCTCCGCTCACCTGGATGCGCTGTCCGGTCACCCAGCGCGCTTCGTCTGACGCCAAAAAAGCGATCACGTCCGCGATGTCTTCCGGTTCGCCCATGCGGCCGAGAGCCGTCGCCGCGGCAATCCGCGCGGCGATCTCGGGATTTGCAGCGCCAGGATTCATGTCGGTCGCCGTCGCGCCGGGCAGCACGGCATTGACGGTGATGTGGCGTGGACCGAAGTGCTGCGCCAGCGACAACGTTAACGCCTCGAGCCCGGCTTTTGATGCAACATAAGCGGCAAGTTGCGGAAACGCATTCTGCGTCGCCATCGAGCTCACATTGATGATGCGCCCGCCGTCCCGCAATCGCGACGACGCCTGCTGGATGATGAGAAACGGCGCCTTGAGGTTGACCTGAACGACCGCGTCCAACACGTCCGGCGCGACATCTTCGATCGGCGCGCGCGGACCGACGCCGGCGTTGTTGACGAGAATATCGAGTTCACGGCCGCCGACACGCGCGGTGAATTCCGCATCCAATTGCTTGAACAAGTCCGTCGCGCTTGTCGGCTGCGTGAGATCGGCGCCGACGGCGAACGCGGTGCCGCCCGCCTCCGTGAGGGCGCGCACAGTCGCTTCGGCTTCCTCACGGCCGCGGCCGTAATGCACCGCGACGAGCGCGCCCCTGCCCGCAAGCTTGAGCGCTGTCGCCCGTCCGATGCCGCGGCTGGCGCCAGTGACCAGCGCGGTCTTACCTTTCAGAGAAAGGGACGTCTCACCGGGAGCCGCCGCCATTTCAACGCCGCCCCGCCGCCGCGATCTCTTTCGCGCGCTGCTTGAGCGTCGCCCGGTCGATCTTATTCGTTCCGGCGAGCGGCATCGCGGGCACGAACTCGACCCAGCGCGGATGCTGATAGGCCGGTCCGCTCTCGAGCGTCCATTTCTTGATGTCGTTCTCGCCGACCTTGCTGCCGTTCGTTCCCGGCTCACGCACAACGAATGCGAACGGCAACAATTGCTTGATGTCGTCCGGCACAGGGACAACGACGGCCTGCTGCACGCCGGGATGGCGCTCGATCAGCTTCTCCACTTCGCCGGTATAGATGTTCTCGCCGCCGGACACGAACATGTCGTCGGCGCGCCCGACGAAAAAGTAGAAGCCGTTGGCGTCGCGGCGCACGACATCATTGGTGTGGTACCAGCCGTCGCGGATCGCACGCTTCGTCTGCTCCGGCAGGTGGAGATATCCGCCCATCAGCGCGGGCGTACGCATTTGCAGGATGCCCTCACCCGTTCCTTCGACGGGGCGGCCCTCCCCATCGACGATGCGCAGATCGATCGCCTTGAGCGGATAGCCCATGGACAGATCAGGTGTTGGAATGCCGTCGGGATGTTTGCCGAACACGGCGGGCCCTGCTTCGGTCGTTCCGTATCCGTTGCTGACCGCGGCGTTGGGGAAAAGCTTGCGCACGCGATCGAGCAGCGACTGCCCGAACGGTGAGGAGCCCATGTAAATGCGCGTCACATTCTTGAACGACGCCGGCACGGGCCCGTCGCCGACCTCCTTCGCGACCATCGCGATCATGGTCGGAACCGAGGTCAGCCACGTCACGTGATGCGCTTCGATCGCCGCGATATAAGCCGCGACCGAAAATAACGGTGCAAGCACAACCGTCGCATTGTTGTGAAATGCGAATTTGAGGTTGAACAGCGCGTTCATGTGAAACATCGGCGCCGCGACGAGCAGGCGATGCGCACTCACATCTTCAGTGCTGAAAACTTCTACCGCCCAACGTTGGCCGGCGTGGCTCAAAGGCACACCTTTGGGCCGCCCCGTCGAGCCCGAGGTATAAAGGATTTGCGCGATTTCGTCCGGCGCTGGCGTAACGCTCTCGAACGGTCCGGGATCGAGAAACGCGTCCCATGCGGGCACATCGAAGCCGATGGAAGGCACATCGCCCGGCACTTCTCTGGCGCGCTCAGCGTCGACAAAGAACAGCTTTATCGCCGCATCCTGCGCGATGTACGCGATCGTGTCCGCGGGCAGCTTCCAGTTCACCGGCACCGCGACGATGCCGGCGCGCATCGCGCCGAAATACACGGCGACGAATTCGGAGCGATTGAGGGACAGGATCCCGACCGCATCGCCGCGGCGCAATCCGCGCTTGAGCAGACCGCGCGCAACGGCATCGATCAAATCGTCAAGCGCGCGTGCCGTGTAGCTCGCACGCGTTGACGCACCATCCTCGCCCGCCTCGACAAGGACAACCTTGTCGGGCGTCCGCCCGGCGTCGAGCATGTCGCCGAGATTGAGACTCATGACACGCTCGGCCGTTTACTTCTTCACCAGCGGGCACACGCTCTCGGAGAGCGGCCGGAAAGCCTGGTCGCCGGGGATCGTCGCCAGCAGCTTGTAGAAATCCCACGGCCCCTTCGACTCCGACGGCGCCTTGACCTGCATGAGATACATGTCGTGGACAAAGCGCCCGTCGATGCGCAGGCGACCATTCTTGGCGAAGAAGTCGTTGACCGGCAGTTCGCGCATCTTCGCCGTCACGGCCTTCGTGTCGGTCGTTCCCGCCGCCTTCACCGCGTTCAGATAATGCATGGTGGACGAATAGTCGCCGGCTTGGGTCGACGTCGGCATCTTCTTGAAGCGCTCGAAGAAACGCTTCGACCATGCGCGCGTCTCATCATTCATGTCCCAATAAAAAGCTTCCGTCAGCAGAAGCCCTTGCGAGACTTCTAGCCCGAGCGCCGCGGTGTCGTTCAGGTTAAGCGCCAGCGCCGCAAGCTGCTGCCCGGACTTGCGGAAGCCGAACTCGTTCGCCGTCTTGATGGCGTTGATCGTGTCGGAGCCGCCATTCGCGAGCCCAACGACCTTGGCCTTCGAGGCCTGCGCCTGGAGAAGGAACGAGGAGAAGTCGGACGTGTTGAGGGGGTGGCGAACCTCGCCCAGCACCTTGCCGCCCGCGGCCTTCACGAACTCGGTCGTGTCGGCGGCAAGCGCCTTGCCGTAGGCGTAATCGACCGTGATCAGATACCAAGTATCGTCGCCGCGCTTGACGGTCGCCTGCGCGGTCGCCTTGGCGAGCGCGTAGGTGTCCCAGGTATAATGGATGCTGTTCGGCGTGCACTTCTCATTGGTGATGATGGAGCCGCTGGCGCCGTTGACGATGGCGACACGATTTTTGTCGACCGCCAGATTGATAACCGCGAGCGCAACCGCGGAATTCATCAGATCCTGGATCATGACGACGCCTTCGCGATCGTACCATTCGCGCGCGATGCTCGCCCCGATGTCGGCTTTGTTCTGATGATCGGCGACGAGGACGTCGATCGGCTTGTCGAGAACCTTGCCGCCGAAATCCTCAACGGCCATCTTCACCGCCTCGACAGCGCCAGGCCCAGAGATGTCGGAGAACGTGCCGGCCATATCGGTCAGCACGCCGATCTTGACATGCCCGTCCCCTCCTGAGGAGACCTGCTGCGCAACCGCCGGCGTCAACGCAAGCCCGAAGCCGACAACAACGCCGGCGATGATCGACTTCATAGCAATTCTCCTGTTGAAACTTTCCGCGCCAGGCGCGCATCTAAAATTTTCAGCCCAGCTTGCTGCCGTAACATCCCCGGCCGATAGCCACGAGCCGCTTCTCACTATCCTCGACGTCGATATCCACGACACCGACGGTGCGGCCGGAACGGCGTACGCGCGCCGTCGCGGTGAGCTTCGCTGTGGTCGCAGGCCTCAGATAGTCGACGCGAAAATTAATAGTAGGGAGCGCGCCGCCGGCTCCCATC
>JAFKKS010000352.1:10268-14041 GCA_017304555.1 Hyphomicrobiales bacterium
ATCAGGCCGGCAAGCGCTCCGCCGTGCCACTGTCCGGTGCCGGGCGCGCGCTCCAGTTCGGGCCGCAATGTCATTTCGACAACCACCGTTGATGCGTCCGGATCGGCGGAAACGATCTGCATTCCGAAAAAGCGGATGAAAGGCGAATTGTCCATGATCGCCTGCATGTCGGCGATCGTCATCGGCGTCTTGACGTTCATGGCTCCAGCACCGCCTTACCAAACACCTTACGGTCGATCAGTTCCTGCAGCGAAATCCCGAACTCGCGCAGCGGGCGTACGGAATGCAGCACAGGCTTGATGCGTCCGTCGGCAACCATGTCGAGCAACTCGATCTGATCCTGCGGCGTCCACCCGTTGGCGCCGATGATGTTGAATTCGAACGACCAGATGTAACGGATATCGGTCGGCGGCGCATAGCCCGCCGTGGCACCGCAGGTGAGAAGCCGCCCGTCGCGTTTGAGCGCGCGGAAGCATTCCGCCCAGGTGTTGCCGCCCGTATAATTGACGATCACGTCGACACCGCCGCTCTCGCCCCAGACGCGCGGCTTGCCGTAGAGACGGATTACCTCCTTCACGTAGTCTTGCGTAGAAGTATTCACCACGTGATCGGCGCCGATGGCTTTAAGTTTCTCCGCTTTCTCCGCCGAACTCGCGCAGGCGACAACTTCCGCGCCGGCGAGTTTCGCCAATTGCACGCAGCAGGTGCCGACACCGCCAGTTGCACCGAGGATGAGCACCTTCTCGCCGCGCTTCACTTTGCCGCGCGTCTGCATCATGCGTAGCGCCGTTCCATAGGCGGTAGGCAGGCAGGCCGCGTCGACGAACGAGACAGCGTCCGGCATCGGCAACAAGGAGGATTGCGGCACCGCGCAGAGTTCCGCCGCCGCGCCACGCAATGTTTCACCCATCATACCGACGCCCGGGCGCAGCGGCACCGTCGCCACGCGCTGGCCGACGCTCCACCGGCTTTTATCGACGGCCGAGCCGAGAGTGACGATCTCGCCGGCAAAATCGGCTCCCGGGATCATCGGCAGCGGCGTCTTCAGACCGGGAATCCCGTTGAGGATCATCGGATCGAAGCCGTTGAGCGATACCGCTCCAACCCGGATCAATACGTCTTCGGGCCCAAGCTCCGGGTCGGGAAAATCCTCGTAGCGAAGCTGATCAACTCCGCCGTGCTGATGGAAGACGATGGCTTTCATAGGCTCACTTACTGGTTGCAACGAGGTTCGTGTTGCGCAGCGCGCTCGAGGCTACACAACAGGCTGCCCATAAAGGGATGTGCGTGCTGGACTTGGCCGACAGAGAGGGGCCCGTCAAGGCCCGTTTCAGCTTGGCTGCACACCGCAATTTTATCCATTCCGTGCATGGCGGCCGAGTGTTTTCACATATTCCGCGTGCGCGGCGCGGACGACCGCTAAACCTCGGCGATTGAGGTCAGCACGTCCGCTTTCGCAACAACGACGCGACGCCGGCCGCAACTCACGATCTTCTGCTCTTCCCATGCGCTGAGCGTGCGGCTCACCGTATGCAAGGTCGTGCCCGACATTTCCGCGAGATCCTGCCGGGACAACGGAATGGCGATCTCGATGCCGCGTGCGGTACGCCGACCGGCCTGTTCGACCAATCGGAGGACGGTATGCGCGATGCGGCGCTCAACCTTCTCCGTGGAGAGTTCGCGAATGCGGACCTGCATCTCATGGTAGCGCGCGCCGAGAAAAGCGACGGCATTCATCGCGATCGACGAATGTTCCGCCATGAGCCGCTTGATGGCGGCGCTGGTCCAACTGATAAGGAGAGCGTCCTCAACCGCGATCACCGCACCGGGATGCACGCCCCCACCCGACAGGGTTGTGTAGCCGGCCACTTCGCCAGGGCCGAGATAGCGGATGATGACCTGCTGGCCGTCGGCGGTCGTCTGTGTCGCACGCAAACGCCCCGTAGCGACGACATAGAGGGCGGCGGCGGAATCGCCCTGGCGGAAGACAACCTGGCCGGCCGCCACGCGCCTTTGCGACGACGCCGCCTGAATTTCATGCAACGCCGCGGCCGGCACGTCACGAAACAGCTCGGTTCCCTGCAGAAATTCTGGGTTGAGGTGAAAGTCCATGCCGCCCGTCTTGCGCCGCATTCCCGCCTGGCACCCGGCGATATTGCTGGTTTATTGCGTTTCCGCAAAGACGCTCAACGGAAGCGTCCATAGATGATTGGCCAGTGGAGTGGATTTGACACTTGCGCGCCACTTTGCAGCGACTTCGAGAAGCGAATGTCAAATCCTAAACGCCGCTGGCAGTTTACGTTGCTAGTGGTTCTTCGATTCTAACATTTGCAAAGATGGCCGGCGAAAGGGTAGGCAAATGTTAGAATCGGGCCTCTAGGGCGCTTTCGCCGAAGGCGTAGCGTTCTTCGTGGAGATTGACGAATGCCGCTCAAACGGTCCTGGCAGCGTTGACGGAAATGGGGCAGAAATACCAGTGGATTGATCAGCGGCAGCATCCGGTGTGGGTACGATCGCGTGGCCCCCACGACGGAGCGACGCTTCTGCCGCCGTCAAGCCTGGAGCAGCGATGCTGAATATCAACAAGGCAGACCTTTTTCGTCACCATACACCGGAGACATTGTCGGACCGGTTTGCCCTTGGCGCTGCCCGTGTGTTGACGAGCACGGCAGGCGTTTTATTCGGCCGCCGCTATGGCGACCGCGTCACTGTCCTCGAGACCATCGCCGCCGTTCCCGCCATGGTCGCCGCCACCCAGCTGCACCTGAAATGCCTGCGGCGGATGATTGACGACCGGGGCTGGGTCCGCACTTTCATGGATGAGGCGGAAAACCAGCGCGAGCACCTGATGGCTTTCGTCGCCATTGCGCGCCCGCGCACGTGGGAACGCCTGCTGATCGTCATCGGCCAGGGCGTTTTCTATAACGCCTACTTCCTGCTCTATCTGATCTCCGCGCGCACCGCGCATCGGCTCGCCGGCTATCTCGCCGAGCAATCGGTGCAAGGCTACTCGCAGTATCTCGAACGCATCGACTCCGGCGCGCAGGAGAACCGTCCGGCGCCATCGTCCGCCGTCGCCTATTGGACCTTGGCGCCGGACGCGAATATCAGCGACATGGTCATTGCCATGCGCGAGGATGAAGCCATTCACCGCGACATCCATCACGCCTTCGCCGACGCACTCAACGAAGGCAACGCGTTACCGGATCGACCTGGCCCATTAATGTAAGCGCGCACGCAAATCAAACACGGTGAGCTTGTGCAAGCGCAAAGACGCGCAAGTGCCGCGCGCTACGCTTCGTCTGCAAAACAAAAGGCCGCTTCCGAGCGACGGCCGAATGCAGATGGAGTTAAAAGATGAAATACGCCCCCTTATCAGCGTTGTGTTTGGCAGGCGCGCTGCTCTTCACCATCCCGGCCACAGCGGCTGAATTCCAGGTCAAGATGCTGAACAAGGGCGCGAACAGCCAAGCGATGGCTTTCGAGCCCGCGTTCCTGAAAATTCAGCCAGGCGATACCGTCCATTTTGTCCCGACGGACAAGGGGCATGACGCCGAGACGATCCCCGGTATGCTGCCCGAAGGCGCGCAGCCCTTCAAAGGCAAGATGTCGCAGGAAGTTTCGGTGACGTTCCAGACGCCGGGCGTTTACGGGTATCGATGCTCGCCGCATTTCGGCATGGGCATGGTGGGGCTCATCGAGGTCGGCGATAAGCCGGCAAATCTCGATGCCGCACGGCAGGTGAAGCTGCCGCCGATGGCGACCAAGCGTAT
>JAFKKS010000353.1 GCA_017304555.1 Hyphomicrobiales bacterium
GTCGTTTTCGATTCGTTGCGAGCGACCCCCACCCGGCGGCCTTCGGCCTCCGACCTCCCCCTTTCAGGGGGAGGTAAGAAACGCCTCGGGTGAAGCGACGGCCTAATCCCGTCCGACGACGCGCAGCGGCGAAACCTCATGGTCGATGTCGGCCAGCAGATCCTTGAGCCCTTCGCGACGCATGCGGCGCACATCGGTCGGGCGGTCGACGTCCCAAAGCTGCGCCGGCTCGCGCCAGGAGAGACCGCGACGCGTGAGGCGATGGCGCGTCTCGGTCATTACCGTATCGGTGCTCCAGGTCATATCCTGGAACAGCGTCGGCTCCGGCTTGCGCAGGCCGATCAGCACATAACCGCCGTCGTCGGAGGGGCAAACCGTCGCATCCGCGCCGTTACGCAACACGTCGGCGGCGTCGCGCAGATGCTGCGGCGTGAGCACTGGGCAGTCGCTGCCGATCACGATGGCGGGCCCGCTCGCATGGACGAATGCCGCATGCATGCGCGCACCCAGGTCGCTCTTCGGCTGGCGCGCGACCGGCAATGAGAAGCGCTCGATCAACGCCTTGAAGCAGGGGTGGCGCTCGTCGGGGCTTGCCCACAGATGCACGGGACCGGTGCCTGCTTCCACCGCCGTCTCGACGGTCCGCACGATCAGCCGCTCCTGCAGGGTCGCGGCGCCGTAGACGCCGAGCATCATCGCCAGGCGCGTCTTCACCGTCCCCGGCACCGGCGCCTTGGCGAGGATCGCGATCGTCACCGGTTTGGGACTATCGGGCGGCGTAGCCATAGGACCTTGCAAGCGTTGCCGGCGAAGCGCCGAGGAAGAAGGCGAGACGCAGACGCCACATCAGGAGAACGGTTCGGAGCACGCCGTTCTTCTCCCAGCGGCGGCCGGAGGTGACGACGCGCGCCGCGAGATTTACGGGGCGAGAGATACGTTTCAACCGGCGGGAAAGGACGATGTCCTCCATCAACGGAATGTCGGGAAAGCCGCCGGCGGCAGCGAACGCTTCGCGCGTGACGAAGATCGCCTGGTCGCCGGTCGCGATGCCGGTGAGCCGCGAACGCCAGTTCATCAGCTTGGCCACCAATCTCAGGGACGGGCTTCGGCCTTCGATCGCGACGTCGAAGCGCCCCCAGGCGCGCCTGCTGTGGGTCAAACCATCACGGACGAGGCCGTCGGCGTCGGTGGGCAGGCGGGTGTCGGCGTGCAGGAACAGCAGAACGTCGCCATGCGCGGCTTGCGCCCCGGCGTTCATCTGCGCTCCACGTCCGCGCGGAGCCGTGATAGCCCCGTCTGCCAATGTCGCCACGCGCCCCAACGTGTCGTCCTCACTCCCACCGTCTGCAATGATGACTTCGACCCCGCGCGCGCGCAAGGGTACAAGCGCCGCCAGCGCTTGCGCGATCACCGGCGCCTCATTGAGGACCGGGACGATGATTGAAAGGCTTGCCACCCGCCGAATCCCAATTTGCCCGAGCTTACCACGTCCTCGGCGTTGATCTGCGGCCAGGAAAAACGGCAATCGACTCAATATTGACGATTGGCTCCGCGAGCCCTTGGCTGGCCGGTGCGGCCGCAGCGGTGCGCCGTTACTCGGCCGCCTCCTTCAAGGCGCCGCCGCAACTCGAGCCTTGTCCGGCGGTGCAGCCGAAGCAGTGCCCGGCGACCCGGATGGGATGGCCCGTGAGGTCGGCGTGCAGCAGGTCGGAGAGATGCGTGCGCTCGCGGCCGTCATGACTAAGCGGGAGGTCGAGCATCTGGTTGAAGTCGCAGTCGTAGACGTAGCCGCGATAGTCGACCGAGATCAGGCTGCGGCACATCACGCCGTCGAGGTTGGCGTCGAGATGCGCGTGCTGCAGCAGCGCGAGGTAGTCGTCGAACTGGCCTTGCGACAGCAGGATCGCGCCGAAGCGTTGGATCGGCATGTTGGCAAGCGTGTAGAGGTTGTTGAAGACGATGCCGTACTGCTCGCCGAGCGCGCGCTTGTAGTCGGCTTCCAATGCGGCCTGCGGCGGCGGCAGCGACGGGCCCTGCGGATTGTAGACGAGGTTGAGCGTCAACTCCGTGTCCGGACGGCCGTAGCCGACGGCGTTGAGGCGGCGTAGGCCGCGGATCGAGCCATCGAACACGCCCTTGCCGCGCTGCTTGTCGACGTTGTCGATCTGATAGCAGGGCATGGAGGCGACGACCTCGACCTGCTGCGCAGCGAGAAATTCCGTGAGGTCTTCCTGCCCGGGCTGCTCGAGGATGGTCAGGTTGCAGCGATCCATGACGCGGACCGCCCTGTCGCGCGCGCCCGTCACCAGGCGGCGAAAATGCGGGTTGAGCTCCGGCGCGCCGCCGGTGATGTCGAGCGTCGTGATCCGCCGGCGCTCGATGAAGGCGAGAACGGTGTCCACCGTCTCGCTCGACATCTCCTCGGTGCGATTGGGGCCGGCATTGACGTGGCAATGCACGCAGGACTGGTTGCAGCGATAACCGACATTGACCTGCAGCGTCTGCAGCGCGCCGCGCCGCAGCGGCGGGAAGGGGATCTTGTCGAGCAGAGGCCAAGTGTCGCGCATGAATCCGTCTCTCCGTCATGCCCGGCTTCATGCCGGGCATCCACGTCTTAAAACCAGAAAGACGTGGATGGCCGGGACAAGCCCGGCCATGACGCGTGAAGTGGGCCGGGCGAGAGTCGCATGATTTTCACGCGGGCGCACGCATGCCGCGCCGCCTCGGAGACAAAAGCGTGTGAATTCAAAATGAAACGTCGCATTGCTGCGAAAATGATTCCGCAGGCGTGGGCCCTTCGGCTCAGCCGAAGCCGCGTCAATTCAAGCGCGCACGCCGCCCGGCTGAGACTTTGATTCAACGGCTTTCGGCGCTTGCTTCCGTCGCCGTCGGGAAGCCCAAGCCGATGCGGCCGAAGCCCGGGAGCTTCAGCGCCGGCGCGCGAAAATCGAGACCGCTGACGAGGCCGAGAAGATTGATCTCCAGGCCTTCGACCCAGCCGACTTTCACGCCGAGCAAGCCGAACAGGTTGAGTTCGACGCCGGTGCCGCTGTCGGTGAGCCCGGCATAGAAGCCTTCGTTGCGGAAATCCTTGCCGACCGCGTTCGGCGGCAGCACGACGCCGAGTTCCGGCACCGCGCGCAGGATCGCCGCGACGAAGGTGTTGCTGTTGGGGCCCGGCCACAGCCTGTAGTCGCCGGCCTCGGCGTAGCGGTAGCCTTTGATCGCGGCTTCGACTTTGGGGATCAGCGCCTCGGCTTCGGCGCCGCGCACATCGGCGACGACCGTCGGCGTCGAGCCGTACCAGCGCCCGTCCGCCGCCCAGCCGTTGAGCCGCACCGGGCTGCCCCAACCGACCACGTCGTAGCGCGACCAGGCTTTGGCATTGGCGGGCTTGATCACCACCCAGCTGTGCACGGCGACGAGGCCCTTGAGGCCGCCGGTGCGCCCCGAGAAAATCAGCAGCCGCGCATCCGGCGCATCCGCCGGCCGCGGCAGCATGCCGGTGCTTGACCAGTCCGCGTCGCGCCAGCTCGCCGGCCGGTCTTCGAACGCGAACCATGTCGCGCGGGCGGCGAGCGGAACCAGGAACAGGCCGAGGAGGACGAAAGCGATCAACTTGACGAGGGCGCGCATGATGCGCGCAATGAAGGGATGATTTCCGCCGTAAATGTGGCTCCCCCTCCCGCTTCGCAAGAAACCCCATGAGTAACCCCGTCCTTATCGAAGTCTGGCGCGGCGGCCGCGTCGAAAGCCGGCACCGTGGCAGCGTCGCCATCGTCGATGCCGATGGCGCAATGGTCTTTGCGCTCGGCGACGTCGAACGTGCGGTCTATCCGCGTTCGGCGATCAAGGCGTTCCAGGCGCTGCCGCTGATCGAAAGCGGGGCGGTGGATCGCTTCAAGCTCGACGACGAACAGATCGCGCTCGCCTGCGCCTCGCACAACGGCGAACCGGCGCACGCCGCGACGGCGGCGCGCACGCTCAAGGCGGCGGGGCTCGACGTTGCGGCGCTGGAGTGCGGCGCGCATTGGCCTTCACGCGAGGCCACGGCCCGTGCGCTGGCGCGCGCCGGGCAGGAGCCGAGCGCGCTGCATAACAACTGCTCGGGCAAACATTCCGGATTCGTCTGCGCGGCGTGCGCGATGGGCGTCGATCATCACGGTTACGTCGATCCGACGCACCCGCTGCAGCGTGAAGTGCAGGCCGGGATCGAGCGCCTTGCCGGCGTGCAGCTCGAGGCGCCGGCGATCGATGGATGCTCGGCGCCGAACTGGCCGGTCCCGCTGCGGGCATTGGCCTTCGCCTTTGCGCGTTTCGGGACGGGGCAGGGGCTTGCGCCGGAAACGGCCAAGGCGGCGGCGCGGCTACGCGCAGCTTGCGCGGCGAAGCCGTGGTTCGTCGCCGGAACGGAGCGGTTCTGCACCAAGGAGATGCAGCATTTCGGCACGCGCGTTTTCGTGAAGACCGGTGCGGAAGGCGTGTTCACCGGCGCTTTCCCCGATCTCGGGCTCGGCGTTGCGCTGAAGGTGGACGACGGCACCAAGCGCGCTTCGGAAATGATGATGGCAGCGATGATCGCGCGTTTCGTTCCGCTGACGGAGGCCGATCGCACGTTTCTCGCTCCGCTGCTCGCGCCGGTGATGACGAACTGGAACGGGCTCGAGGTCGGCAAGCTGCAGGCGACCGATGCGCTGATGGGGGCGCGAAGGTAACGCTCGAGATGAAATGAGCACGCCGTCTTCACCTCTCCCCGCTTGCGGGGAGAGGTCGGATCGCAAAGCGATCGGGGTGAGGGGTGTTCCGATCAAGGCTCAGAATAGCGAAATGCCCCTCACCCCGGCCCTCTCCCCGCAAGCGGGGAGAGGGAGCGATAGGCTCGGCGAGCGCCTCAGGATGACGGGTTAGGCTACGATCCCGCCAGCGCCTTCTCGATTTCCGGCTTGAGCGTGCGCTCGAGGTTCTCCGCCGTGATCGGGCCGACGAGCTTGAAGGCGATGCGGCCGTCGCGTCCGATGACGAAAGTTTCCGGCACGCCGTAGACGCCCCATTCGATCGCGGCGCGCCCGTTAGCGTCGACGCCCGACGCGACAAAGGGATTGCCGTAGCGGCCGAGGAAGCGGCGGGCGTTGTCCGCCTGGTCCTTATAGTTGATGCCGACGAGTTGCACGCGCTTGTCCTGCGCAAGCTGCATCAGGATCGGCGCCTCGTCGTGGCACGGCACGCACCACGACGCCCAGACGTTCACGACGCTGACCGCGCCCTTGAACGTCTCCGGCGAGACGCCGGGAACTGCTTTTCCATCGCGCTCCAAACCGGTCAATGCGGGCAATGTCATCGCGGGGACCCGATGTCCGATTAGGACGGAAGGTAGTTTCGATGGATCGCCGGCGCCGAGGCGCAGCGCGAACAATCCTGTCAGTGCGGCGAAAAAGAGCAGCGGAATGAGCAGAAACCAGCGCCGCGTGTTCGACGTCCGGGCGGCCTCTTTCTCCGTTGCCTGTTCGTCGGTCGCGCTCACGGTGTGTTGGCTCCCGAGCGGCGCGTCACGCCCTGGCGTTCGAGGTCGCGCACGCGGCGGCGCAGGATCTCGTTGCGCATCGCGCCGATCAGAAGCGTGGCGAAGAGAAACGTCATCGCCAGCGCCATCACCAGCAGCGGGCGCAGGATCGTCGGGTCGATTGCCGGGCCGCCCATGCGCAGCACCGATGCGGATTGATGCAGCGTGTTCCACCAATCGACGGAGAATTTGATGATCGGAATGTTGATCGCGCCGACGATCGTCAAGATTGCGGCCGCGCGCGCTGCGCGTGATGGGTCGTCGACGGCGCGCCAGAGCGCGAGCAGGCCGAGATACATCAGGAAGAGAACGAGCACGGAGGTGAGCCGCGCATCCCACACCCAGTAGGTGCCCCACATCGGGCGGCCCCACAGCGAGCCGGTGAGCAGGCAGAGGAACGTGAAGGCGGCGCCGATCGGTGCGGCCGCTTTCGCCGTCACGTCGGCAAGTGGATGCCGCCACACCAGGGTGCCGAGACCTGCGATGCTCATCAGGCCCCAGCACATCATCGAGAGCCAGGCGAACGGCACGTGCAGGAACATGATCTTCACCGTCGCGCCCTGCTGGTAGTCGTCGGGTGCGACGAACAGCGCGAGGTAGAGCCCGACCGCGAGCAGGGCAGCGGTCAGCCCAGCAAGCCACGGCAAAGCGCGCTCGGCAAACGCGAGAAAGCGCGACGGGTTGGCGAGGTCGATCAGGGGCATGGCTGCGGCGTCTTGTCCTTGGCGGTTGTCTTAGTCACGCCGGCCTCCCGGCACAATCGGGCGTAAGCGCGCGCCCTTCAACAGCTTGCGAGCGTCACTCCATCGCATGGCGAAGCGCCGCGGCGGCGGCGAACGGCCCAACGACCAGGCTCACCAGGGTCAGCGCGCAGAGGATCGTGAAGGGCGCGCCGAACGGCATCGGTCCGACGATCGCCGCGTTGCAGGCGGAAACGCCGAAGATCAGGACCGGCACCGTGAGCGGCAAGATCAGGATCGGCAGCAGCAGGCCGCCGCGGCGCAGAGCGACGAGCAGCGCCGCTCCGATCAGGCCGATGCAGGTGAGCGCGGGCGTGCCGGCGAGCAAGGTCAGCGCGACGGCGGCGGTACTTGCCGGCTCGAGGTTGAGCATCAAGCCGAGGAGGGGCGTCGCGACGACGAGCGGTATGCCTGTCGTCAGCCAATGGGCGGCGGCCTTGGCGATCAGCGTCAGTTCCAACGGCAGCGGCGCATTGAGGATGAGGTCGAGCGAGCCGTCCTCTTGATCGATCGCCAAGAGGCGATCGAGCGCGAGCAGATTGGCGAGAAGTGCGCCGAGCCACAGAATCGCCGGGCCGATCCGCTGCAGCAGCGCGAGGTCGGGGCCGAGCGCGAACGGCATCAGCGTCACCACGATAAAGAAGAAGAGGACGCCCATGAGCGCGCCGCCGCCCGCCCGGGTCGCGAGGCGCAGGTCGCGCGCAAGCATGGCGGTAAAGGCGCTCATGCGGCGATCGCGCGCGCGGCGTCGAGGCGAAGCTCCTGCGCGCCTTCGAGGCCAATGGGCGCATGCGTTGCGGCGACGATGATGCCGCCCTGCGCGAGGTGCGCCTGCATTAGCGCTGCGATGTCGTCGCGGGCTGCGGTGTCAAGCGGCGCGGTCGGTTCGTCGAGCAGCCAGATCGGCCGCGGCACGCTCAGCAGCCGCGCGATGGAGAGCCGCCGGCGCTGTCCAGCGGAAAGGTATCCGGCGGGCAGGTCCGCGAGGCCGGCGAGGCCGACCTTTTCCAGAGCCTGCGCCGCTTTGAGCAAGTCGCCGCCGAGGAATTGGGCCCAGAACAGCAGGTTCTCGCGTGCCGTGAGCGACGGCTTCAGCGGATCGAGGTGGCCGAGGTAGTGCACCTGCTCGCCTATGCCGCGCTCGGGGTCGCCACCCTCGAGCGTCAGGGTGCCGCTGTCGATACGGACGAGCCCGCCGATCAGGCGCAGAAGGGACGATTTGCCGGCACCGTTCGGACCTGTCACGACCAGGGCCTGGCCGCCCTCGATCGTGAAGCAAAGATTGTCGAAAACCTGGCAATCGCCGCGGACGCACCTCAAATTATAAGCAGACAGGCGCATGGGGATTCCGCTGCGGGAGAAATTGGATGGGAAATATTGAATCAGTGTTCACTTTTTAAGGTCGGCGGATGCATGCATGTTCCACTCAAGAACGATAGCAGACTACCGGAAAAGACCTTATAAGCCGGCATGTTGCCCCGACACGCCCAAGGACCTCCCTTGGGCACGGCCCAATCGGGCAGACGCGAATCCTCGCGCCGTCGTCCCAAAGGCGGATGGAAACAGACAATTATGACCTCGCTCGACAGCTTTAAATGCCGCAAGACCCTCGAAGTAGGGTCGAAATCCTACGTCTATTACAGCCTCCCGGCCGCCGAATCGAATGGCTTGCGGGGGATCTCCAAGCTTCCGTTCTCGATGAAGGTGCTGCTGGAGAACCTGCTGCGGCATGAGGATGGCCGCACGGTGACGAAGGAGGACATCAAGGCGGTCGCGGCGTGGCTGAAGACGCGCAATTCCACCCTGGAAATCGCCTACCGGCCGGCACGCGTTCTGATGCAGGACTTCACCGGCGTTCCCGCCGTTGTCGATCTCGCCGCGATGCGCGACGCGATGAAGATGCTCGGCGGCAACACCAACAAGATCAACCCGCTGGTGCCGGTCGATCTCGTCATCGATCACTCGGTCATCGTGAACTTCTTCGGCTCCAACAGCGCCTTCAAGAAGAACATCGAGGAGGAGTACAAGCAGAACGAGGAGCGCTACAAGTTCCTCAAGTGGGCACAGGAAGCGTTCGATAATTTCCGCGTCGTGCCGCCGGACACCGGCATCTGCCACCAGATCAATCTCGAATATCTCTCGCAGGTCGTGTTCTCCGGAAAAGAGAAGGCGAAGGTCGACGGCAAAACGGTGACGGTCGACGTCGCTTATCCGGACACGCTCGTCGGCACCGATTCGCACACCACGATGGTCAACGGCCTTGCCGTGCTCGGCTGGGGCGTCGGCGGCATCGAGGCGGAAGCCGCAATGCTCGGCCAGCCGGTGTCGATGCTGCTGCCGGAAGTCATCGGCTTCAAGCTTTCCGGCAAGCTGAAGGAAGGCGTCACCGCGACCGATCTCGTGCTCACCGTCACGCAGATGCTGCGCGCGCATGGCGTCGTCGGTAAGTTCGTCGAATTCTACGGACCGGGGCTCGACGGCCTCGCGCTCGAGGATCGCGCGACGATCGGCAACATGGCGCCGGAATACGGCGCGACCTGCGGCTACTTCCCGATCGACGACGAGACGCTGCGCTATCTCGATGAGACTGGCCGCGCGAGCGGTAAGGTGGCGCTGGTCGAAGCCTACGCGAAGGCGCAAGGCATGCTGCGCACGCAATCGACGCCCGACCCGGTGTTCACCGACACGTTGGCGCTCGATCTTTCCGCCGTCGAACCGTCGATTGCCGGGCCGAAGCGCCCGCAGGATCGCGTGCTGCTGCGCGACGCCAAAGCGGGCTTCGCAACGGCAATGGACAAGGAGTTCAAGAAGGCCGGCGATCTTGCAAAGCGCTTCCCGGTCGAGGGCCGCAAGCACGATCTCGGCAATGGCGACGTCGTGATCGCAGCGATCACGTCCTGCACCAACACCTCGAACCCGACGCTGATGCTGGGCGCGGGCCTTCTCGCGCGCAACGCGGTCGCCAAGGGCCTCAAGACGAAGCCGTGGGTGAAGACGTCGCTTGCGCCGGGCTCGCAAGTCGCCGGCGAATATTTTGAGAAGTCGGATCTGCAGAAGGATCTCGACGCGCTCGGCTTCAATCTCGTCGGTTTCGGTTGCACGACATGCATCGGCAACTCCGGCCCGTTGCCGGAGGAGATTTCCGAGACGATCAACAAGAACGACCTCGTCGCGGCAGCGGTTCTCTCGGGCAACCGTAACTTCGAAGGGCGTGTCAATCCGGACGTGCGCGCGAACTATCTTGCCTCGCCGCCGCTGGTCGTCGCTTACGCGCTCGCCGGTTCGATGCAGATCGATTTGGTCAAGGAACCACTCGGCACCGGATCGGACGGCAAGCCGGTGTATCTCAAGGACATCTGGCCTTCGAACCAAGAAGTCGCGGCGCTGGTGCGCAAGACGCTGTCGAAGGCGATGTTCACGAAGAAGTACGCCGATCTGTTCAAGGGCGACGCGCATTGGCAGAAGATCAAGGTCACGGGCGCGGAGACGTTCAAGTGGGAGCGCCGCTCGACCTATGTGCAGAACCCGCCGTATTTTGAGGGTATGTCGCGCACGCCGGCGCCGGTGACGGACATCGTCGACGGCCGCATCCTCGGGCTGTTCCTCGATTCGATCACCACCGACCACATCTCGCCGGCCGGTTCGATCAAGGAAAGCTCGCCCGCGGGCGAGTATCTGCGCGACCATCAGGTACGTCCGGTCGACTTCAACCAGTACGGCACGCGCCGCGGCAATCATGAAGTGATGATGCGCGGCACGTTCGCCAATATCCGCATCAAGAACCAGATGCTGCAGGGCATCGAGGGCGGCTTCACCACGCACTATCCGTCGGGCGAGAAGCTGCCGATCTACGACGCGGCGATGCGCTACAAGGAAGAGAAGGTGCCGCTCGTCATCTTCGCCGGCAAGGAATACGGCACCGGCTCGTCGCGCGACTGGGCGGCCAAGGGCACGGTGCTGCTCGGCGTG
>JAFKKS010000354.1 GCA_017304555.1 Hyphomicrobiales bacterium
GCGACGATGCCGCCGCCGATGGCCGCCGCGCCCTTCATCAGGGTCCGCCGGTCGATCATGGCGCGCGTGTCGTTTCCAAAAGTCTTTCTCTTGTCGTTCATTGTCGGTCTCCCATGGATTGAATTGCGAACTGAAATGTCATTCGGCGCGCCGGACGGCGACCGGATCGGTCAATGGATTCCATCAAGTAGAGTGCTGCCGCCATGCGCGACGAAGACCGCGGCAGCGAGATCGCCGAAAGCGATCTGAACGGCGAGATCGGCTTCCGAATATGTGTCGCGCGCCTGCGAGGCCGTAACGATCTGTCCGAACATCTGCCCTTTCCAGAACAGCGGCGCGAACACGACGGAGCCCATCCGCGACGTCTTCAAAATCTGTTTGAAGTCGTTGTGATTGTCGGTGTTGGCAAGCAGCAGCGGCTTTTGATGTTTGACCATCCAGCCGGGATGTCCGTGCTCGATCGGGATACGCAATCTGTGCTGCTCAGGGGGAAAGCCATCTTCGGCGACGAGAACATTCTCGCGACGAGAAGGGCTGATCAGGAAGATGCCCGAGATGGAGTAATGGCGCTCGCCTTCCTTCAGCGCTCCAGGACGCAGATAGGCGTCCTTGTCGCCGAGCAGCGCCTTGCTCGCCCCGGTGATTTTCAGAAGCGCCCTCTCGGCATCCGGAGCGTCGATTGCGGCGCGCGATGTGCTGGTGAAGGCGTCCCATGCCGCAGCACGGAACACGCTCGGGTCGCGGCTCATAGATGACTCCTTGCCGTCATGATGTTGCGGCGGGCGCGGGGACGGCGCGCTGGAAGTGCTGGGCGATGGCGCGCCGCGTCGTGATCCAGGCGCGCGGATCGCGCGTGATGTGATCGAGGACGCGCTCGAAAGCGCCGATCCGCCCTGGCCGGCCGATGATGCGCAAGTGAACGCCGATCGAGAGCATCGCCGGCTCGCTTCGCGGCTCGCGCATCATCCAATCGAAGGAATCGATGGCGTAGGTCGCCCAGTCCGCTGGCGATAGAGCGGGGGCGTTCCACATCTTCATGTCGTTGGTGTCGAGAGAATAGGGAACGACGACGATCGGCTTGCCGCAGCTTGCGTCCCAGAAGGGCGTGTCGCTGCTGTAGTCGTCCATGTGATAGAGGAAGCCTTCCTCAGCCAGCAGTCGGCGCGTGTTGCCGGTGTGGAGATAGCGCGAGAGCCAACCGAGAGGTCGCTGCCCGACGCTCTTCTCGATGGATGCGATCGCCTTGCGGATGAAGGCGCGCTCGTCCTCTTCATTGAGGCGATGCTGCGGAACCCAGCGCCAGCCATGCGCGCAGGCTTCGTGCCCGCCGGCGGCGATAGCCTTGGCGATGTGCGGCGCCCGTTCGAGCGCGAGAGCCGCCGCGGTGAAGGTGGCTGTGACGCCGAAGCGCTCGAGCAGCAGCAGCACGCGCTGCGCCCCGGGACCGGTGCCGTAGGCGTAGTTGGTCTCGTTGCTGTAATTGCGGAAATCGCCCTTGAGCACGACGCCGAGCTCATCGATCGGCTCCGGCGAGCGATCGCCGTCGGTGACGCGCAGTTCCGCACCTTCCTCGACATTGACGACAAAGGAGACCGCAAGGCGCTTACCGGCGGGCCATGAAAAATCTGCCATCACACGCGCTCCAGCGAAGGCGCCGGCAGCAGATTGGCGATGTGCTCGCCAAGCGCGAGCAGCCAGTCGTCTTGCCCGAAGGGTGCGGCCAATTGAATCGACATCGGCAGCGCATCGCCGTCGGCGACCGGCAGGGCGAGCGCCGGAATACCGGCGAGATTGGCAAAGCTCGTGATGTGCGCCGCGTTTGGCGGAGCGTCGCTGTCGAAGCGGAAAGCCTTATGCGGTGTGGTCGGAGAGAGGATCGCGTGGCATCGCGCGAACTGCTTGGCGGCCCAACGCCGCGCGTCCTCCATCGCTTCATAGGCTCTGGCGATGCGCAGCGCCGGCTGACGCTGTGCGTAGGCCATGGCGTCGCGAAAGAGTGGCGAGAAACCTTTCGGATTGTCTTTAAGCGCTGCTTCGTGTGTCAGTGCCGCCTCGGCTTCGGTTATCAGCAGCCCGGCCTTGCGGGCGCGACCCAAGTCGAAGCTGTCTCGTTCGATCGTCACGAGTTTGATGTCCGCCTTCTCTAGCAATGTCGTGATGGTCTTGAAGCTGCGCGTGACATCAGGCGCGGTGGCATCGCTAACGTCGAGGACACCGAGGGTCAATCCATCGTCGAACCTGGAGTCGACTTCTGCGACATTTTTCCACGCCAGCGCGCGATCTGCGATCGCGTGAAACGCTGAGGTTGCATCGCGGACGGTTCGCGCCAATACGCCGACATGGTCGAGCGTGGGTGAGAGCGCCAGAACGCCGTCGACGTCGATCGCACCGTGGCTCGGCTTGAAGCCGACGATGCCGCAATAGCTCGCCGGAATCCGCACCGAGCCGAGAGTGTCGGTTCCAAGCGCTATCGCGCACAAGCCGGCCGCAACGGCGGCGCCTGATCCGCCGGAAGACCCTCCGGGCGTGTGATCGCGTTTCAGCGGATTGTAGCACCGACCATAGAGTGGGCTTTCAGTGGTGGACCCGAAGGCGGCTTCATCCATGTTCGTCATGCCGACGATGACGGCGCCGGCTTTGCGGAATTTGTCGACGATGGGCGCATCCGCCGGTGCCGTATTATTTTCGTAGGCCGCCACGGCGCCCGGTCTTGGCAGGCCCGCCACCGCGATATTGTCCTTGATCGCGACCGGAACGCCGTCCAGCGCACCGAAATGTGCGCCGCGTTGGTACCGCTCGGTCGAGGCATGCGCCGCCGCGCGACTTCCCACTGCATCGACACGGACGTAGGCGTTCAGGCGCGGATTGCGCTCCGCGATCCGGGTCAGCTGGGCCTCGTTGACATCGGAGGGTGTTAGCCGGCGCGCGACGTAGTCGGCATGCAGTGCGGCTGCGGTGCTGTAGGGATCGGCGCTCATGGCCGTGTCGCAGACGGCTTGTGCCGCGTATCGATGAGCCGGATCGGCTTCTGCCGCACGTCGACCTGGGTGAGGGGCGACAGTGAGCCTGCCGGCGCAAGCTCGACGACGACGTCGATGCCGAGCTTCTGGCGCAGCGTATTTCGAATGCTCTCCGCCAACGCCGGATCGGTCGTATTTCCGTGCACCTCGACGGCGACGACCAGCGTGTCGCGATCGTTTTCGTCACGCTCGGCCCGACAGATGTACTCGCCGGTGAGTGCGCCGGAGACGGGAAGCATGGAGCTGACGGCGGTCGGAAATACGTTGATGCCGCGCAGTTTCACCATGTTGTCGCTGCGGCCAAGAAACCCGTCGATGCGCCGGAAATTCAGCCCGAGTGAGGACGAGCCGGGGCGCCAGCGCGTCACGTCGTGCGTGTTGAAGCGGATCATCGGATAGATGTCGTCTTTGTAGAGAGGCGTCACGATCATGTCGCCCACTTCGCCATCGTCCGCCGGCGCGTGAGTGTCGATCTTCGCCACCTCGAGGTACTGCGCGTCTTCCATGACGTAGAGGCCGTCATGGTCGGGGCCTTCGCTGGCGATGGTCCCGGTGTCGGCGACGCCGTACCAGTCGAAGATGTCGCAGCCGCCCCAGGACTTGGCGAGTTCGACGCGGTCTTCTTGCCCGATATGCCCGCAGATCAGGCGGATCTTCACGTCGCGCCCGGGAATGATGCCCGCCTCCTGCGCGACAGTTGCGAGCCGCTTGATGTAGTCGACGAAGCCAACGATCACCGTCGCGCCGAAGGATCGCATCAGTTCGACCTGGCGCACCGAACGCGTCTCGACACCGGTGCCGGCGGGGATGAAAGTGGCTCCGGTCCAGTGCGTCACCGCCTCGCGGATGTAGTGCCCACCGTTGATCAGGCCGTGTCCGTAGACGGAATGGACGACGTCGGTATCGGCCATGCCGTGCAAGCGGTAAGCGCGCGCGAGGAGGAGGTTCTGCACCTCCCGGCCGCGCGGGCCGAACGGCACGATCTGCGGATTGCCCGTGGTTCCGCTCGTCGTGTGGATGATGACGGGAGGACGCTCCGCCTCAGGATAAGAGTCGCGGCCGTGAAAATCGCCGAACGGCGGCGCCCGTTCGATCGAAGCCATGAGATCGGACTTGTCGAAGACGGGCAGGCGCGAAAGATCATCGAGGCTTTTGATATCGCCAGGCTGCGCGCCGGCGTTGCCCCAAAGCCGCTGGTAGAATGGGATGGCCCATGCGCGCGCGACGCAGCGACGGAACATCACGTTCTGCCGCTGATAGAGCTCGTCGCGGCTGAGGCTACGGCCGTGTGCGAGGAACGCGTCGCCGATTGGAAATTCGGACAGCAGCGCGGCGCCGTTCAGCGCCGTCATATAGGTCGCAGCAGTCATTCCGCGCCCCGAAGAGACGCGATCTCCGCGCACGAAGCTAAGCGAAATCCGCGCCGCAATTGACTTTTCAAGATGCGTCCCCGCTCCCGGTGGCGCCCTTGAGCGGCGCTCATTCCGGCCACTACAGCACGAATGAGCTATGCCATGTCGGCAAAACAGCTATATGCCTTCGAGCAACCAGACGCAGACGAGAACGGGCCGTGAATGGCCCGACGGTGTCGAACGACGACGCCCACGCGCGCCCGGATGTCGGGTTCGCGTGTCCGCCGAATGATGCTTCAAGGCTAGATCACGATGACTTTGGATCGAATCGATCCAAAAGTCATGAACGTGATCGCTTCTTATATTGAGAGCGGGATGCGGGCGGAAAACCGCTTCACACTTTTCCTTATCCCGCAGGCGGCGCTCGTTACGCCGCGCCAACAAAGGCGAGGCGTAACGGTGTGCGCAGAGCCGGCTATGACGGGATGGGCGCGAGGCGCGTCAGGTTGTCCGGTCCCATCTCGGCGATGAAGATCGAACCGTCGGGCGAAAGGCCGAGGCCATGGCCGACGGTGCCGAAAGTGCGGCAGCGTCCGATGAGCTTGCCGTCGCGCGAAAACAGCGAGAGCCGCGGTGTTTGATCGGTAACCAGAACGCCGCCGTCCGGCGTCGGCTCAACCGCCATGGGTTTGAACACGCCGCGGATTTCGTCGAGCCAGCGCCCATCGCGATCGATGATCTGGACCCGGTTGTTCTCGCGGTCGCCGACGAGCACGCGGCCGGCGCCGTCGATCGTGACGGCGTGCGGCGTGCTGAATTCAAGCGGACCGTTCCCCGGCTTGCCCCAAGTGGCGCGCAGTGTTCCGTCGGCCGCGAAGCGATGGACGCAGGAATTGCCGTAGCCGTCGGACACGTAGAGCTCTCCATCGGGCGCGAAGACGGCGTCGGTCGGATGGTTGAACGGTGCGCCGAACTGCGGCCGATCACGCGCGCCGAGAATCCGCTCGCATTGCCCGTCTTCGCTCAGGACGAAGATTCTGTGTCCATCGAAATCCGAGAGGAGGAGCTTGCCGCCCGACGCGCGGATGTAGTGGCCGGCGACGATGTCGGGCAGCGACCAGCGGTCGACGCGCCATCCGGCCGGATCGACGACGAGAACAGCCGGGTCGCCGCGCAGCAGTACCGCGACGTTGCC
>JAFKKS010000355.1 GCA_017304555.1 Hyphomicrobiales bacterium
GAAGTGCTGGAGGAGACGACGGGAGGGCGGCGCAATTTCCGCTTCATCCCCGGCCCGATCTTCGCCCAGCTTCTGATGGCCGACGAGATCAACCGCGCGAGCCCGCGCACGCAGTCGGCACTCCTGCAGGCGATGCAGGAGCTGCATGTCACCGTCGCCGGCGCGCGCCATGATGTGCCGAAGCCTTTCCATGTGCTCGCGACGCAGAACCCGCTGGAGCAGGAAGGAACGTATCCACTGCCGGAAGCGCAACTCGACCGCTTCCTGATGGAGATCGACGTCGACTATCCCGACCTCGAGGCGGAGCGCCGTATCCTGTTCGACACCACCGGCGCCGAGGAGGCGAAGGCCAAGGCGACGATGACCGCCGACGACCTGATCGCGGCGCAGCGCTTGGTGCGCCGGCTGCCGGTCGGCGAGTCGGTCGTCGAGGCGATCCTGGCGCTGGTGCGCTCGGCGCGGCCGGGCGCGGAGGGAAGCGAGGCGTCGCGCCTCATCGCCTGGGGCCCGGGCCCTCGCGCCAGCCAGGCGCTGATGCTGGCGGTGCGTGCGCGGGCTTTGCTCGAAGGCCGTCTTGCGCCGTCGGTCGACGATGTCCTGGCGCTGGCGGAGCCGGTTCTCAAGCATCGCATGGCGCTCAACTTCGCGGCCCGCGCCGAAGGCGAAACCGTCAGTGCCGTGATCAGCCGCCTCAAGGCGCGTATTGGATAAGCGAATGGCCGACCGCGCGGACGCGAATTTCAGCGGCGCCGTCCGGCGCTCGACCGGTTCGGCCCGTTCGCTCGCGGCAGCGATGCCGCGCCTGATCCTTGAAGCGCGCCGTATCGCCGCGACGGTGACGCATGGGCTGCACGGCCGCCGTCGCGCCGGCGCCGGTGAGAATTTCTGGCAGTACCGCCGCTTCATGTGGGGCGAGCCCGCGCGTCGCGTCGATTGGCGGCGCTCGGCGCGCGGCGACAATCTGTTCGTACGCGAGCGTGAATGGGAGGCGGCGCATACGGTCTGGATCTGGCCGGATCGTTCGCCCTCCATGTCGTTCAAGTCCGATCTCGCGCGCGAGCCGAAGCTTGATCGCGTTCTGATCGCCGCCTTCGCGCTGGCCGAGATTCTGGTGCAAGCCGGCGAGCGGATCGGCGTGCCCGGCCTGATGCGGCCGACCGCGAGCCGCGACGTCATCGAGCGCATGGCGCAGGCGATCGTGCATGATGCGGCGGAACGCGAGAGCCTTCCGCCGTCGTTCGCGCCGTCGCCGCTGGCGGAAGTCGTGGTGCTGTCCGATCTCTGGGCGCCGACGCCGGAGGTGCTGCGGATGCTGGCGCAACTTGCGGCGGGCGGCGCGCACGGCCATCTGGTTCAGGTCGTCGACCCGGTGGAAGAGACTTTCCCCTATTCCGGCCGCGTGGAGTTCATCGAGCCGGAGGGCGCGGGCGCGATCACCGCCGGCCGTGCCGAGATGTGGCGCGCCGACTACGACGCGCGTGTCGCCCGCCATCGCGCCGAGATCCGTGCCGAGACGGCGCGGCTCGGCTGGACCTTCACCATCCACCGCACCGACCGCTCCGCGAGCGAACTGCTGCTGGGCCTCTACGCGCATATGGGCGCCGATGCCGCCGGTGTTGCCGCGGCGCCTCCCGCCGCCTCCGCGGAGCGCCGCGCATGAGGGCCGCGTCATGCTAGGCCTGCCCCTCGGTTTCACGCAGCCGCTGATTCTGCTGGGTCTGCTGAGTCTGCCGCTGCTGTGGTGGCTGCTGCGGCTGGTGCCGCCGCGGCCGCAGGTCGTGCAATTTCCCCCGACCCGCCTCCTCTTCGACATTGTGCCGAAGGAGGAGACGCCGTCGCGCACGCCATGGTGGCTGACGCTGCTGCGTTTGCTGTTGGCGGCGCTGCTGATCATCGCTGCGGCGGGCCCGTTATGGAATCCGCCGGTCGCCAGCAGTTCCAGCACGCGCCCTATTCTGTTGCTGATCGACGACGGCTGGTCGGCGGCGGCAAGCTGGGAAGCGCGTCAACGCACCGCCGACGACATTGTCGCGCGCGCCGAGTCCGACGGGCGCGGCGTTGCACTGGCGCCGTTGTCCGAGACGCTGCGTGATATCTCGCTGGAGCCAGCGGGTGCCGCGCGTGTGCGCCTGCAACAGATGGTGCCGAAGCCATATACGGTGGAGCGTGCCGACGCGCTCGCGATGATCTCGCGCTTTCTTGGCGCGAGTCCTGACGTCGATGTCGTCTGGCTTTCCGACGGCACCGATCTCGGTAATGCCAAAGCGTTTACCGACGCACTCGCCACGACATTGAACGGCAAGGCGCTCACCATCGTCGATGGCGGGCTGCCGCCGGCGCGCGCGCTCGTGGGCGGCGAGAACAACGCAGGAGCGCTGACGATGAAGGTGCTGCGCACCGACACAGGTGCGGATGGACAGGCCGGCATTGTGCGCGCGCTCGATCTCAAGGGGTTGCCGCTCGGCGAAGCGCCGTTCACGTTTGCGGCCAACGCGCGCGAGACCGATGCGACCTTCGATCTGCCGCTTGAGATGCGCAATGAGATTGCGCGCCTGGAAATTTCCGGTGAGCGTGCTTCCGGCGCGGTGCAGCTTCTCGACAAGCGCTGGCGCCGCCGCACTGTCGGCCTCGTCAGCGGTGCGACCGCCGATACGGCGCAGCCGCTGCTTGCCGCCACCTATTATCTCTCTCGCGCGATGAACCCGATCGCCGATATCCGCGTCGCCGATCGCGGCTCGCCCGGTGAGGCAGTGACGCAGTTCCTGGAGCAGAATTTGCCGATGATCGTGCTCGCGGACGTCGGCAATGTCGGCGACGACGCGCGCGCGCGGCTGACACGCTGGGTCGAGGAGGGCGGCGTGCTTGTGCGCTTTGCCGGACCGCACCTTGCCGCGGCGCAGGAGGACGACCTCATTCCCGTGAAGTTGCGGCGTGGCGGCCGCACGCTCGGCGGCAGCTTGACTTGGGAACAGCCGCAGCACCTCGCCGCCTTCAATCAGGACAGCCCGTTCGCCGGCATGACGGTTCCAAACGATGTCACCGTCACGCGTCAGGTTCTCGCCGAGCCGGAATCGGCGCTCGGCGACCGCACTTGGGCGACGCTCGGCGACGGCACGCCGCTGGTGACCGGCGCGCGTCGCGGTAAAGGCCTCGTCGTGCTTTTCCACGTCACTGCCGACTCGCGATGGTCGGATCTGCCGCTCTCCGGGACGTTCGTCGAGATGCTGAAGCGTGTGGTCGGTCTCGCAGGATCGACCACCGTTGACACTCCTGCGAGTTCGGAAGCGAAGGAAGCGCAGGAGGTCGTGCCGCCAACGCGCATCCTCGACGGCTTTGGCGCCTTCGGCCCGCCGCCGAAATACGCGCGGCCGGCGTCCACCCGCTTTGCGGGGCGCGCCACTGCGGATCATCCGCCTGGCTTTTATGGGCCGCCCGAGGGCTTGCTTGCTGTGAACACGCTTGCGCCGACTGATCGTCTCGCACCGATCGATTTCGCGCCGCTGAATGCACGGCGCACGTCATACCAAGTGAGCGAGCCGAGCGATCTGCGCGGTCCTGTTTTGCTCGGAGCGCTCGCCTTGTTGCTGCTCGATGCGATCGTCGTCTTCATTCTTGCAGGTGGCCTTGCGCGCATGCGCCGGCGTCCGGCGGTCGCTGCGATCGTCTTTGCGATTATTGCGGGACTAGTTGTCAACATTCCGCACGCGCACGCACAGGACGACAGCGCGGCGCTGAAGGCGGCGCTTGAGACGCATCTCGCTTACGTTGTCACGGGCGATGCGGAAGTGGACGAGATCAGCAAGTCAGGTCTGCAAGGCCTCACGCTATTTCTTGCACAACGCACCGCACTCGAGGCCGGTGAGCCGATCGGCCTCGATATCGCGCGCGACGAACTTGCCTTTTATCCTTTGATCTACTGGCCGGTGGTGCCGGGCGTGGCAAAGCCGAGCCCGCAGGCGCTATCGCGCATCGATGCCTACATGAAGCGCGGTGGTACCGTGCTCTTCGACACCCGCGATGCGGTCGAAGCGCCGGCGGGCGCCGGTGGCGAAACGCGCAGCCCCGGCATGTTGGCGTTGCGCGAAATCCTGTCCGGGCTCGACATTCCTGCGCTCGAACCGGTGCCACGCGACCATGTGCTGACCAAGACGTTCTTCCTGCTGCGCGACTTCCCCGGCCGCTTCACGACTGGACAGTTGTGGGTCGAGGCGCTGCCGAATGACGACGAGGAGGGCAACGAAAAGCGGCCGGTGCGTGCCGGCGACGGCGTATCGTCGATCCTTATCACGTCGAACGATCTCGCCGGCGCCTGGGCGACCCGCCCGGACGGACAGCCGATGCTGCCGCTGCAGCCGGGCGAGCCGCGCCAGCGTGAGTTCGCCTTTCGCGCCGGCGTCAACATCGTGATGTATACGCTGACCGGCAACTACAAGGCCGACCAGGTGCATTTGCCCGCGTTGCTGGAAAGGCTCGGCCAATGAGCACGGTCGCCGTTGCGCCGAGCAGGTTGCTTAGATGAATCTCGGCATCTCCTTCGCGCCGCTTGTTCCCACTTACGTCTTGTGGGCTGCGATCGCCGTTGCGGTCGTGGTGGCGATGTTGCCGCTGCTGGCACGTCGTCGTGGCGGCTGGATGCGCGCGTTGGCTTTGGCGATGCTGGCGCTTGCGCTCGCCAACCCGTCGTTCACGCGCGAGGATCGCGAGCCGCTCTCTTCCGTCGCTGTCGTCGTCGTCGACAAGAGCCCGAGCCAGAATTTCGGCGCGCGCAACAGCCAGACAGAAGCCGCGCGTGCTGCGTTGACGGAGCGCCTCGGCCACATTCCCGGCCTCGAAGTACGCGTTGTCGAAGCCGGACAGGCCGATGGCGAGACCGACGGCACGCGCCTCTTTTCTGCGCTTTCAGCTTCACTCGCGGATGTGCCGCCGGATCGTGTGGCGGGCGCGGTCTTCATCACCGATGGACGCGTACACGACGTGCCGACGGACGCCACGGCGCTCGGCTTTGCCGCGCCGGTACACGCGTTGATCACGGGACGCACGGACGAACGCGACCGCCGCGTCGCCATCGTCTCCGCGCCGCGTTTTGGCATTGTCGGCCAGTCGCAGACGATTACGTTCCGTGTCGAGGATCAGGGCGTGGCTTCAGGCCCCGTCGAGGTTGTCGTGCGCCGCGACGGTGAAACCGTCGAGAAGCGCACGGTTCAGGTCGGCACGGCCGTGCGTCTTGCGATGCCGGTGCCGCATGCTGGGCCGAATATCGTCGAGATCGAAGCCGCGCCGCTCGAAAATGAACTGACGCCTGTCAACAATCGTGCGGTTGTTTCGATCGACGGCGTGCGTGACAAGTTGCGGGTGCTTCTTGTCTCCGGTGAGCCGCATGCGGGCGAGCGCACCTGGCGCAATCTGTTGAAGTCCGACGCGTCGGTCGATCTCGTCCACTTCACCATTTTGCGTCCGCCGGAGAAGCAGGACGGCACGCCGATCAACGAGCTTTCGCTGATTGCCTTCCCGACGCGCGAACTGTTCCAGCAGCGGATCAAGGATT